>NZ_JAAQXA010000050.1:0-5377 GCF_012985775.1 Pseudomonas sp. WS 5011
GATCGGGGGTTTTGGTATAGGTGCTTGACGATGACCTACTCTCACATGGGGAAACCCCACACTACCATCGGCGATGCATCGTTTCACTACTGAGTTCGGGATGGGATCAGGTGGTTCCAATGCTCTATGGTCGTCAAGCGATTCAGCTGAGATGTCGTGCTGCTTACGCGGCTCGCTACCTCGAATTGGGTATGTGATAATGGTTTTGCAGTTCTTACAAATTTTCGGCTGTTGCAGTCTTCATAGAGACACGCAAACATCAAATTGTTTGGGTGTTATATGGTCAAGCCTCACGGGCAATTAGTATTGGTTAGCTCAACGCCTCACAGCGCTTACACACCCAACCTATCAACGTCGTAGTCTTCGACGGCCCTTTAGGGAACTCAAGGTTCCAGTGAGATCTCATCTCGAGGCAAGTTTCCCGCTTAGATGCTTTCAGCGGTTATCTTTTCCGAACATAGCTACCCGGCAATGCCACTGGCGTGACAACCGGAACACCAGAGGTTCGTCCACTCCGGTCCTCTCGTACTAGGAGCAGCCCCTCTCAAATCTCAAACGTCCACGGCAGATAGGGACCGAACTGTCTCACGACGTTCTAAACCCAGCTCGCGTACCACTTTAAATGGCGAACAGCCATACCCTTGGGACCGGCTTCAGCCCCAGGATGTGATGAGCCGACATCGAGGTGCCAAACACCGCCGTCGATATGAACTCTTGGGCGGTATCAGCCTGTTATCCCCGGAGTACCTTTTATCCGTTGAGCGATGGCCCTTCCATACAGAACCACCGGATCACTAAGACCTACTTTCGTACCTGCTCGACGTGTCTGTCTCGCAGTCAAGCGCGCTTTTGCCTTTATACTCTACGACCGATTTCCGACCGGTCTGAGCGCACCTTCGTACTCCTCCGTTACTCTTTAGGAGGAGACCGCCCCAGTCAAACTACCCACCATACACTGTCCTCGATCCGGATAACGGACCAGAGTTAGAACCTCAAGGTTACCAGGGTGGTATTTCAAGGTTGGCTCCACGCGAACTGGCGTCCACGCTTCAAAGCCTCCCACCTATCCTACACAAGTAAACTCAAAGTCCAGTGCAAAGCTATAGTAAAGGTTCACGGGGTCTTTCCGTCTAGCCGCGGATACACTGCATCTTCACAGCGATTTCAATTTCACTGAGTCTCGGGTGGAGACAGCGCCGCCATCGTTACGCCATTCGTGCAGGTCGGAACTTACCCGACAAGGAATTTCGCTACCTTAGGACCGTTATAGTTACGGCCGCCGTTTACCGGGGCTTCGATCAAGAGCTTCGCGTTAGCTAACCCCATCAATTAACCTTCCGGCACCGGGCAGGCGTCACACCCTATACGTCCACTTTCGTGTTTGCAGAGTGCTGTGTTTTTAATAAACAGTCGCAGCGGCCTGGTATCTTCGACCGGCATGGGCTTACGCAGTAAATGCTTCACCCTCACCGGCGCACCTTCTCCCGAAGTTACGGTGCCATTTTGCCTAGTTCCTTCACCCGAGTTCTCTCAAGCGCCTTGGTATTCTCTACCTAACCACCTGTGTCGGTTTGGGGTACGGTTCCTAATTACCTGAAGCTTAGAAGCTTTTCCTGGAAGCATGGCATCAACCACTTCGTCATCTAAAAGATAACTCGTCATCAGTTCTCGGCCTTGATTTCCCGGATTTACCTAAGAAATCAGCCTACCACCTTAAACACGGACAACCAACGCCGTGCTGGCCTAGCCTTCTCCGTCCCTCCATCGCAGTAATTAGAAGTACGGGAATATTAACCCGTTTCCCATCGACTACGCATTTCTGCCTCGCCTTAGGGGCCGACTCACCCTGCGTCGATTAACGTTGCGCAGGAAACCTTGGTCTTTCGGCGTGGGAGTTTTTCACTCCCATTGTCGTTACTCATGTCAGCATTCGCACTTCTGATACCTCCAGCAAGCTTCTCAACTCACCTTCACAGGCTTACAGAACGCTCCTCTACCGCTCATCCTAAGATGAACCCGTAGCTTCGGTGTATGGTTTGAGCCCCGTTACATCTTCCGCGCAGGCCGACTCGACTAGTGAGCTATTACGCTTTCTTTAAAGGGTGGCTGCTTCTAAGCCAACCTCCTAGCTGTCTAAGCCTTCCCACATCGTTTCCCACTTAACCATAACTTTGGGACCTTAGCTGACGGTCTGGGTTGTTTCCCTTTTCACGACGGACGTTAGCACCCGCCGTGTGTCTCCCGTGCTGACACTTGTTGGTATTCGGAGTTTGCATCGGTTTGGTAAGTCGGGATGACCCCCTAGCCGAAACAGTGCTCTACCCCCAACAGTGATACACGAGGCGCTACCTAAATAGCTTTCGAGGAGAACCAGCTATCTCCGAGCTTGATTAGCCTTTCACTCCGATCCACAGGTCATCCGCTAACTTTTCAACGGTAGTCGGTTCGGTCCTCCAGTTAGTGTTACCCAACCTTCAACCTGCCCATGGATAGATCGCCCGGTTTCGGGTCTATACCCAGCGACTGTCGCCCTATTAAGACTCGCTTTCGCTACGCCTCCCCTATTCGGTTAAGCTCGCCACTGAATATAAGTCGCTGACCCATTATACAAAAGGTACGCAGTCACCCAACAAAGTGGGCTCCCACTGCTTGTACGCATACGGTTTCAGGATCTATTTCACTCCCCTCTCCGGGGTTCTTTTCGCCTTTCCCTCACGGTACTAGTTCACTATCGGTCAGTCAGTAGTATTTAGCCTTGGAGGATGGTCCCCCCATATTCAGACAAAGTTTCTCGTGCTCCGTCCTACTCGATTTCATTGATAAGAGAATTTCGTGTACGGGGCTATCACCCACTACGGCGGCACTTTCCAGAGCCTTCCACTATTCTCAAATCAACTTAAGGGCTAGTCCCCGTTCGCTCGCCACTACTAAGGGAATCTCGGTTGATTTCTATTCCTCAGGGTACTTAGATGTTTCAGTTCCCCTGGTTCGCCTTACACACCTATGTATTCAGTGTGTAATAACCAGCTTATGCTGGCTGGGTTCCCCCATTCAGAGATCTCCGGATCAAAGTCTGTTTGCCGACTCCCCGGAGCTTATCGCAGGCTACAACGTCTTTCATCGCCTCTGACTGCCAAGGCATCCACCGTATGCGCTTCTTCACTTGACCATATAACCCCAAGCAATCTGGTTACTGTCTCTAACGTGAAGACGACATTCGCCGAAAATTTGCAATTGAGAACTACAAATTTTACCTTGACCAAATTAATTACCAGTGAAAGTAATTAATCAGTCACTTCTATCACATACCCAAATTTTTAAAGAACGATTTTCTTACTGGTCAAAGACCAGAAATCAACATTCAACTACTTACAGTAGGAATATTCATTTCTGAACTCTTAACGAGGCTGTATATGGTGGAGCCAAGCGGGATCGAACCGCTGACCTCCTGCGTGCAAGGCAGGCGCTCTCCCAGCTGAGCTATGGCCCCATATTCTTACAAGGCCAAACCCCACAACAATTGGTGGGTCTGGGCAGATTCGAACTGCCGACCTCACCCTTATCAGGGGTGCGCTCTAACCAACTGAGCTACAGACCCAATCGTCTTTCGCAATGAATCAAGCAATTCGTGTGGGAACTTATGAAGAAGCTGAAGTCTTCGATTAAGGAGGTGATCCAGCCGCAGGTTCCCCTACGGCTACCTTGTTACGACTTCACCCCAGTCATGAATCACACCGTGGTAACCGTCCCCCTTGCGGTTAGACTAGCTACTTCTGGTGCAACCCACTCCCATGGTGTGACGGGCGGTGTGTACAAGGCCCGGGAACGTATTCACCGTGACATTCTGATTCACGATTACTAGCGATTCCGACTTCACGCAGTCGAGTTGCAGACTGCGATCCGGACTACGATCGGTTTTATGGGATTAGCTCCACCTCGCGGCTTGGCAACCCTTTGTACCGACCATTGTAGCACGTGTGTAGCCCTGGCCGTAAGGGCCATGATGACTTGACGTCATCCCCACCTTCCTCCGGTTTGTCACCGGCAGTCTCCTTAGAGTTCCCACCATTACGTGCTGGTAACTAAGGACAAGGGTTGCGCTCGTTACGGGACTTAACCCAACATCTCACGACACGAGCTGACGACAGCCATGCAGCACCTGTGTCTGAGTTCCCGAAGGCACCAATCTATCTCTAGAAAGTTCTCAGCATGTCAAGGCCAGGTAAGGTTCTTCGCGTTGCTTCGAATTAAACCACATGCTCCACCGCTTGTGCGGGCCCCCGTCAATTCATTTGAGTTTTAACCTTGCGGCCGTACTCCCCAGGCGGTCAACTTAATGCGTTAGCTGCGCCACTAAGAGTTCAAGACTCCCAACGGCTAGTTGACATCGTTTACGGCGTGGACTACCAGGGTATCTAATCCTGTTTGCTCCCCACGCTTTCGCACCTCAGTGTCAGTATCAGTCCAGGTGGTCGCCTTCGCCACTGGTGTTCCTTCCTATATCTACGCATTTCACCGCTACACAGGAAATTCCACCACCCTCTACCGTACTCTAGCTCAGCAGTTTTGAAAGCAGTTCCCAGGTTGAGCCCGGGGATTTCACTTCCAACTTACTGAACCACCTACGCGCGCTTTACGCCCAGTAATTCCGATTAACGCTTGCACCCTTCGTATTACCGCGGCTGCTGGCACGAAGTTAGCCGGTGCTTATTCTGTCGGTAACGTCAAAGTAGCAACGTATTAAGTTACTACCCTTCCTCCCAACTTAAAGTGCTTTACAATCCGAAGACCTTCTTCACACACGCGGCATGGCTGGATCAGGCTTTCGCCCATTGTCCAATATTCCCCACTGCTGCCTCCCGTAGGAGTCTGGACCGTGTCTCAGTTCCAGTGTGACTGATCATCCTCTCAGACCAGTTACGGATCGTCGCCTTGGTGAGCCATTACCTCACCAACTAGCTAATCCGACCTAGGCTCATCTAATGGCGCGAGGCCCGAAGGTCCCCCGCTTTCTCCCGTAGGACGTATGCGGTATTAGCGTCCGTTTCCGAACGTTATCCCCCACCACTAGGCAGATTCCTAGGCATTACTCACCCGTCCGCCGCTCTCAAGAGAAGCAAGCTCCTCTCTACCGCTCGACTTGCATGTGTTAGGCCTGCCGCCAGCGTTCAATCTGAGCCATGATCAAACTCTTCAGTTCAATACTGCTTGGGTTTTGAGAAAACCCTAAACTTAGCTCAGCAATCGTTGGTTACATCTTTGATTTCTCGCGGAGTAACTTGTGATGCTGATAATCTTGCGACTAGCAGTCTTACCTCACAAGCACCCACACGAATTGCTTGATTCAGTTGTTAAAGAGCGGTGGTTAAGTCTTTCG
>NZ_JAAQXA010000051.1:0-4919 GCF_012985775.1 Pseudomonas sp. WS 5011
GTGACCGCCTGTTTCGGAACAGGCTGGAAATCGGTCACGTTGATAGCGAAATGAGCGGTCACGCGTTAGCGAAATGGCCGGTCACGATCTACCGAAACGACCGGTCACGGTGGGCCGAAATACGCACTCGATCATCTATCAGCATGATCGCTCAAAGACGCCGAGCCAGATGCCCGTTTCTAAGCGGGTCGATGCGATCATCAAATCCATTGTTGAGACTCGCACACAGCGGATGCATTTGCCTGATGCGGACTTCGCCGCCCTGCTCTGTGGCATCGACTTGGAGCAGCAGCATCGTCAGGCCTGCAGCATGCTGCAGACACCATGAGCGGCAGTGGGCAGCTAGCTGCCCCAGCTATTGCCCGGAATGTCACAAGCCATTCTCAGGGGATGTGGATCAATCAACCATGAATTCACTGAAAGAAATCACAGAGCTACTGAACGCAGTAGGGGTGTTCATGCCCGGCAGCCCCATGTCCGACGAAGAGGCACTCAGCTATGCCCGAAAGCACTTTCCCTTTGGAAATTTTTGCCTTGTGCGCGACTGGCTTTGGCTCGATATAGATACCACCGACGCGCAACGCCACGCTCTGAAGAGAACACAACGCCAGCCGGCCTTGATCTATGCGCACCAGGTCGTCTTCGACAGCGAGCGACGATGGGATGTGGGCGACTTCGTGAGAACTTCGCTACTGCATCAGTTCAGCGAGGGATTTCATTTCAGAACGCTCAATTCTGTGTACCTGCTACTGGGCCCCGGTACTCGCAAGCCTGCCAGCACCGACACCATCGCATGCCTGATATAAGCCATGGAGTATCCCGAAGAACACACAGGCTTCAACCCAGAGTTGATCACTGATCTGTGAGGAGCAGAAATGCGCCCAGTCTCTCCCGAGAATATGCAGAAGCTGCGCAAAGCTCAGGCATACCGTTTCAGCCATCCGGTCACTGCCTATATCACCGATGCCCGTATCGCAGCATGCTGCTGTCTGGGAGTAACGCACCGGCATGTCAGGGCTGATCCGCTCGGGGGGCGATTTGCCGATGGACGTCTGATTCGCACCTCCGACATCCTGCGTATCGAACTGGAGGGAGAGTTCTGGGTGCTGCACACATACACAGGAAGCTTTTACGTCATCGCCTCGTTCCACACAGGTGGATACCAATCCCTGGTGGACTATCAGAAATTTCTTCCTCAGGGTTTCTATCCGACGCCTGATCAGCTCCACTGACACAATTCAGAAGGAGGCCACGCCGCGCCATGAAAGCCATGACGCCTTATTCACCTCCGCGCCTGGGGATATCAGCACAGCCCACATCCTTGCCACCATGGATTTCCGGTGCTCTCGGCGACCAGCGCCTGACACACCTTTATCTGGGGCCGCCATCTGCGATACGACTGCCGTGTCGCATGAGACGATTGCGACACGTGCCGAATATCGCAGCTAGAAAATGCGACACCCCAGGTCTGTCGCAAAATCACGCTGCGACACGTTGACCATGTCGCAGGCGCTGGCTGCGATACACCCTGCATATCGCACAAGTGGTTTGCGACACTCTTGCTGTGCCGCATGCGGCATACACAGTGCCTGATGGGGCACAAAAAGCAGCCAAAACCGGCACAGCGAATGCCACTTATGGCGCAAAACGTGCCCAAACTGGCACTGCTCTTTTTGGTTATACCTAGACATATAACTTAATAAATTCAATTACTTAAAAGAAAAAACCATAACCAAACATCATTCTACTGACCAGCATTTTTGAGCGCTCCGATTTCTGCTGCATCGGCGATGCGCAGCTTGATGCTGCTGGGCTCGTCCTTTCAGCGCCATGGCGCTGGCTGCGTTTTGATTTTGATGACAAAAGGCTTGCGCGCGCTTTTGCTCAAAGCGCACGCTGAATGAAGATGAAGTGGGCGCGCGAGTAGAAACGCGCACCCCATACTCGCGGCGCGAGTATGGGGGCGGTGGAGTAGTTCAGACGGAACGAGAAAACATGGAGCGAAGGCGGAATGGTTTCAGTGCAGACTGAACTGCTTCACCGCCCTTCGCCAAGCGGCTTAGCTTTGTCATCAAAAACAACAAAAAGAGATGACGACCATGCAAACCATCACCCTAAAGAAATACCAAACAAGAGCTCGCAATTTCTATCGCAAGCACTGCGAATCAGAGGCCCCGGATTCAGCGCAAATCTGCGCGGCTTTGCTGGCTTGCGCCAGCGACTACAGACCCAACAGTTTTGGCACGCTTAAAAGCGCACTGCTCAATGATCAGAAGGCTCGTGGCAACCAACAGGCTGCCAAGGCGATCAAGCAGCTTACGAATCCGGTGACAGCACCTGGATCAACATTAACCAAGAAGCCCAAGCCTAAGCAGGTGCGCTCAGTCTCTGAGGACGACTACATGACACTTGTGGAGCATCTTTCGGCGTATGGTTTCATGGATGAAGCCTTGTCAGTGGTGCTGGCATATCACTTGGGCGTCCGTCCCTGTGAAATGCGCACAATCACGGTGACAGGAAATTTCGTCCAAATCATTGGTGGCAAGAAAAGCGCTCCGCTGGATAGAGGCGCAGATAGAACATTGGTGATTGACGACTCTGCCGTGCTCGCGGCTGTGGCAGACGCTGCCAAATGGATGCGTGCCTGCCCTCGAACCAATACAGCTATTAGGGATCGCCTGCGCAAAGAGTGCCGCGCACTATGGCCTCGGCGCACGCAACACCCGACCCTGAAAAGCTTCCGCCACCAACTGGGCTCTAACCTCAAAGCGTCCGGCGAGAGCGATGAGGCCATTGCTTACATGATGGGTCACCAATCCATCGCGTCGATAAGCGTCTATGGAAACCGCCGATCCGGCGCTGGGCACAAGTTGTATATCCGACCGGCAGAAGGCGCAGACTTGTCGAGAGTCCGCCAGCCTACGCAGCCTGCTATTTGGGGCCGAGAACGCGTGGTCGGACGAATAGAAGTGCCATCGCAGCTCTCAAACCGGGGAGAAATCCTTCAAATACTCCATGCACTCTGATGCGTATTCGTTTTTCCAGCCGGAAATGGACTTGCGGTAGCGCGGCATCACATCCGGATTGACGAGGCAGAACTGGTTGTGACCGAAGTGTGAATTCAGGGCCTGGCTCCGGCCTCACTCCGTTATGATGCCTATAGGTCAAAGGAGGTTTTATGCGCCAAGGAATCACCGCTGCTCTAACCGCACTCACTATGCTTTTGTCCGGATCGGCCCTCGCCGCCGATATCACTCTCGGCTCTTGGAACGTGAAAAGGCTTGGCAAACAGCACTCCTATGAGGCGCTGTCAGCCGTTGCCGGCAAGTTCGACATAATCGCCCTTCAGGAAGTCATGAGCGAAGACGGCCTGGATCGACTTGAAAGCGCCATCGAAACACGCACCGGCGAAACGTGGGGCCGGCTGGAGAGCCATCTGATCGGCTCCCGGTCATACAAAGAGATGTATGCATTCCTCTACCGCGAATCGAAGGTCGCGTACGAGGACGGCGCAGTCGTATACATGGACCGGGGCGACAAGTTCATTCGTGAGCCCTACTCGGCGCGGTTCCGAGAATTAAGTGATAACTCGATCTTTGCCTTGGCCACCGTCCACATTCTCTACGGCAAGGGCGTGGAAGACCGAACTCCGGAGATCAAAGCCCTAGCTGACTACTGGACGTGGCTTGGGGAAATCTACCCCGGCAGCGAGCTGATCATGGTCGGTGACTTCAACCTGGCTCCAAGCCATCCGGCCTGGGGGCCGCTCAAGCAGTATGCACGACCACTGATTACCAGCGGAGCAAGCACGCTATCGGGTAAAGACACAAAATTCGTCAACCTTTACGACAACATCTGGGTATCGAACAGCAGTGCCTATGCCCGCAACAAAGCCGGCATCTTGAACTATCCGAAGGTGATCGGCTGGAACCATGAGAAGAGTCGCAAGCATGTCTCTGACCATGCGCCCGTTTACCTTGCAATGGGCAAGGCCGCGGTAAGCATGAGTGCCCCTCAACCAACCTCCATTCTCCCGGCAATGTCCTCTGTTTCTTTGTTCGCAAAAGCCTCCCCACAGCAACAAAAAGCCTTAGCGGCCTCCGGTGGGGTACGAGGAAACAGCAGTTCCAAGATCTACCATCGCCCAGATTGCCCTTCTTACGGACGTATCAGCGCCAAGAACATTATCGAATTCAGTTCGGCGTCCGAGGCAACAGCCGCGGGATATCGCCTCGCGGGCAATTGCCGCGGAATCTGATGTGAAACCCAATTATTGAGATAGACATGATGCAAAAGAGCGCCAACCTGAGAGACGGCCGAAGCCGCAAGGGGCGGGATGTCGCATTCTGAGAATGGGCCGCGAATCTAGGTCTTGATCAAACTACCGAGAGGTCGATGCAGATCTGTAGATGCAGATCTGTAAGAGCCACCAGCACGCCGCCAGTCGTCACTCTGTTGTGGCTCAATGATTCAATCCACGAGCCGAGCTGTGCCGTGTGTTTGGCGTGCATCGCAGCAGTGTCTACGACACCTGCAAGCGACGCCGTCATGTCGATCATCGACGGATTGCATTGCGCCAACTGGCCACTGAGTTTCATCAACAAAGTCGCGGTTCAGCTGGAGCCCGAACGCTGTCGGCGGCGCTGCGGGTACAAGGTGTCGCTGTGGGGCGCTTCCTGGCGGGTCGCCTGATGAAAGAGGCCCGACTGTTCAGTTCGCAATGCCGCAAGCATCGCTACCGCAAGGCTGATGGTGAAAGTGCCATCGCGGCGAATGAGTTAGATAGGCAGTTTGCGGATTCCACGCCATTCGGACACTCAGCCCACGCTGATCCGGACACCTGTTCCACGATCATTCGGACAGGCAGTCGGAGCGCAGCGACGCAGGGCTGGCATTGTTAGTCTGAGGTGCCCGGCGTC
>NZ_JAAQXA010000052.1:0-4902 GCF_012985775.1 Pseudomonas sp. WS 5011
CTTGCGGGTTTGCTTGCGCTTGCCAGCGTACTCGGCGTCGGCGAAGGTCATCTGCTTCATCGGGAAACTCGGTGGGTGGGGTCGCGGTATTTTGCCAAATCAGAAAGTCTTTTTCAGAGTTTCCCTAGGCTGACAAGCCAAGCGCTGGATCGCAACCATCCATCACCTTATCCAGCTAGATCTGCCTCCTCCAATAAGTGCCGCACAAATCCCGGCGGGTGCAGATTTCCGGGAGGTTTGCGCCAGATCAGTTGGAGACGCTTTTCAAGCCCCGGGATGGGAAGAGCTACCAGCGCGCCACTGCGAACTTCGTCTTGTACTGCGGAAGCCATCACCAACGACACGCCGAGTCCCGCCCTCACTGCTTGTTTGACTGCCTCGGTGCTGCCTAGCTGCATACCGCTGCGAGGCACGCCCAGTTCGCCAAAGTATTCGGTCAGAAGCCGTCCGGTACCGCTACCCGGTTCACCTCCCAGCATCGGCAGGTCCACCAGACGATCACGTTCTATGCACCCTGCTTCAGCCAGCGCATGGTCGGGGCTGACGATAAGCACCAGCGGCTCGACCCGCCAGAGGCGGTGTTCGAAGTCGGGGTGAGGTAGCCACCATTCCATGATCGCGGCGTCGAGCTGGCCCGCCAGTAGCTGGTCGGCCACATCCGGGTTGGCGGCGATGCGCAGATCCACCTCGCCCCTCTCATTTGCGGTCGTCAGATAGTTGCGCACGAATGGCTGGAGAAGGTAGGTGCCGATGTTGGAGCTGGCCCCGACGCGCTCACGATTGCCATGCAGGGCTTCTAGCGCCCGGGCGTGCATGTCGAGCAAGGCGGTCGCATGCGGCATGAAGGCCAGCGCCCGTGTGGTAGGCTGGCAGCCGCTACGACTGCGCTGCACCAGCGTTACGCCGACCTGCTCTTCAAGCTTCTGCAAGTGCTGCGACACCGTCGGCTGGGCCAGCCCCAACGCCCTCGCCGCGCTCTGAAAACTGCCTGTTTGAACGATCGCTACCAGGCTCTTCAGCCAGACCGGATTCAACATGCGGCAGGCTCGGCCTTGGGCAGACGGTTCGCAGCGTTGATTGGGCGCGCACCTGCCAATACCTGGATGATGTTCTGCGCTGCACAACGTTCAATCTCCAGGCGCACCGCGCGCACTGCCGACCCTATGTGCGGAGTGAACAGCGTATTCGGATGCGCGAGCAGCGCAGGATCGATCAGCCGCGGCCGGTCCGCGCGAGCCCAGTCTTCCATTTCGAATACATCCGCCGCATACCCGCCGAGCTGGCCTCGCTCAAGCGCCGCGAGCACGGCGGCTTCATCCACTACCGAACCACGACAGGGGTTTACAAGCAGAGCGCCCGGCCGTACGAGGGCAAGCAGCTCGGCGTTGACCAGATGCTGGGTATCGGCATTCAAGGGAAGCGCCAGCAGGATGAAGTCCGAGCTGGCGAAGAGTTCGCTGCACGCCACCTGGCGCAGGCCGAGCCGTTGCTCGGTTTGTGTATCCAGAGCCTTCGCCTCGTGGTACTGCAGGGTCGCGCCCCATCCCTGCAAGCGATCAGCCATGGCCAGTCCGATGGCGCCCATGCCAAGGATGCCGACCGTAGCGTTATCCAGCCCCGTGCCGTAGAACTGTGGTTGCCAGCCCTGGAACTCGCCAGAGCGGACGAACGCATCTGCTGCCCGCAGATGCCGCCCCAGCCCCACCGCCAGTCCGATCGCCAGCTCGGCAGTCGGGACCGTCAACAGATCAGGCACGAAGGTCAGCCAGACCCCGCGGGCAGTACAGGCGTCCACATCGAAATTGTCGAAGCCCTTGAGCGCGCAGCCGACTACACGCAGCTCAGGGCAGGCTTGAAGAAAGTCTGCATCGACCCGATCGGGCATGAACGCCATCATCGCCTGAGCATCGCGGCAGCGGCGCAGAATTTCCTCGCGCGTCAGCGTGCTGTCGGTCTGGTTGGTCATCAGCTCGCAATGTGGCGCCAGCAGTTGCAGGATCTCATCGTGTACTCGGTGAGTTATAACGAGTTTCGGCAGCATGGTTTGTCCTATTTGAAACGTTTGCGCAGCACGCCACTGAAGGCGTCTACTAGCGTGACCATGGCCAGGATGACCAGCAGGATTGCTGCAACCTCCTGGTACTGCATGATGCGCAGCGAGCCCATGAGTTCGAAGCCGATACCGCCGGCGCCAACCATGCCCATCACGGTGGAGGCGCGAAAGTTGTATTCCCAGCGGTAGATCGCCACGTCGGCGAACTGCGGCGTCACCTGTGGCAAAACCGCGTGCAGCAGCACTTGCATCGGCGTAGCCCCCGCCGCCCGAGCGGCTTCCACCGGCGCTTCGTCGACGTGCTCGATGGCCTCGGCGAAGAACTTGCCGACCATGCCGACCGAATGCAGACCCAGGGCAAGCACGCCCGGCAAGGCGCCGAACCCTACGGCTGCAACGAAGATGATGCCCATGATCAGCTCCGGCACCGACCGCAGGGCATTGAGCAGCACCCGGGCAACACCGAACACAAGGGGGTGCGGCGCCGTATTGCGCGCTGCAACGAAGGCCACCACCAGCGAGAACACCACTGCGATGGCCGTACCGGCGATGCTCATCGCCAAGGTGTCGATCAAGGGGCGAATCCAGCTTCGATAGCCCGAAAAGTCTGGCGGCATGGCCTCGCCTGCCAGGGTCGCGATGGAGGGCAGCCCGTTCAGCAGCGTGGTGGCATCGAGCAGCCCCACGTACCAGCAGGCCAACAGCACCACTCCGAATACAATCGCCACCTGCCCCAGCTGGCGCCACCAACCGAGGCCGAAGCCTCGAAGGATGTGCTCGCGTTGCTCTGCAGGCAGCGCCTGCACGTCGTAATGAGTAGACATATCGGTGCTCACATCGTGGCGAAGTCGAGGCCGAGCAGCGATCCCATGTTGCGGATCACATCGTAGTCGGCGTCGGTGATTGGCGCGAAGGCCTCGGCCTTGAAGTTGCGCAGCACTTCGGGATCGTCGATACCGACGAATACATCCCGCACCTTGGTTTTCAGCTCGGGGCTCAGGTTCGAGCGCATCGCCCAGGGGTACTGGGGGTATTCGCCGCTGTAACCAAGTACTTTCACCTTGCTCGGATCGATTAGGCCACGTTCGGCTACGTGATTGAAAATTACCTCTGACAGCCCACCCGCATCGGCGTTGCCGTTCGCCACGTTGACGGCAACGGCGTCATGCGTGCCCACAAAATGTTGTTCGTAGTCCTGCCCACCCGTCAAATCGGCCGTCTCAAGAAGCACGGTTTTGGGAATCAAATGGCTGGACGTCGATGCCCGGTCACCATAGGCCATCTTCTTGCCCTTAAGGTCGGCATACTCATTCACGCCTGACGCCACATTGGCGATAATCACCGAGCGATAGGTCGGCTTGCCGTCGATGACCATGGCAGCGAAGGGCTCGATGTCGCTTTTGCTTTTGGCCATGACGTAGGACAGCGGACCGAAATACGCCAGGTCGATACGGCCAAAGCGCATCGCCTCAATCATCGAGGAATAGTCGGTGGTTACGATCAGCTGCACCTTCTTGTCCAGATGCTCTTCCAGATAATCCTTCAGCGGCTGGTTACGCTTGATCAGCTCGGAGGCGTTTTCGTCCGGCAGCAGGGCAACCTTTAGCACATCCGGATCGGCATCGGCCGCTAGGGCGGACAAACTTGAAACAGCGGACAGCAAGCAAGTCAATAAGAGCGCGGATAAGCGTTTCATCGGGACATCTCCAGTGAAGGTTCGAGCATGACAGGTGGTTCAGCCGGAGCATTCGCTGGCTGAGTCGTAGAGCGGCCTGCATAGATGCGCTCAAGCTGCGCATCGGTGAGTTCCGAGGGCGCGGCATCGAAAACGATCTGAGAATCGGCCAGCCCGACGACGCGATCGGCGAAGCGGCGGGCATATTCGAGTTGATGCAGCGAAACGATGGCGGTGATGCCGTCTTCCTTGCAGATGTCGCGCAGCAATCCGAGAACACGGACCGAAGTGGCCGGGTCGAGACTGGCTACCGGCTCATCGGCCAGAATGATCGCCGGCTGTTGCGCTAGCGCACGCGCGATGCCTACCCGCTGCTGCTGGCCACCGGACAGTTTGTCCACCCGGCTTAGCGCCTTGTCTGCCAGACCGACCCGAGCGAGGCAACTGAGCGCAATCTCCTGATCGGCACGCGGCAGAGGAAACAGCGAGCGGAGCGTGTTGTGAAAGGCCAGCCGACCGGTAAGCACATTAGCCAGTGCGCTTTGACGTTCGATTAGCTGGTGGTGCTGAAAGATCATGGCGGTACGCCGACGATGCTGACGCAAGGCCGAGCCGCTGCCGAGTTCACCGAGTTCGCTGGTGACACTGCCGCCAGTGGGCGTGACGAGTCGATTGAGACTACGGAGCAAGGTCGACTTGCCTGCGCCCGAGAGACCAAGCAGCACGGTGAACTCACCACGCCGAAATGCAATCGAGGTATCGCGTAGGGCTGTCACGCCGCCTGGATAGACGACGCTCAACCGGTCGACCCGCAGCACGGCGTCCTGTATCGGATGGGGCGTCATTTGATCACCTTTCGCAATATTGCTGGCCGCACAATTGCGGTTCGCGATGCAAAGGGTAGAAATTCCTTGTTACCGCACTGCTTCTAAAGGATGACATTTCGATGAATACTTCGAATCTGCCGTAGCGGGGCGGCAAGCGAAGCCGTGGAAGAACGGGCGCAACGTAGCGTCTTTCTTCACGCGGGATACAGGAGGTGTTGCCGCTGACCGAAAACTGACCCAGTAGAGGCTGTTCTGCCGACTGAAAACTGACCCAGGTGTTCAACTGCTTCTGCTCAATTTTTGAGCAGGAGAACACAGGGTGATCAGTATGGAAATGATGGGCAACA
>NZ_JAAQXA010000053.1:0-4888 GCF_012985775.1 Pseudomonas sp. WS 5011
ATGCCACCCCTGCGTCGCTGCGCTCCGACTGCCCGGCCGGATGGCCGTGGAACAGGTGGCCAGATGGCCCTGGAATGCCTGGCCAGATGAGAGCGGACTGGGTGGCCGGATGGCGTGGAATCCGCATCCATTTTTTCAAAGATCGGTTTCTTCGAGGATTTGACTGCGGATATAGCAAAGAATGGGTGCCTGCGTGCGAGCATTACATTATCGAGTTCGGTGAGATTGAGTCTGCAAAGACATATGAAGATGTGATCGAGCGGCTTTCGGAAGAGTACAGACGTAGGACTGACAAGAGATATCTGCGTCGATACTTGCGACAGCGACTTCAAAAAGACCTTGGGATCTAGCCATGCGCCATAAAATTATTGAAGCCGTTCGTGCCGGTGAGCAGCGTGAAAGCGGGCTGTGCTTTGAGGCGTATCAAGACGCCAAGCGTGAGCTGAGAATGTCGGCGATGGAGATGATGGATCACTTCGTTATCTATCACACAGCTAAAAACAACTCAGAAGCCATGAGATTCGTCCTGGAATCCTCAGAATTGCGGGCAAATTTAACCATTGCGTTGTGCAAAATTTATTGGAAATACGAGTCGAAAACATGGCTTAAGAAGTATGAAGACCGCCTTGGCGACATTATCCGGATCAATATCCATGAAGCTGCCTAAGCTCATGACCACAGCAGAACTCAGGCTAACGGAGCTGGATATCCTATTAGCCGAATATGTGCTTGAATTTGGCACGGAAAGGTACTTATCCCTTACGTTTTTGAGCGAAGAACTGAGTCAGGAAGACGTTATGCGGCAGGAATTATGTGATGAATACATTCGAAATCCGGCTAAAAAGCACCTACAAAAGCACATGAAATGGCAACTAGGAAAGGACATGGGCTTATGAGCGATCAACTCATCGAAGCAATTGCATCTGTTAGAGCTGACATTGACTTGAGAATTTTTGAGCTCGCGATGAAAGCCGGGATTGCGCAGGAGGCCTTTGACGACGATGGGGTTCTGCCTGACGGCAGAGGGATGCTTCTGAAAGGTGAAGTTTTAAGGAGAGTAGTAAACATACTTGCTGATAGATACATAAAAAACCCGGAACAAAAACACCTTAAAAAGTACATCAAAATGAAATTGGATATGGATATCGGCCTATGACTCTGCACACAACCGACATCTTCAGGCTCACCCGCTGCCGGCAAAACCCAGAAATCCGAGACCGCATTGATTACATGACCGCGCTACTTTCGGACTATCTGCCAATGCTGACGCACCGAGATGCCTATGTTTTGATCGCAAAAATCGAGAAAGGCGACCTAGCAATTTCCTACATGCTTAACGATAGCGGGGAGGACATTTATTCCGTCATTTCCTACAGCAATTTGCTCTCGTACCTGCGCCAGATCGTGTATTACGGACATGATGACGGGCTGAGAGATAAGTACAAGGAGCAGCTGGTGCGAGCGGAGCTGAGAGTTTGATCCTTGCTCGGCTTTTTGATGCGGTCGAAGATGCCAAGGCAGAATTTGATTTAGACGTTAATGAGCTAGTTTTAATTCTAAGGCCTGAGATCAAAAGCGACATTCCAGGCCAGGGCACAGTATTGGACATGGAGTTCTTGCGCCGATTAATCGTATTTCTCTCTGATTTCTACGTTGAAAATCAGTCTAAAATACATCTAAAAAAGTATTTGGCAATGAAACTTGAGCTGGATATGGGAATGTAAGGCATGAGCCAGAGTGTTCAGGAGTACAGGCTTCAAGTAGTTGCTGACTACGTCAGCGAATTCTGCGTAACGAAGTGGAGCATTGTAAAGAAGTATGGCGAATCTGGGAGGTCTCATATCGTCTCAGATGAAGGGCTTTTTAGGGCTCTTACTACGTCTCCCGAAATCGAAAAAGCGCTCACGCTCAGGCTTGGGGAGCGCTATAAAGAAGATCCATCACGCGAACACCTGAGGAAATACGCCAGATTTCAGCTTGAACAGGACATGGGCATTTAAACGGTGGGAAAATCATGAGCGAAATCGACTGGCTAGGACAGTGGGAAGCCATCAAGAAAAAACGAATTCGCGCTGTAGATGATTTCAGAAATGAATTTTGCGTTACTAGACTGGAAATTCTCACTCGCTTTGGGGAGCCCAGCATTAGTTTTGTTATCTCAAGAGTTGGTATTCTCAGAGCCATTATATGTTCTAAAGCAACCAATACAGCGGTCTCTATTAAGCTGGGAGAGCGATACAAGCAAGATCCATCACGCCAACATCTCCGTAAATACGCCAGATTTCAGCTTGAAAATGACCTGGGAATGTAGCTTTTTGCGATCAAATTAACTTATTTTAATTCCGCCACACACTCAATAACGGAATCTAGGTCATCTTCTGGGATGTAAAATACCGCATCCGCACAGGCTTTTAAGGCCATAACCTGCATCGCCGTCGTCTGTTTTGAGTGCGGAATGTGCTTGATCACGTACCAGTCAAGGCTCAGACAATGAAGGCACACTTCTTCCGTCATAAGCTCTGACGGCAATGACTTGAAGTACGAAACAACATCAATTCCCTCTGCGCTCACAATAAACACACCCTAAAATGCCCTCGTTTCATTTTGAGCACAAACCTTTTTGGCCTCAAACAACACCCAAACCCAAGCCTACAGCAAGCCATCCAAGTTCAAAAACTCAAGCTCATCGCCGTTATCCGGTCTGGATTTGACCAGACTTACATACAAAGGCATGGGCAGCGGCAGGATATCAGCATCGGGATTAACTGCCATCGCCCTGAAATCTTGCTGCAACTCAGCCATTAAAACCGGATCAAGTGCGAAATTTGGCGGCAAAGGAAGTGGTGATTTTGCTTTATTGCTCATTACCACGCTCCGTTTTGTGCCGCCTTGAGTTGATTAGATCAGCAATGCCAAGAGAATTAATCTTCAAAAGTCATTTTAAAGTTACTTGATAAGTTAATGATGGAGCCGGCAATAGCTCAATTTTCTTGTGCCTGTATCTGCCCATGCGCCGGCCTCATACTTGACATTAAATTGGCTTTCGATATGTTGGAGATTATATTGTTTTTTTGATTATAGCTCATTTAGATAGCATGCATATATAACAATAATAATGAAGGTGATGCATGTTGCATAGTGAGGCATCACCCCCAAAAAGAAGTTTGCCCTCGCGGCCTGATCTCTACTTATGGCCTGTACTAAAAATGGGCGGATTACCGTTATTTTTGGCATTTATCTGAAAAAAACCATATTGCTTAATACACCTAACGCACTAACTCCCCAATTCTTTTTGACGGCAACCACGGATTTAACACACACGTTAAATACCTATGAAAATATTCCAAAACATACCTGAAATTGGTCGCTCGTCAACATTTACTTATGACAGGATGAAAGAGATAATATGTTTACTGACTCAAGAAGAGATCAGCGACAAAAAGAGAGCAAGACCATGAATAACAACAACTCAATGTACATGAATTTGGGAACTGGCAGCGTAGATACCATGGAAAACTGGGAAGCAGATTCGGTAAATTTTTGCACGGAAGAAACAAGTGCCAAAGACCAGCTAAAGAGCCTGGTGGAAGTAGTGCTTGACGCGGATGGTGGCTGGGTAGAAGTGTAACCTCATAACATACCAAGGGCCTGCTGGCCCTTTTCAAATGCCACAAACTTAATACCCGCCTAATTTTATCTAATTGTCTTTAGCAAAAAAGCCGAACATACCAAAAACCAGTTAAGTGTCAACGTATACAGCCGCAAGGATGAAGGAGATAATATACTTACTGACTCAAGATAATTCAGAACATAATAAGAGATAGCTATCATGAACGTACAACTCAACAACCTATTTAATACTGCACGCAAAGTCCTCGGTGAAGCAGCAGTCATCGAAATCATTAAAGCCACTGACGCCAAGTTTCAAACTACAACAATTAAAGGACTCGGGCACTCACGCGCACAGCTTGGTTTGAGCTCAAAAAATATATCTTGGATTATGCGTTACTCTCGTTATGTCAAGGTCTCGACGGGCATTGGCTCCAACAACTTCAAGATCATGTTTCCATTTGAGTTTGCAAGCTCACTAAAGAATGCACTGTTACGCGCATGTTCTGATAAAAATGCCAAAAGCACCTGCGTCCGCCCAGGCACTCATGGCGTATTCACGTAAAATGAGTTTCGGTCAAATACTTATTGCTGAAGCTAGGGCTTAGTTTGTCGTGCTGATAGAATCGCGCAATTTGGCGCAAGCCGCGCGCCTAGTGTAACCAAAAGGAATTCCCCCCGATACCAGCCCTCTTTGCTCTGCTATAGGGTTATATGAACGAAGCAGCGAACGCTCAATACATTTGTCGGCAAACATGAAGCAGCAATTCGTACACAGGATTAGATGCCCTACAATTCTACAGTTTACTTAGGGAAAAAAAGACTTCCCGAATCTGCGCTTGCGCGCAACGCGCCATGCCTGGCGCACAACGACAAAACCGCCCGAAGGCGGCTTTGTCGTACGTCTAGCTTCCAACTACCTATACGGCAGAGGTTCCCCGAGGGGACGCTGTACAGATTGCTCAGCTCTTACGGGCTTTGCTTTTCTGTAAACTGCCTACATGGCAGAAGCTCCACAAGGGAACGGTGTAAAGCTTACTCAGCTTTACGGGCGTTACTTTTCTCTAAACTGCCTAAACGGCAGAGAACAACATCCCCACTAACGTGGGTAATTACATCATTTCGCTCAGCTCTTACGGGCTTTGCTTTTCTCGGCGATTTTCAAGGTAGTTGTCGCGTGAGCGTGTCACGCTGCCTTTGATGTTTGCTGCAGTACCGCTTCCCGCTCCGGGTTCAGGCACACGATTGGTGCCAGCACCCAGTTCCTGATGTTGCCGCT
>NZ_JAAQXA010000054.1:0-3742 GCF_012985775.1 Pseudomonas sp. WS 5011
TGAAGGGCGGTAAGGACAAGAAAACACCGGCTATGCGCCTTGGATTAGCCAAAGGCCCAGTGAAATACGAGGATATCCTGTACTTCACCGGGCCTTAGGTTTTCAACAGATTAAGCGAACGGCTCGCCAAGGTGGCGGGCTTTTTCCAAGCGAGTTGCTGATCAGACGCGGAATGCACCAATCAACTGTTTCAAGCGCGCCACCAGCCCGGACAGCTCGCGGCTGGCCTGTTCAGTTTGGCTGGCACCCTCGGCAGTACGCTCACCGGCCTGGCTGATCTCGACAATGTTCTGGTCGATATCCTGCGCGACGGCGGTCTGCTCTTCGGCAGCGGTGGCGATCTGCTGGTTCTGGTCGACGATCATGCCAACCGCACCGAGGATATTTTCCAGCGCCTGCTGCACTTTGCCCGACTCATTGACGGTAGTATCAGCCATCTTGTGGCTCGCACTCATGGCCTTGACCGCAGCACCGACGCCACTTTGCAGCTTGGCGATCATCGACTCGATTTCTTCGGTGGACTGCTGCGTACGCTTGGCCAGGTTACGCACCTCATCCGCCACCACAGCAAAGCCGCGACCTTGTTCACCCGCTCGCGCTGCCTCGATGGCCGCGTTGAGCGCCAGCAAGTTGGTTTGCTCGGCAATGCCTTTGATCACATCCAACACCTGGCTGATCGACGCACTGTCGCTGGCCAGCTTATTGATCACCCCCACGGATTGATCGATTTCACCCGCCAATCGCTGGATGCTGCCGACTTGCGACTCGACCAGCGCTCGACCGCTGACCGTTTCATCGTTGACGCTCTGGGCGCTACCCACTGCAGCGGCAGCACTGTGCGCCACTTCCTGGGCAGTGGCCGACATCTCATTCATCGCAGTGGCGATCAGATCAATCTGGCCGCGCTGGCCAGCTACCGCCTGGTTACTTTCGCCGGAGACCTGCTGCACGCGGTCCGCCTGGCGCTCAACCTCAACCACGGTCTGACCAACCCGCTCGATCAGCTGATGGATCTTGCTGACCGTCTCATTAAATACCTGGCCCAGCTCGCCCAACTCATCCTGGCTCTGCGCCTTGAAGCTGACAGTCATATCGCCTGCGGCCACCTGGTTCATCACCTGACCAAGCTTTTTCAGCGTGGTGCGGATCGACACATAAAAACCGCTGTACAGGTAGACGATCAGCAGGAACACCACCATCAGGGCCGCGACCAGCAACACCATGTGCGTACGGTTTTCTTCCAGACGGACTTGCAGCTGTTTATCGAGGAACGCCAGCACCGCATGATTGAGCTGGTAGGTTTGATCCATGGCACCGCTGACATCGGCATAGAACTGCGCCCATGGCGTGTCCAGCGAATCGGCAATCACCACCTTGTCTTCAAACAACACCGCAGTGGTTTTCAGGGTCTCCAGGCTGCTGGCGGCTTGGCTGGCGAGCTCTGTGCGGGCCTGCGCGCTGCTGTTGAGTGAAGCCTGCAGGTTCAAGCCGTACTCGGCATGCAGCTTTTCCAGCTCCAGCAACAGCTCGTCAAACGTGGTGCTGGCAGAGGAATTGAGAAAGCCTTGAGCCAGGGAATAAGCACCGACCGCGCGCCCTTCGCTCAGCACCGCCGTAACCTTGGGCGTGTCCACGGACACCAGCTCAATCATCTGCCGCACAGAACCCTGGCGATCCTGGCTCAAGCCGGCTTGGGCGGCGACCAACTTGATAAATACCTGGGAGCTGCCCAGCAGTTTTTCAGCAAGGGCAATTTTGCCCTGCAGCGACGTCTCGGCCTGCACTGCGCCTAACTCGGCAATCAACTGATCACGCTTGTTGTTGAATTCCTCAATCTGCTCAGGCTCGCGTACCACCGCCGCCATGCCCTGCAACGCCTCACCGATGCTGCCTTGCAGCTTGACCAGTCGCGCTTCTAGATCACCCGCTTGGCCCGACTGACCGATCATTGCGTTGATTTCGGTGAGGTCGACGAAGTCCTCAAGATTACGCCGCAACGTCAGGCTCTCATCGAGCAGATCAATGCTCTCGAGCGCCGCCTGGGTACTGACGAACTGCATATAGGAGTCGCGCACCAAATAGAAGTTGGTGACCAGCATGGGCAGAAAGAACAGAACACTGATCAGACTGAACTTCATGCCGAAGCTGAGGCGATTCATTAGCGCGATGGCCGGATACAACACGGTCTTCACAGGACGTCTCCAGTTCTAATTATTGTCGTGTAAGGTTACAAAACAGTCGTTTAGCGTCTCAAACGGCGGCTTGTGTGTCCCTTGCTGCTCGACCTGTGGCATTTGCATCAACCGGGTAAATACGGGCAGATTAATGTGATAAATGTCACAAAATAACGACCGAGCAGGGCGTCATGTATACCTCTTATCGACCCCAACCTCTGTAACTTAAGGTTAATGATGCGCACATCACTGAAACTGGGCATTGATCTGGGTGGTACTAAAACCGAGATTATCGCCTTGCAAGGCGGCCAGCCTGTCATACGCCGCCGCGCCCCGACACCTCAGGGTGACTACCAGAAAACCGTTGGTCTGATTGCCAGCTTAGTTGAAGATTGCGAGCGTGAACTGGGCCAGCAAGGCAGCCTAGGCGTTGGCATCCCCGGCACTCGCTCACCAGACCACGGGCGCATCAAGAATGCCAACTCGCAGTGCCTGATCGGCCAGGACCTGCAGGCCGACCTCGAACAGCGCCTGCAGCGCCCGGTGCGCCTGGCCAACGACGCGGACTGCTTTACTCTTTCCGAAGCCTGCGATGGCGCTGGGGCAGGCGCTCCCAGCGTGTTCGGGGTAATTCTCGGCACGGGAGTGGGCGGCGGCCTGGTCGTGCGCCAGCAACTGCTCGGCGGCCCGAATGCGATTACCGGCGAATGGGGACACAACCCCCTGCCCTGGCGGCGTGCCGAAGACGGCCCGGCGCGACGCTGCTATTGCGGTCTGGACGATTGCATTGAAACCTTTCTCAGCGGCCCGGGTTGGGCGGCACGCAGTGAGCTGGGCCTTGAAGCGAACGCCATTGTGCCGGCAGCCCAAAGCGGCAACCCCGCAGCGCAACAGGCGTTGAGCCGCTACTGCGATCAGTTGGCACGCGGCTTGGCGTCAGTAATCAACCTGATTGATCCCCACGTCATCGTGCTCGGTGGCGGCCTGTCCAATACGGCCGAGCTGTACCAGCAGGGTAAGCGTCCGCCGAACTCACCTTGCGTGATTCAGGCAGGCGCCCACTGATGCGGCAGCAGTTGGCCGACCTCACTCGCCCGCTGCGTCGGCAGGCGTGTCAGCACGTCCTTGAGATAGGCATACGGATCATGCCCGTTCATGCGGGCCGACTGGATAAGGCTCATGATCGCCGCCGCGCGTTTGCCGCTGCGTAGCGACCCGGCAAACAACCAGTTCGAGCGCCCCAGTGCCCAGGGCCGGATCTGGTTTTCGACCTGGTTGTTGTCTATGGGCACAGTTCCATCTTCCAGGTAGCGCGTCAGCGCTACCCAGCGTTTAAGGCTGTAATCCAAGGCTTTCGCCGTGGCCGATCCGTTGGGCACAAGATCACGCTGGGCCAGCATCCAGTCATGCAGTGTATCGAGGATCGGTGAGGCCTTTTCCTGTCGTATTCGCCAGCGTTCTTCATCGCTCATGTCCCGTGCTTGCCGTTCGATTTCGTACAGGCTGCCCATCGCGTGCAGTGCTTGTTCGGCCAACTGGCTTTTGTTTGCAGCGTGCAGATCGGCGAA
>NZ_JAAQXA010000055.1:0-3167 GCF_012985775.1 Pseudomonas sp. WS 5011
GTGGGGGTGCTGTAACACCCCCAATTTACCCCGGACTTCCATGATTTCAGGCTTTTTTGCAGTCCATCACCAGGCCGTTTCGGGAGCTATCCCCAGTCATGAATACTTCGCTAGCCGCCTGGCCCGCTTTTTCGCAGTCGGCAATGCTGGAAAAGCCTTTTATTTCAATGACTTGCGACTTTTCCAGTTGCGTTTCGTCTGCGCCCATTACGTGCAGGTGAAGCCATAGCGTCCACGTGATCAACGGATGACTTCCTGTTCGTACCCGAATAGCACGCCCTTTAGCGCGATTCGTGCCTGATTCCTGATTTCAGGTGGTAGCGCATCAAATCTCTTCAATATGGGCCTTAGATCTTCGGATACCGACATTTCGGACTCATCAAGAAGTAGCTCGTCTGTCGTAATTCCCAGCACCTTGGCAAGATCCACCACCTTGTCCGCAGACGGCATGGAAGCGCCTGCCTCGTATGCGGTGTATGAAGACTTCCCCACCCCGGCTGGCCCCCATACCTGCGGTTGCGTTAGCCCGCGCGCCTTCCTGAACCGCTTCAGGTTCTCACTGAATGTCATGACTCGCTCGCCGTGGCTTTTCATCGTGCCGAGATCGTAAATACTGTTCACCTGTACAGTTCCGTTATTCCGGTATTTAAGTGCTTGCATTCTGAGATTCCTCATTGCTAGGATACCGGCATCTAGATACCTGTATTCAGGTATTGACAGGTAGTGACGGGAAAACGGCATGACGCCTTCGACAAATTCAACTTCTCGGATGTTTTACGACTACCTCACGGTTGAGCAGGTTTTCCCGTTCGTACTCCCGAAAGTCTCTGACACCGGCATTTGTTACTACGACCGTCGTACCGGTCAGCAGCTCCGCGATACATGCCCAGGCTGGAAGCACGAAGGCAGCTATTCGACCGTTATTCAGATTCGTGTTGATGGCAACAAGCTCACCGTCAAGGGCAACCCTAGCGCGGTTAACCGCCTGGACAACCTCGACGGGTTCCGCTCCCTGGATGAATGCATTGCTGTCTACAACGACATCGTCACCGAGTATTCAGACCAGTACGGCTTCTGGCGCTTACCTCGGTTTACCAAGTGCACCTCCTGGGGCATGCGCCAAAGCGAAGAGGGCTCTAAGTCCAGCTTAGTCGGCAATGGCGCACGTATCCGCCGGGTCGATCTGACCACAAACCGGACGGTGGGGAAGGGCAACGACAGGGCCTATATCCGGGCGCTCAGCACCCAGCGTTACGGCTACAAAAACGGCCACCTCTACGAGGACGGCTGGACGGTCGATTGGAAGGCTCGCGACCACTACGAAAAGGCCTACGGCAAGGCCCAGGCCATCCGCAAATTTCTGTTCCCCAAGTGCAAACGCAACTTCGGCGAAGAGTCGCCTGAGTTCCGTTATCTCCAGCAGATCGCCGATTTCTGTGATGAGCAGGGCGTAGTTCGTATGGAACAGGAACTGAAATCAGAGTTTTTACAGCGCGAACGCCTGGAATGGTGGGGCCTGTTCGATGAGCAGTCCTTTCAGGGGATACACAACAAGTTTCTGGCGATTGATGAAAAGTTAGAGGTGACGGCGATGGACTACAACACGATTGCGGATCAGCTGATAGGGAAGGGCATTGTCACCTCCCGCCAGGCTGCAAATGCCACTGCGAACATTGCACTCCAGTGGATGAATTGCCCTGGGATTCACTTCGACTTCAACAAGTCGCAGATGCAGACCTACCGCGCTCGCCTGAACCGTATTGGCCTCAACATCGCGATGCCGTACGACATCACCCGCCACAGCGCTGTCACCATCCGCCGCTGTGAAGAAATCGTCACCAGTGACGTGCTGCTGCTGCCTTCGTTCTACCGTCACCCGGTAGCACCTCGCCACCTGCGACTGGTGGCCTAAATGATCATCCACGACCGCGTTTATTGCGATCTCTGCGAGGCCCCAATGGGTCAGCTGATGGCCCAGCCTGCGCAGGCTCCAGACCTGATCACAGATCAGCGCCTACCACCTGAATTTGCCATTTGCCCGGACTGCCTCGACGCCGCTTGTTCTGAGGTTGCCGCATGAGAACTGTCAGCTTTCAAGGCACCCAAATCAGCAACGCCCAGCGCCGCAATATGGCTTTTCAGCAGCAAGTCCGCGGCTCTTTTCTCAACGCCCATCTGCGCGAAACGACAGACAAAGCACTCGCTGAAGCTGCTGCCATTCGTGACGCAGAAGACAAGAAATTCCGGTTCGACCGGTACGAAACCGACCAGCTCAAAGCTCAGCTAAAGGAGCTTTCCGCTCCGTGCTACTGCGACCTGTTCGGCTACTAACGGCCATTTGGCCAAACTCAGAGGTGGTAACTATGCAAACCCGTCCGCTCAAAATCGTTTTCGAGATCCACGACACCAAAATTCACGAACGCTCCGGCATCAGCGCCCAGCAGAAGCCATGGAAAATCCGCGAGCAAGACGCCTGGGTGACCATCGGTGAAGCGCCGTATCCACAGCGCACCCGCGTCCACCTGCAGGAAGGTCAGCCCGCTTACGCCGCTGGCAAATACCAGCTTGTTGAGGACTCCTTTTTCATCGGCAAATTTGAGTCTTTCATGGTCTCCCCGCGCCTTGAACCGCTCGCCATTGGCAAGCCACAAGCAGTGGCCAGCTAACCATGGCTCTCTGCATAGCCGCCGTCGGCAGCACCCTCGAAGTGATCGGTGAATACACCGACGCCTGCGCCGGCTATGCACTTATGACCGCTCAGGAATACGCCGCCACGCCCACACTCGCGGCCCTTTTCGCTGTACCAGATGCAGACACTGTCCGGCAGGCCTTCATGGCCGGATTGAGTCTCCCACTAATCCTTTGGCTCACCGCCTGGGGATTCGGCACGGTGGTCCACTTCATAAACCACCGCACCGACCAACCTTCAATAATCGAGGAGTAACACCATGGACTTCACCGCTGTCACTGGCGCTATCAGCGCAACCGCCGTTGTCGCCGCTATCGGTGCAATCGCTGCCATCAAAATCCTCCCCGGCGTTGCCAGGTGGGGCTTTAACAAGGTGATCGGCTGGTTCCGTTAATTCGGTTCCGCCTGCCTCACCCGAGGCCCCTTCGGGGGCCTTTCTTTTTGGAGCCACTTTCATGCTTATCCAACTTGCACTGTT
>NZ_JAAQXA010000056.1:0-3012 GCF_012985775.1 Pseudomonas sp. WS 5011
ATTATGCGAAGCCTATGAATATTTCCCCAGGGGAATCAATGGCTTACAGCAGCGTGCGCGCCGTGCGACTGCTGTCCTCGATAACAGTCACGGAGGAACCGGCAGATGGTCCAGTTCCTTGGGCACCTGCTGGAGCTGCGCTTCCAGCCGTGCCCAAGGCTGTCTGGGTGTGCTGATCGACACGGCCGTAAACGTCGATTGGCCAGGCGCGTGCAACGTGAGCTACCTGCTGCTTTTCGAGCAGCAAGCCGTAGCCTGTCGCGGTCACTGTCCAGCCAAGCGCGCGGATCTCAGCAACGGTCAGCGCTTCCTTCACATGGTACGTCTCATCGAGCAGTTCAATTTTGCCGATGATGTCCTTACCTGATCGCTTTGTTTCGCTGGTGATGATGCCAGCAGCTCGAACCTGGTACTGACTAACGAGGTTGTCGAAGTAATCAATCGGCGGTGGAGGCTCTGGGTTTGTAGTTGCTTGCGCTTGTACGGGCGCAGGCTGAGCGCTGGCAGCGAGTTGTGGCGGCGGATTAGTGATGACAGGCCTTTCAACCTTAACGGCGCTGGTTGGCGCGCTGGGAGCGGCATGGAAGAAGCCGTAGAGGTGGTAAACGGCATAAATAGCAGCAGCGAAGGCCAGAGGCACGCCAAATACCAGGGAAGTGCTGTTGGCCAGCATGTTGGTTCTCGCGGTCTGGTAAACACCCTTCTGCACCCCTTCCCTACGCACTGACATGTACGTGCCGAAAAACTGCTTTTCGTACTCCCTGGTGCCGCTGCCAGTCTTAACGAATCGACCGAACTGTTGTTTCTGATAGATCTCCCATTTGTACTTTGTCGGCCTGCCGATAGCTTCCAGCTTGAGGAAGTAGATCACCGTGCGAATGCGGTTACGGATCAGCTTGTGACAGTCGCCGCGATCCTGGCCCATGACGATGATGTCGAGGCCACGGTGGCGATGTTCCGTCCAAAACTTCTGCTGGTTGTGCGGCATTTTGTAATTGCCGCTGGGGAAGTAATCCTGAATCTCATCCCAAACAATCAGGGCGTTATCCGGAGTCTGATCACACATTTCGTTGATACAGCGTTGAATCTCGCTGGTATCGCCGTCCTGTTCGGCGGGATCGACGTTAATAATCAGCAGTTCGACCAGGGCGACAGATTGCCCGGAAAGTTCGGCAATCTTTTCGACGTTTAAACCGCGAATGTTTGAAACAACGGTGCGGCGCTCTTTAATGGCCGGGATGATATGAAACACGACAGCTTCATAACTTTTGCCAGCACCTGGGAGGCCTTCGTGAAATTCAATAGCCATAAATCACCACATGCCGAACGTTAATATTTTGCGAGTAACCCGAAAGGCAATCGCGGCAGCAATCATGGTCAACCCCTGACTTATTCCAGATTGAGCAAGAAAGTGACCGATATAAGGCATCGTCGGAGCCAATACATCACCGAGCTGGTGACTGTTAAGGAAATCAGGTGCATCGATGCCGCCAAGAACTTCTGCAACCGCTTCGAGAATACCCTTTAGAGTTTGTATTGGAAGGTCGTCCATGTACTCCATGAAATCTTTCCATAGACCTTCATAAAAAGCCAGCGTTAACCATTTAGGCCACATAGTTCACCTCACATAAATGCGATGCGGAAAGCAAAGAAGGCACAGCAGGCCAAGATAACGGCCTTGATAAGTTCCCATGGAATAGTTGAGCCGGTGCACCACTGGTCGAGCCGGAGAGTTATCGGACTACCGAAAATAGAAACCTGAACGGTGTAAACCGGGCAAGCGCCTGACGGTGTAAAAGTCAGGAAGTTATCGACGCCCGCCACAACTGGAATATCTGAAACAGCATCTGCAAACTCACCAATAACAGACGCGTATGTGTCTTCACCTGGTTCATACCAATCATTAGCACCACCGCCCTCTCCGTCTCCGCAGTCATCGCCGATGCAGTCGCCGAAGCCGTCACCGTCGCCGTCTGGGTTGCCGTTCTTATCAGGGCAGGCTTCACCTGTGCAGGAGCCGGTAACGCTGGTGGTTTTACCGTTTGAGTCTGTTTTAGTAGTCGTGGTGGTGGTCGTTGAGGTCGAGGAACACTGGCCGGCACCGCTGCAAGTGGTCTTGGTAGCGGTATCTGTTTTAGTGGTTGTTTTGCTGCCGTCTGGCTGAGTTTCAGTCTTAAAAGTTGTTTGAATTTCAATGCCGTTTTTAGTTGGCTTGCTGTCAACGCAGGTTTTGACACCGTTTACAGTGCCGCAATACTGGCCTTCTTTCTCTTCGCCCTTAGATGAGACACAAGTCTGTGTATCGCCAGTGCCGGAATAAACACATGGCTTATCCTCAGTAATGACTTGAGGATCAGGTCGTGGTTCTTGAGCAGCATTGTCTTGAATCTCGGTTCCTGTACCGGTAGTTGAGCATGACTGGCCTGAGTGGTAAGCAGTGCCTCGACACGTATAAAGGCCGGAAACAGTTCCGGTGCATTTTTGATCGGACGTATTGACAGCGCAACCGCCAAAACAAGCACTTTGAACACCTGCTACATAACCGCCAGATATCGTGCCGTAGCCGTCGCCAGATGAACCGGATTTTGTAAATTCTTGGGGAGATCCGGACTTTGAGACGCAAGGGTCTGGAGCAGGTGCTACACACTGGCCATTAATCATTGTTTTAGGTGAATCACATGATGTATTGCAAACAGAACCATTATCACCGTACGGACAGCCGACCGAATATGAGCGAGCATAGTCGAAAAAATGGAAGGGATTCTTGGCGCGGCATACCCACTCAGTAGAACTATTCTGCACATGGTCAAAACTCTGGCCGGCAGCAAGTCCCGCACCATTACTCCAGAATGTATTACACGCCTGAGTAGCTGAGGTGTATTTATCCTGACCAGCAATACTTACACGATCCCAATAAGTAAGAGTTGATGAATAAGATGTAATGGAATGAAAGACTAAGAGCAGGAGAACCCAACGATAATTGAAACGGCGCATAGAGAACCCCAGGCGAAC
>NZ_JAAQXA010000057.1:0-2770 GCF_012985775.1 Pseudomonas sp. WS 5011
ATGCCACCCCTGCGTCGCTGCGCTCCGACTGCCCGGCCGGATGGCCGTGGAACAGGTGGCCAGATGGCCCTGGAATGCCTGGCCAGATGAGAGCGGACTGGGTGGCCGGATGGCGTGGAATCCGCACAGAATGAGGCTCGTGTTAATTGATGAGGTCCACAACTTACTAAATGCTGGACGAATCGACCAACGTAAGAACCTGGCTTTTTTAAGAGCATTAAGCAGTCCACCGATGTCACTATCCATTATTGCGTTCGGGGTAGATGATGCGCTTCATGCTATTAGCAGTGACGAGCAGTTGGAGCGGCGTTTTCAGCTCTGCGATCTACCTCCTTGGAAAGAAAATGAAAGCTTCCGCTCGTTCCTTGCGGCTTATGAGCGCGCGTTACCCTTGAAGAAGCCGTCTGAGCTAGGAAAGCAAGAAAACGTCCGATATTTACTGGGCGCTACTGGCGGCATCACCGACGCCATAGTCAAACGAATAACGCGAGGAGCGGTATGGGCGATAGTGGAGGGCAAAGAAGCTATCGATCACTACTGCTTAGAGAAAGCGGCTGAAATTCCACCTTATCTTGATTGTTTTGATGATGAGACGTAATGGCTATTTCTCAGGATTGCTAAAGCCTGTGCCTCAAGAAGCCTTTTCTGCCTGGCTTGAGAGAGGGCTGCATGGAAAACAACCGCTTCTATTTCTGCAGGCGAAAGAATGCCTGAAGCATCATGGCGTCGAGGATGCTGACGCCCCCCTTTCCCCGCCAGTTGTAGAGGCGGTGTCTAAGGCATTAGGTTTGCCGAAAGAGTATTTAAAACGGACATTCTCTTTGCCCGGTGACTGGTTAAAGGCATCGCCCAAGAAACGTTTCCGGTACTGCGAACTTTGTCTCCTTCTTGACTTTCTGCGTATTTCGGCCCACCGTGACCGGCTGTTTCGGTAGATCGTGACCGGACATTTCGCTAACGCGTGACCGCTCATTTCGCTATCAACGTGACCGATTTCCAGCCTGCTCCGAAACAGGCGGTCACGACTTACCGAAATCGTCGGTCACGGCTTAGCGAAACGCTTCCACCCCGTTGCGCATGACCTGACGCGACCGTCACCCTCGCCCGATTTCGGGGAGTAGAGGGATGGCGGCGCAGCGAGTAGCCATGCGTAATATCAAAGAATGTCTGCGCCTCAAGTTCGAGGGCGGCCTCTCTCACGAGAAGATCGCCCGGGCCTTGCAGCTGTCCAAGGGCGTCGTCAGTAAGTACGTCACCGCAGCCGCTGAAACCGGGATGGAGTGGCCGGCGCTGGCCGTGCTGGATGAGGTGGCGCTGGCGGCGGCACTGTTGCCCACTGCCAGGGTTCGCCAGACCCGCGGCGAGCGGGTGCTGCCGGATCTGATCACGATCCACCGCGAATTGCGGCGCAAGGGCGTCACCCTGCAACTGCTGTGGGAGGAGTACGTCGCCGCCCATCCCGAGCAGCCGACCTACCGCTATACCCAGTTCGTCGAGCACTACCGCCGCTACGCCAGCACCCTCAAACGCTCGATGCGTCAACAGCACCGGGCCGGCGAGAAGCTGTTCATCGACTACGCCGGCCCGACGCTGCCGGTGATCGACCCGGCCACCGGCGAGATCAGCCGGGCGCATATCTTCGTCGCAGCGCTGGGGGCCTCGAACTACACCTATGCCTGCGCCACGCCGGGGGAAACCCAGGTGGACTGGCTGACCGCGCTGGGTCAGGCATTCAGCTATTTTGGCGGGGTCAGCGAGATGGTGGTGCCGGACAACCCGCGCGCCCTGATCGCCCATCCCGACCGCTACGAGCCGGGCTTGAACCGCGCCGCGCTGGAGTGCGCCCGGCATTACGACACGGTGATGCTGCCGGCGCGGCCGCGTAAGCCGCAGGATAAAGCCAAGGCCGAGGTGGCGGTACAGGTCGTCGAACGCTGGATCATGGCGCGGCTGCGCCACCAGCAGTTCTTCAGCCTGCACGCGCTCAACCAGGCGATTGCCAAGCTGCTGGAGGACTTGAACCAGCGCCCGTTCAAGAAGCTCGATGGCTGCCGCCGGGAGTGGTTCGAGCGGCTCGATCAACCGGTGCTGCGGCCGCTGCCACAGCATCCCTACGAGGTGGTGACCTTCAAGCGCTGCAAGGTCAACATCGACTACCACATCGAAGTGAACGGCGGCTTCTACAGCGTACCCTCGGCCCTGGCCCGGCAGAGCGTCGATGTGCGGCTGAGCGCGCATACCGTGGAAGTCCTGCACGGCAACCGGCGGGTCGCCAGCCACTTGCGACTTCAGCGGCGCGGCGCCTACAGCACCCAGAGCGAACACATGCCGGCCTCGCACAAGGCGCACCGCGAGTGGACGCCGCAGCGCCTGCTCGACTGGGGTGAGCGAATCGGCCCGCAAACCCGGCAGATCGTCGAGCACCAACTGACCCACAAACCGCACCCGGAGATGGGCTATCGCGCCTGCCTGGGCCTGCTCTCGCTGGCGCGCCAGTACGGTAACGCGCGCCTGGAGGCGGCGGCCAGCCGCGCCGTGCAACTGCGGGCGCTTAACGGCCGCACCGTGCGCAACCTGCTCAAGCAAGGCCTCGACCAGCAACCACTGCCCAAGCCCGCGACGCCGGCAGCACAACCCAGCAGTCACGAGAACGTCCGTGGCGCCGATTACTACACCCAAGAGGAGCTGTTCGATGATGACCCAACACACCCTGAGCCAATTGCACCAACTGCGGCTGGGCGGCATGGCCCGAGCACTGGAAGAACAATGG
>NZ_JAAQXA010000058.1:0-2737 GCF_012985775.1 Pseudomonas sp. WS 5011
TGCTGATAATCTTGCGACTAGCAGTCTTACCTCACAAGCACCCACACGAATTGCTTGATTCAGTTGTTAAAGAGCGGTGGTTAAGTCTTTCGTCTCAACCGAGGTGCGCATTCTACAGCAGCCTCATTCTCCGTCAAGTGATTTCGAAAATTTCTTTTCAATCTCAACCACTTGCGCCTTCGATCAACATCTATCTTCTCGTCAGCGGGAGGAGAATTCTACAGCGTTTCAAACCGCTGTCAACCGCCTCTTTTACCGCTTTCGATCATCTCGACCGAACCCCTTCAGACTCAAACACTACCTCCTGAAGAGGAAGCGCATTCTACGCAGCTTTCGCTGCTTTGCAACTCCTTTTTAAATCTAACTTCTTGTTTTATAAGAAGTTTAAGAAGCTGCTTACGCCTGAAGAGGTGCGCATTATAGGGACTGGCAAACGAAGGTCAATCAATTATTGCGCTTTTGTCTCAACACCCACGAAATCAAAGACTGCAGCCACTCAGCTAGCCACGCGCCGTCTTCAGAAGCGGCAACCCCTTCTTTAAGCCCAGGTAGAGATGCACTGCATCCATATATGAAAGAAGCGACGCATCCCCCCGAGGAAAGCGGCACTAGCCGATCAATAGCAGTGCTGCATACAAACAGCCTGACCAGATCATCAGCATCAGGACCAGAAGCCCCCCAATCATCAAGCACACAGGTGCGATGCACAAAATTTCGCCACAGAACTCAAACAGCTCGGGGGTGCACGCCGACGAACACCCCTTGTCGAATCTAAAAATCACCGGATACTGTATATAAAATCAGTACAGGCGAATCCTCTATGAGCACGCTCAGATCCTTAGCGAACTACACACCAATTGCACTCACCTTCCATTTTTTGAGGCGCACATTCCCGCCGGCTTTCCCAGTCCTGCCCTGGATCACATGGTACACATGGAACACATGGAACACAAACTATCTCTGGACGAGCTTCTCGACATCAATACACCACACACTTATGTCGCGCTGGTAAGCGGTGAAAGCATGAATGGCGCAGGAATCTTCGATGGCGATTACCTGATCGTCAGTCGCGCACTGGAAGCAAAGCCGGGCGACATCGTTGTGGCCTGTCTAAATGGTGATGTATTCGTCAAACGTTTGGGCCGGCATCATAAGTCGTATGTGCTGCAATCCGAGCACCCTGATTACGCACCTCGATATGTAATTGACAATGACGAACTGATGATTTGGGGGGTTGTGAGTCACAGCCTTAGGAACCACCGCCACCATGCCTGAGGCAGTATTCGCACTAATAGACTGCAACAGCTTCTACGCAAGCTGCGAGCGAGTGTTCCGGCCTGACCTGCAGCACACCCCTATCGTGGTACTAAGCAACAACGACGGCTGCGTAATTGCTCGCTCTGCCGATGCTAAGCCCTTCGTAAAAATGGGGGCGCTATTCCATGAAATCCGTGGCGAACTCGACCGTCATGGCATTATGACTTTCAGCAGCAACTACGCACTCTATGGCGACATGAGCGAGCGAGTGATGAGCATCATAGAAGCGCGCCTGCCGGCCGTTGAGGTTTACAGCATTGATGAGGCCTTCGCCGACCTTTCAGGGATCACGGAGCCCCTAGAGCATCTATCCAGAGCACTCCAAAACGAGATCAGAAAGAAAACGGGCATCCCTGTCGGTATCGGTATCGCTGAAACCAAAACCCTGGCGAAACTGGCCAACCATGCTGCCAAACGCTGGCAAAAACAGACCGACGGAGTCGTCGACTTACGTGATCCGATCCGGCGCGACAAGCTACTTAATATCGTGCCCGTAGGAGAAGTCTGGGGAATCGGCGCACACATGCAAACTCATCTAAACGCACTGGGCATCAAAACCGCCTGGGATTTGGCTAGACATGATGCTCGAGAACTGCGCAAGCGCTTCAATGTGGTGATCGAGAAAACCGCACGCGAACTGCGCGGTACTGCCTGTTTAGCGCTCGAAGAAACTGAGCCAGCCAAACAGGAAATCTGCTGCAGTCGCTCGTTCGGCAAACGCCTGAAAACCATCGAACCGATTCAGGAAGCCGTTACTGCATACGCCACCCGAGCGGCTGAAAAACTGCGTCAACAAGGCTCACTGTGTCGGCAGATTCGCATCAGCCTGCGTACCGGTATGTTCAACCCTGCAGAGGCTAAATATGCCAATGGTCTGATTTTCCAGCTACCCTACCCGACCGACGACACACGCCTGATCATTTCAGCAGCGCGCGAGGGAATAAGCCGGCTTTATCGTAATGGGTTTAGCTATGCCAAAGCTCAGGTACTGCTGCTGGATCTGTGCCGACGTGACGAATACACAAAAGACCTATTTACACCCGAACAAACCCCGAGGACCGAACACCTGATGAAAACACTGGACGCCATCAACGGACGATGGGGACGCGGGACATTGAAGCCGGCACGAATCACCAAACACACAGAGTGGAGCATGCGCCGGGAGATGCTATCACCGGCTTACACGACTCGATGGCAGGACCTATTTAAGGTTAAAGCACAATAGATTTTTAAGTCATTAGAGCCCACCACACGACCTCTCATACCATGGCCACTAGAAGCCATGAGATCTCAGTCGTATTCGCCAGCGTTCTTCATCGCTCATGTCCCGTGCTTGCCGTTCGATTTCGTACAGGCTGCCCATCGCGTGCAGTGCTTGTTCGGCCAACTGGCTTTTGTTTGCAGCGTGCAGATCGAAGAA
>NZ_JAAQXA010000059.1:0-2639 GCF_012985775.1 Pseudomonas sp. WS 5011
TGCGTATTTCGGCCCACCGTGACCGGTCGTTTCGGTAGATCGTGACCGGCCATTTCGCTAACGCGTGACCGCTCATTTCGCTATCAACGTGACCGATTTCCAGCCTGTTCCGAAACAGGCGGTCACGACTTACCGAAATCGTCGGTCACGGCTTAGCGAAATACTTCCACCCCGTTGCGCATGACCTGACGCGACCGTCACCCTCGCCCGTTTTTGGGGAAGTAGAGGGATGTCGGCGCAGCGAGTAGCCATGCGTAATATCAAAGAATGTCTGCGCCTCAAATTTGAGGGAGGTCTCTCTCACGAGAAGATCGCCCGGGCCTTGCAGTTGTCCAAGGGCGTCGTCAGCAAGTACGTCACGGCGGCCAACGAAACAGGCCTGGAGTGGCCGGTGCTGGCCGCGCTGGATGAGGTCGCGCTGGCGGCAGCACTGTTGCCAACTGCCAAGGTGCGCCAGACCCGCGGCGAGCGGGTGCTGCCGGATCTGATCACGATCCACCGCGAATTGCGGCGCAAGGGCGTCACCCTGCAACTGCTGTGGGAGGAGTACGTCGCCGCCCATCCCGAGCAGCCGACCTACCGCTACACCCAGTTCGTCGAGCACTACCGCCGCTACGCCAGCACGCTCAAGCGCTCGATGCGTCAACAGCACCGGGCCGGCGAGAAGCTGTTCATCGACTACGCCGGCCCGACCCTGCCGGTGATCGACCCAGCCACCGGCGAGATCAGCCGGGCGCATATCTTCGTCGCGGCGCTGGGGGCCTCGAACTACACCTATGCCTGCGCCACGCCGGGTGAAGCCCAGGTGGACTGGCTGACCGCGCTGGGCCAGGCGTTCAGCTACTTTGGCGGGGTCAGCGAGATGGTCGTGCCGGACAACCCGCGCGCCCTGATCGCCCATCCTGATCGCTACGAGCCGGGCTTGAACCGCGCCGCGCTGGAGTGTGCCCGGCATTACGACACGGTGATGCTGCCGGCGCGGCCGCGTAAGCCGCAGGACAAAGCCAAGGCCGAGGTGGCGGTGCAGATCGTCGAACGCTGGATCATGGCGCGGCTGCGCCACCAGCAGTTCTTCAGCCTGCATGCGCTCAATCAGGCGATTGCCGAGCTGCTTGAGGACTTGAACCAGCGCCCGTTCAAGAAGCTCGACGGCTGCCGCCGGGAGTGGTTCGAGCGGCTCGATCAACCGGTGCTGCGGCCACTGCCACAGCACCCCTACGAGGTGGTGACCTTCAAGCGCTGCAAGGTCAACATCGACTACCACATCGAAGTGAACGGCGGCTTCTACAGCGTGCCCTCGGCCCTGGCCCGACAGAGCGTCGATGTGCGGCTGAGCGCGCATACCGTGGAAATCCTGCACGGCAACCGGCGGGTCGCCAGCCACCTGCGACTTCAGCGGCGCGGCGCCTACAGCACCCAGAGCGAACACATGCCGGCGTCGCACAAGGCGCACCGCGAGTGGACGCCGCAGCGCCTGCTCGACTGGGGCGAGCGAATCGGCCCGCACGCCCGGCAGATCGTCGAGTACCAACTGACCCACAAACCGCACCCGGAGATGGGCTATCGCGCCTGCCTGGGCCTGCTCTCGCTGGCCCGCCAGTACGGTAACGCGCGCCTGGAGGCGGCGGCCAGCCGCGCCGTGCAACTGCGGGCGCTTAACGGCCGCACCGTGCGCAACCTGCTCAAGCAAGGGCTCGACCAACAACCACTGCCCAAGCCCGCGACGCCGGCAGCGCAACCCAGCAGCCACGAGAACGTCCGTGGCGCCGATTACTACACCCAAGAGGAACTGTTCGATGATGACCCAACACACCCTGAGCCAGCTGCACCAACTGCGGCTGAGCGGCATGGCCCGAGCGCTGGAAGAGCAGTGGACGCTGCCGGCCAGCCACAGCTTGAGCTTCGATGAACGCCTCGGCCTGCTGCTCGATCGCGAACTGGCCTGGCGCGACGACAAGCGTCTGGAGCGGCTGCGCAAACAGGCCAAGCTCAAGTACGCCGGCGCCTGCCTGGAAGACCTCGATCGCCGCCGTGGCCGCACTCTGGACGAGCGCCTGATCGCGACCCTGGCCAGCGGCGACTGGCTCCGCCAACGGCACAACCTGTTGCTGACCGGCCCAACCGGCGTCGGCAAGACCTGGCTCGCCTGCGCCCTGGGCCACCAGGCCTGCCGCCAGGGCTACAGCGCGCTGTACCTGCGCACCCCGCGCCTGCTAGAGCAACTGCGCATCGCCCACGGCGACGGTAGCTTCGGGCGCACCCTGCAACAGCTGGCTAAGGTCGACGTTCTGATTTTGGACGACTGGGCCCTGGCCCCGCTGGAGGAAAACGCCCGGCATGACCTGCTGGAAGTGATCGACGACCGCGCCGGTAGCCGCTCCACCATCCTGACCAGCCAATTGCCGGTCGAGCACTGGCACGGCTGGATCAACGACCCCACGCTGGCCGACGCATTGCTCGACCGCCTGGTGCACAACGCCTACCGAATCATGATGAAAGGTGAGTCACTGCGGCGGAAAAACACGGAGGAAGAAGCCGCATCGTGACCGATGCGGTTAGAATTTAAACCCCGCGCAATCGGGTGGAGGCACCGGTCACGTTGTTAGCGAAATGAGCGGTCACGTTCACCGAAATCCGCA
>NZ_JAAQXA010000005.1:0-265676 GCF_012985775.1 Pseudomonas sp. WS 5011
GAGGAAAAACACGGAGGAAGAAGCCGCATCGTGACCGATGCGGTTAGAATTTAAACCCCGCGCAATCGGGTGAAGCCACCGGTCACGTTGTTAGCGAAATGAGCGGTCACGTTCACCGAAATCCGCATATGTGGATAGCGAATACCATTACGGGTACGCAAAAGGAGATTACAAGACGGCAACTCGTTATCCGCCTGCCCCAAGCAAAAAGCCTCGATGAATCGAACTAACCGCTCAGCGTCATGAAGCCATGACGCGTCAGCGATATTACTGTGCGGTTGCTGCACTCCATCAAGGTCAAGATGATTACTACCTAGCACAAAACGCGCGCCTGACCGGTTGCCCACGTCGACCATCACAGCAACCGCGTCAGAACAGGCAAAGCAATCATCCGCATCCAACCGCGCGACCCAGACTGCCTCAGGCAGGTACTCATCCACCCAATCCAGCAACGCATTGCGGGCTTTGGCTGCAGTGCCGCAGTTAGCAGAAAGCACAACCACTTTCGGATCAGCTAGCAGAGATTCGATGCCTGATTGCCAGTTATCGCTGGAGCCGTCATCAAGGATCACAACCACTGCTCGCCCCTGCTGAACGACCTGCTGTGACAATGCCGAGTTGAGCGCCCTAGGCAGCTTACTGGCCTGGTTGTGCACGCAGATACCGATGACTACCTCAGCGACAATGGCGCTGGCAGATAACTCACCCGAGAAGCGAATTGCGCGCGAACAAAGGATGCGCGAAAGGCTGCGCGGCGCACTAAAGTGCATGGCCCAATTCCTTCAGGTGTTGCAGTATCAAGTCGCGGGGAAGACCGAATAGTTCTTTCGCACGGGCAAAGAAGCGCCGTTCATGTTCCGAAGTCATCCGCCAGCCATGCAGCTGATAGAACCGCGTCAGACCGCTCAGCTTGTCATCTGACCCAACAGAGGAAAGGCAGGCACGCCCACGCTCATGAAACCAATTCACCGTATGGCGCGCAGTGAATGCAGAGCGAAGACCCTCGAGGCTTAACACCCGAATGGCAAGATCGCGGTCATTGCAACTCGCGAGCCCGGGAGTAAAACACCCGGCACGCAGCAATGTAGCGATACGAATGAAGGTATTGGAACCCTGCCACCCAGGATTGCCCACCAGGAAATCGCTCACAAGCAAAGAGCGGATCGGCTCGCGAGGCTGCTCGATGCCATCCACCCAGGCACGGATACCAGAGATCACCAGATCCGGCCAGTCCCCCCGCGCCGCAATGCTCAGGCATCCCGCGAGATGCTCCGAATCCCAGGTGTCATCGTCATCCAGAATGGCCAGGTAATCGTCTGGCCAGTGCTTTGCTATGTAGTCAATGCCCGTGTTCCACGCGTTTGCCGCGCCGGACGGACCTTGATTCATTAACCAATGCGGATCCTCAAGCACCAGATCAATCGTCGCCATGGCATCTGCTGGTTTCAAGCCGCGGTCACAAACGATCACTACGGAGTTTGGCGCCATAGTCTGAGCGCAGACTGATGCCAATGCGCGGCGAAGCAGTCCCATTCTCTCTGGTACGGTGGCAATCAAAACCCTAATCCCTGGCATCAGCGCTCCAAATTCAAGTCAAAACTGCTGTTCGAGGTGATCCTCGCGACAGAGACTCGCAGAAAAGCATACTCCAGACACGTCATGCACTCCGAGGAGCCGGAGCTAAGGGTGCTAATAGGGAGCAGACCGCTAGCAGGTCTAATCACTCAACAGCAGAAAAATCTCGGTGGCACAAAAAGTGGCACAAAATTTCGTCCACAGACAAAACACTCGACCATAAAAAAATCCAGTCACCGCTAAGTGGCTGGATTTTCTAGGGTTTTTTGGTCGGGACGGAGTGATTCGAACACTCGACCCCTAGCACCCCATGCTAGTGCGCTACCGGACTGCGCTACGCCCCGACTAGGCGTGAATCAGTTTTCTTGTACCAGAAAACGTCGCGGACTATACATTAAGCTCCTGAAATGTGGAAACTTTTTTGAATAGGACGACTATTTTCTAAGCACCAACAACACGTCTTCAAGCTCGGTAATCATTTGCTTGATCAGCTGCTTGTACTGCGTGCTGTCATCTTTAGCTTCATCACCCGAAAGACGCTGACGCGCTCCGCCGATGGTAAAGCCTTGGTCGTACAAGAGCGCGCGAATCTGCCGAATCATCAACACATCTTGGCGCTGATAATAGCGTCGATTACCACGCCGCTTAACCGGGTTAAGTTGTGGGAACTCCTGCTCCCAGTAACGCAACACGTGCGGTTTTACAGCACAGAGTTCGCTAACTTCACCGATGGTGAAGTACCGCTTGCCGGGTATGACGGGCAGTTCGTCGTTATGACTTGGTTCCAGCATACGCCTCGACCCTGGCTTTAAGTTTTTGGCCTGGACGGAAAGTCACGACACGGCGGGCCGTAATCGGAATTTCCTCTCCTGTTTTTGGATTGCGACCGGGGCGCTGACGCTTATCGCGCAGATCAAAGTTACCGAACCCCGAGAGCTTGACCTGTTCGTTGAGCTCCAGCGCTTGGCGGATCTCCTCAAAGAACAGCTCCACCAACTCCTTGGCTTCCCGTTTATTCAGGCCCAGCTCTTCATACAGACGTTCCGCCATCTCAGCTTTCGTCAGAGCCCCCATACGCTACTTCCTTAACGTGGCGTTGAACCTTTGTTCCAGGGAGGTGAGAATATTTTGCATTGTGGTGCTCACCTCATCGTCATTAAGAGTGCGCGATGGATGCTGCCAGGTCAAGCCAACGGCAAGGCTTTTTCTATGAGGATCAATACCTTTACCGTGATACACGTCAAATAGCTTGAGGTCGGTCATCCATTCGCCTGCAGCCTCACGAATTGCACCGAGCAAATCCTGCGCAGGCACGTCACGGTCAACCAGCACAGCCAAGTCACGCCGCACTTCGGGGAACTTAGACAACTCCTGAAACTTTGGCATGACGCCTTGAGTGATCTCAGCCAGCACCAACTCAAACATAAAGACGGTTTGATCTAGGCCGAGTGCTTTCGACAGCTCGGGATGCATCGCACCCAAGAAACCGACCACTCGCCCTTCGCGCTCGATACACGCTGTTTGCCCTGGGTGCAGCGCAGCATGTTCACCTGGCACGAAGGTGAAGCTACCGCCCGCTCCTGCACCGGCCAGCAAGGCTTCGACATCGGCTTTCACATCATAGAAGTCGACATCATCTCGACTGTGCGCCCAACCCTCAGCAAGACGACCGCCACAAATTACGCCCGCCAGCATCGGCTCTTGCTTCAAACCTTCGAGCTGCCCAACAAAACGCAAGCCACTTTCGAACAGGCGCACACGCGATTGTTGACGATTCAAGTTGTGTTCAAGTGCCTTGATCAGACCAGGCCACAAGGAAGAGCGCATTGCTGCCATATCGGCAGAAATCGGGTTCGCCAACATCAGCGGCGCAACACCTGGATTGAACAGCTCGAACAACTTGGGATCAATGAAGCTGTAGGTAATCGCTTCCTGATAACCGCGGGCAACCAACAAACGACGCAGTGCAGGCAGGTCGACTGCAGCCTCGGCTTTAGCTTGCGGAGCCAAACGTGCTTGCGGATAGCGAACCGGCAAACGGTTATACCCATACAAACGACCCAACTCCTCAATCAAATCGACTTCGAGACTGATGTCGAAGCGATGACTCGGGACATCGACTAGCCACTCACCAGCGCCTTGAGCGATCACACCGAGCCCCAACGCTGTGAGCAGACGCTCAACTTCAGCGCCCTCCATGTCCATACCCAACATTTGGCTGATGCGTTCGGCTCGCAAGGTAATTGGCGCAATATTGGGCAAGTCGGTGGCACTGGCCACTTCAATGACAGGACCAGCTTCACCACCGACGATATCCAACAGCAGTGCGGTTGCACGCTCCATGGCATGGCGCGCCAGCTGCGAGTCAACACCGCGCTCGAACCGATGCGATGAATCAGTGTGCAGCCCATAGGAACGGGCTTTGCCAGCTACCGCAATGGTGTCGAAGAAAGCACTTTCCAAGAACAGATCATGCGTTTTAGCGCTTACACCGCTATGTTCACCGCCCATTACACCGGCAATAGCCAAAGCGCGATTATGGTCAGCAATCACCAGGGTGTCTGCTCGCAGGCTGACTTCTTGCCCATCCAGCAGAACCAGCTTTTCACCCTCTTCTGCCATACGCACGCGGATACCACCATTGATCTCAGCAAGATCAAAAGCATGCATAGGCTGACCGAGCTCAAGCATTACGTAGTTTGTAATATCAACGACAGCATCAATGCTACGAATATCGGAGCGACGCAGACGCTCGACCATCCACAGCGGCGTAGGCTGGGACAAGTCGACGTTGCGCACAACCCGCCCCAAGTAGCGCGGGCATGCTTGAGGGACCAAGACATCAACCGAGCGTACTTCGTCATGGGAAGCCGCAACCGGAGCGACAGACACAGGTGCCACAGTCGCGCCGTAGATCGCGCCCACTTCACGAGCCAAGCCGGCCAGCGACAGACAATCACCACGATTTGGGGTCAAGCCGATTTCGATGCTGGCATCGTCCAAGCCCAGATAAATACGTATGTCTTGACCAACAGGTGCATCCGCCGCCAGCTCCATGAGCCCACTGTTGTCATCACTGACCTGCAGCTCGGAAGCCGAACAGAGCATCCCCTGAGACTCCACGCCACGCAACTTGGCCTGTTTGATCTTGAAATCACCAGGCAACTCAGCGCCGATCATGGCGAAGGGAATTTTGATACCGGCGCGAGCGTTTGGCGCACCACAAACGACTTGGAATGTTTCATTGCCGTTACTGACTTGGCAGACACGCAGCTTGTCAGCATCAGGGTGCTGTTCAGCGCTAAGAATCTCGCCCACCACAACGCCACTGAACTGACCTGCCACAGGCGTAACCGCATCGACTTCCAGACCGACCATCGATAGGCGGGCCACCAACTCATCGCGCGCAACATCCGGATTTACCCAGCTACGCAGCCATTGTTCACTGAATTTCATACTGTCTGTTCTCCTGAATCAATTCGATTACGGAATGCGAGGGCGCTAGCGAAATTGCGCCAGGAACCGCAGGTCGTTATCAAAGAACAGCCGTAGATCGTTAACGCCGTAACGCAGCATGGCCAGACGCTCAACCCCCATGCCGAAGGCGAAGCCGGAGTATTTCTCTGGATCAATGCCAGACATGCGCAGCACATTCGGGTGCACCATGCCGCAGCCCATGACTTCCAGCCAACCGGTCTGCTTGCACACGCGGCAGCCTTTGCCGCTGCACATCACACACTGCATATCGACTTCAGCCGATGGTTCGGTGAAGGGGAAGAATGAGGGACGGAAACGTACGCCCAGCGGCTTCTCGAAGAACACTCGAAGGAACTCTTCGATGGTGCCCTTGAGGTCAGCAAAGCTCACACCTTCATCGACCAGCAGGCCTTCTACCTGGTGGAACATCGGCGAATGAGTGATATCGGAATCGCAGCGATAAACACGGCCGGGGCAAACGATGCGGATCGGCGGCTGCTGCGATTCCATGGTGCGCACCTGGACCGGAGAGGTGTGGGTGCGCAGCAACATATTCGCATTGAAATAAAAGGTGTCATGCATCGCCCGAGCCGGGTGATGGCCCGGGATATTGAGTGCTTCAAAGTTGTGATAGTCGTTTTCCACTTCCGGGCCTTCGGCAATGCCGTAGCCAATACGGGTGAAAAACCGCTCAACGCGTTCCAGCGTCCGGGTGACTGGATGCAGACCACCAGAAGTCTGACCACGACCTGGCAGTGTCACGTCGATTTTTTCGGCGGCGAGCTTGGCGCTCAGCGCGGCCTGTTCCAGAGTTGCCTTACGGCTGTTCAGCGCATCCTGAACCTGATCCTTGGCGGCATTGATCAATGCACCGGCTTGCGGGCGTTCTTCTGCCGACAGATTGCCCAGGGTCTTCATCACCTGAGTCAATTCGCCTTTCTTGCCCAGATAGTGAACCCGCAGTTGTTCCAGGGCATTCACATCGTCGGTGTGGCTAACGGCCTCAAGCGCTTGCGAGACCAGCACATCCAGATTTTCCATTTACAGACTCCAGATACGAAATAGGGGAAGAGCTTGAAGGCTCTTCCCCTATTGGTGACGTTTAGCACCGGGCGAGCCCGGTGATTGTCGGGGACTTAAGCCAGTACGGCTTTCGCTTTCTCGACAATCGCAGCAAACGCCGCTTTTTCGTTCACTGCCAGATCAGCCAGAACCTTACGATCGATCTCGATGGACGCTTTTTTCAGGCCGGCAATGAAACGGCTGTAGGACAGACCGTTAACACGAGCACCAGCGTTGATACGAGCGATCCACAGAGCGCGGAACTGACGTTTTTTCTGGCGACGGTCGCGGTAGGCGTACTGGCCTGCCTTGATCACCGCTTGCTTGGCAACACGGAATACGCGTGAGCGTGCGCCGTAGTAGCCTTTAGCGAGTTTCAGAATTTTTTTGTGACGCTTGCGAGCGATAACGCCGCGCTTAACACGAGCCATGAGTAATTTCCTCTATCTTGACCGATTAACGAACGCGCAGCATGCGCGCCACTTTTGCTACGTCAGACGGATGCACCATGGTGCTACCGCGCAGTTGACGCTTACGCTTAGTGGACATCTTGGTCAGGATGTGGCTCTTGAAAGCGTGCTTGTGCTTGAAGCCGTTAGCGGTTTTGAGAAAACGCTTGGCTGCACCACTCTTAGTTTTCATCTTTGGCATGTTCGGATACTCCGCATTCAGTTGATAAACATAACCGCAAGGCCTGCCGTGCCCTGGTGGTTATTTCTTCTTTTTGGGGGCGATGACCATTATCAGCTGGCGTCCTTCCATCTTTGGATGCTGTTCAACGGTGCCGTATTCAGCAAGGTCACCTTCAACCCGCTTCAACAACTCCATACCCAGCTCCTGATGCGCCATCTCACGGCCGCGGAATCGAAGCGATACCTTGGCCCTGTCCCCATCACTAAGGAAACGTACCAGGTTGCGTAGTTTTACCTGGTAATCCCCTTCCTCCGTCCCTGGACGAAACTTAATTTCTTTAACCTGAATCTGCTTCTGGTTTTTCTTTGCAGCAGCAATCTGCTTCTTCTTTTCGAAGATCGATTTACCGTAGTCCATCAGCTTGCAAACAGGTGGCACTGCATCGGCAGAAATCTCTACCAGATCCAGCTTGGCCTCTTCGGCCTTAAGAAGCGCGTCTTCAATTGACACAATCCCAAGCTGCTCACCTTCAGCGCCAATTAACCGAACCTCGCGTGCCGAGATATTCTCGTTGATCGGGGCCTTCGGTGCAGCTCGTTTATCTTGTCTCATTTCACGCTTAATAATGATTACTCCAAATCTTGGCGACCACGCCGGGAAACCGCCTGCGCAAGAAATTCAGCGAATTGAGTGACGGGCATTGAGCCCAGATCAGCACCTTCACGGGTACGCACGGCGACAGTTTTCGTCTCAACCTCCCGATCTCCGATGACCAAGAGATAAGGAACCTTGAGCAAAGTATGCTCGCGGATTTTAAAGCCTATCTTCTCGTTCCTCAAGTCAGACTTGGCACGAAATCCGCTTTGATTGAGCGTTTTTTCTACTTCGAGGGCAAAATCGGCCTGTTTATCCGTGATATTCATCACCACAGCCTGAGTCGGCGCCAACCAAGCAGGGAACGCCCCTTCGTAGTGCTCGATCAAAATCCCGATGAATCGCTCGAACGAACCGAGAATCGCACGGTGCAACATAACCGGCACTTTACGGCTGTTGTCTTCGGAAACGTAGCTCGCTTCCAGGCGCTGCGGCATGTTCGGATCGTACTGCAGCGTACCGCACTGCCAGGCGCGACCCAGGCAATCAAGCAGTGTGAACTCGATCTTCGGACCGTAGAAGGCACCCTCGCCCGGCAGGTACTCCCAAGGCAGGCCGGCTTCATTCAGCGCATTGGCCAGCGCCTCTTCGGCGCGATCCCAGAACGCATCATCACCCACACGCTTGGCTGGGCGCGTGGAGAGCTTCATCTTGACGTCGCTGAAACCGAAGTCAGCGTAAACCTGCAAGGTCAGCTTGATGAAATCCGCCGCTTCTTTCTTGACCTGCTCCTCTGTACAGAAGATGTGCGCATCATCCTGCGTGAAACCACGCACACGCATGATGCCATGCAGGGCACCAGAGGCCTCATTGCGGTGACAGGAGCCAAACTCAGCCAGACGCAGCGGCAGCTCGCGGTAGCTCTTGAGCCCCTGATTGAATATCTGTACGTGACACGGGCAGTTCATCGGTTTAATTGCGTAATCGCGACTTTCCGACTGAGTGGTGAACATGTTGTCGGCGTAATTACCCCAGTGCCCGGATTTCTCCCACAGCACACGGTCAACCACCTGCGGCGTGCGCACCTCCTGATAGCCATTCTCGCGCTGCACGCCACGCATATACTGCTCAAGCACCTGATAAATGGTCCAACCATTCGGATGCCAGAACACCATGCCCGGCGCTTCTTCCTGGGTATGGAACAGATCGAGGCGCTTACCGATCTTGCGATGATCACGCTTCTCGGCCTCTTCGATTCGTTGGATATAAGCCGCCAACTGCTTCTTATCAGCCCAGGCCGTGCCATACACGCGCTGCAACTGCTCGTTCTTGGCATCGCCGCGCCAATAAGCACCGGACAATTTGGTCAGCTTGAACGCTTTGAGGAAGCGCGTATTCGGCACGTGCGGACCGCGGCACATGTCGACGTATTCTTCGTGGTAGTACAGACCCATAGCCTGTTCATCCGGCATGTCTTCAACCAGACGCAGCTTGTACTCTTCACCACGAGCGGTGAAGACATCAATAACTTCAGCACGTGGCGTCACTTTCTTAATGACGTCGTAGTCCTTCTCGATTAGCTGCTGCATGCGCTGCTCGATTGCTGCCACATCATCTAGAGTAAAAGGACGCTCAGAGGCGATGTCGTAGTAGAAACCTTCGTCAATGACCGGACCGATCACCATCTTGGCAGTGGGAAACAGCTGCTTGACCGCATGACCAATCAAATGCGCGCAGGAGTGGCGAATGATTTCCAGGCCTTCCTGATCTTTTGGCGTAATGATTTGCAGAGTTGCGTCGCTATCAATCAGATCACAGGCATCAACCAACTTGCCATTGACCTTGCCAGCTACCGTGGCCTTAGCCAGGCCAGCACCAATAGATTGCGCCACCTCGAGTACGGATACCGGGTGATCGAACGAACGCTGACTGCCGTCGGGAAGAGTAATGATGGGCATGGCGCCTCCTCTCCTAGTGGTGACCTCTACCAAAGGCCACATGGGTTGGGATGAGCCAGTAAGCGATGCGGCGGTAAACCTGCCTTACAATGGCAGGAGCTTTTCAGCCAACCAAAACCGAACCGGGGTCACTGGAGGTTTGAAACAACGATTAACCGCACGAATGCTTGCAGAAAGCCGGACTTGCTGGCAAGAACCCAATAAAAAAGGGCCGCCTAAGCGACCCTTCTTCTACCAAATTTGGTAGGCACGATTGGACTCGAACCAACGACCCCCACCATGTCAAGGTGGTGCTCTAACCAACTGAGCTACGTGCCTACGATGGGTGCGCATTCTACGGCCGCGCAAAAAACTGTCAACCTATTTTTTTACGCTAACTGTCTGAATAACTGAATTTTTTACTGTTCTACAGCGCGTTTAATATTTCGCACAGGCCACTAGCCGGGCATTTTCAACTCAGGTAGCATCTGCCCATTCGTAAAAAATAAAGAACAGAGGTTGCAAAATGGCGCACACAGCTTATCCACAATCCTATTACGCGGCCTCCGCCAATCCGGTACCGGAGCGCCCAGAATTGAATGGTGAAGTCGAGACTGACGTGTGCATCGTCGGCGCGGGCTACACCGGTCTATCCACCGCCATCGCCCTGCTTGAGAGTGGCTTCAAGGTCAGCATCGTCGAGGCGGCCAAGGTCGGTTTTGGCGCATCGGGTCGTAATGGCGGACAGATCGTTAACAGCTACAGCCGCGATATCGACGTAATCGAACGCAGTGTCGGCCCCAAGCAGGCGAAACTGCTGGGCGATATGGCGTTCGAAGGCGGCCGTATCATTCGCGAGCGCATCGCCAAGTACAACATCCAGTGCGACCTCAAGGACGGTGGTGTCTTCGCTGCTAACACCCCGAAGCACATGAAACACCTGGAATCGCAGAAAAAGCTTTGGGAACGCTACGGCCATACTCAGTTGGAACTGATGGACGCCAAGCGCATCCGTGAAGTGGTGGACAGCGACGCCTATGTCGGCGGCATGCTCGACATGAGTGGCGGCCACATACACCCGCTCAATCTGGCCCTGGGTGAAGCGGCTGCCGTTGAGTCGCTGGGCGGCGTGATCTATGAACAATCCCCCGCTATCCGCATTGACCGCGGCGCCAACCCTGTTGTGCACACGCCTAACGGCCGGATCAAAGCCAAGTTCGTGGTCGTCGCCGGTAACGCCTATCTGGGCAACCTGATTCCAGAGCTGTCGGCCAAGTCGATGCCGTGCGGCACCCAGGTGATCACCACCGAACCCCTGTCCGCTGAGCTGGCGAAAAGCTTGCTGCCGCAGGATTACTGCGTCGAAGATTGCAACTACCTGCTCGACTACTACCGCCTGACCAGCGACAAGCGCCTGATCTTCGGCGGCGGCGTGGTCTACGGCGCACGCGATCCGGCGAACATCGAGGCGATTATTCGCCCGAAAATGCTTAAAGCCTTCCCACAGCTGAAGGATGTGAAGATCGACTACGCCTGGACCGGCAACTTCCTGCTGACCTTGTCGCGCCTACCGCAGGTCGGCCGCCTGGGTGACAACATCTACTACTCGCAGGGCTGCAGCGGCCACGGCGTGACCTACACACACTTAGCCGGCAAAGTGCTGGCTGAAGCCCTGCGCGGCCAAGCAGAACGCTTCGACGCCTTCGCCGATCTGCCGCATTACCCCTTCCCCGGCGGCCGCCTGTTCCAAGTGCCATTCAGCGCTCTGGGTGCCTGGTACTACACCCTGCGTGACAAGCTGGGCGTCTAAAGCACAGCCCGCAAACAGAAACGGCACCTCAAGAGGTGCCGTTTTGCATTCTATCTTTCGACGGTTTTACAACTGTGCATCCGGCCAGACCTGACGCGCCGAGCGCAACGCCCGCTGCGCCGCAGTCGCACGACCTTGCTTTTGCAATTCCTGCGCGGCCGCCATCCACGTCTGTTTGCGTGGTTGCGCAGGCAACTGATCGGTAGGCATGACCAATACAGCCCAGCGCCCCGCCTCACCCCACGCATCGTCGAAGCTGGCAAAGCTGGTGTACCAACGCCGGGTGTTGCCAGAGCGCAGCACCAGTGTGCGCTCACGCTGGTCATAGCCAACCAGCAGCGCAAACTGCGCGCCCGGCCCGCCAAATAAACGATCCTGCATCACCAGCACTGGATGCCCTGCCGACACTTGCTGCATCAGCGCATCCAGGTTGCCAGGCAAGGGGTAGACCAGCAGATCATAAGAGCGAGCCGCCGCTTCAAGGCCGACTTGCGCGCTTTGTCCCTTGGCCAATTGCTGAATGCGCTCATCCACCAGGCCGGGGCTACTGATCACACCATGATGATTGAGTAACGCCGCCAACGCCGAAGGCCCGCCCTGCGCATCACTGAGTTGAAAAAACGGCACATCGGCCAACTCGACCCGCTCGGGCAAGCGCTTGGTCTCAGGCTGCAGCTGCGGCCCACCAGCGCAGGCAGCGAGCAGAAAAAACAGGGCTACTGGTAGAAGCTTTACTACGCGCACAGACTGAAACATCACTCACCCACTGGCTTGTTTGTGGCGCAGAGCATAACGATGAAGTGCCGATGCCCCAACCTATCTGCGCAAAATGCCGAGTTTCCGGCAGACAGTGACCGAGTCATACAAGCAAACGAAAAACCTCTCCAGGCCGATAATCTGCCCGGTATTGCATCCAACGCTGCCTTTAACCGGCACACCATCGAATTACGACCGCCGCCCTTGCGCTCGCCGTCAAACAAACAGCCCCCTATGCCCAATAACTTTGCACCTGCCAGCACGCCTCTAACCGCGCTTTCTCGGCGCTTCTCCGTTTTTGAGGTTCAGAGGCGTCCTCAAAACCTGGGGCGACTCACTATTCACTTTTCTGTGAACTAAGAGCGGCGCAAAGCAAGCACAGTGAAGGTCTACTTTCGGACGCTTTCAGCCATTCACGACTTGCTAAAAACAAGTAAGAACTGCGTGTTATTAATTACCGAAGAACTCACAGCCACAAGCGGACGTGGCATAGCGTAGGCTGATAAAATCACCTGATACTTCTTTACCGGCATCTTCAATGCAGCAATCTACTCCCCTTTCCCGCCGTTTTTCCTGTGCCCCCATGATGGATTGGACGGACCGTCACTGCCGCTTTTTCCTACGCCAGTTGTCCAAGCACGCCTTGCTGTATACCGAGATGGTCACCACAGGGGCGATCCTGCACGGAGATACCGCACGCTTTCTGCGCCACAGCGTGGCGGAGTACCCGCTGGCTCTGCAGCTGGGCGGCAGCGTAGCGGCAGATCTGGCGGCCTGCGCCAAGCAGGGTGAGGCTGTCGGCTACAGCGAAATCAATCTGAACGTAGGCTGCCCCAGCGACCGCGTGCAGAACAACATGATCGGCGCCTGCCTTATGGGTCATCCACAACTGGTCGCCGACTGCGTGAAAGCCATGCAGGATGCGGTGGATATCCCGGTAACGGTGAAGCACCGCATTGGCATCAACGGCCGCGACAGCTATGCCGAGCTGTGCGATTTCGTCGGCACCGTGCGTGATGCAGGCTGTCGCAGTTTTACTGTGCATGCGCGGATCGCCATCCTGGAGGGCCTCTCGCCCAAGGAGAACCGCGAAGTGCCGCCGCTACGCTACGAGGTGGCGGCGCAGCTCAAGCAGGACTTCCCTGAGCTGGAAATCATCCTCAATGGCGGCATCAAGACCCTTGAGGATTGCCAGCAGCACCTGCAAACCTTCGATGGCGTCATGCTGGGCCGCGAGGCGTACCACAACCCTTACCTGCTGGCCCAAGTGGACCAGCAGCTGTTTGGCTCAACGAGCGCAGTGCTGAGTCGTTTTGAGGCCATGCAGAGCATGCGTGGCTATATAGCCGCGCACCTGGCCGAAGGTGGCAGCATGCACCATATCACCCGCCATATGCTCGGCCTGGGCCAGGGCTTTAATGGCGCGCGGCGCTTTCGCCAGCTGCTCTCTGTGGACATTCACAAGACCAACGAACCACTGGCGCTGTTCGATCAAGCGGCGCAATTGCTGCAAGGCCGCTGACTCGGGTAAGGTCGGTGCATCTGCAACGACAAGGCTGTGTCATGACCTCCAAGCTGGATCAACTCAAGCAGTTCACCACAGTGGTCGCCGATACCGGCGACCTCGACGCCATCGCCCGCCTGAAGCCGGTTGATGCCACCACCAACCCTTCCCTGCTGCTTAAAGCCGCTGCCATGCCTGGTTACAGCGCACTGCTGAAAAGCGCAGTGACTGCCGGCAAAGGCGATCTAGGCCTGGCCTGTGACCATTTTGGCGTCGCTGTGGGCGGTGAAATCCTCAAGATCATCCCAGGCCGCATCTCTACCGAGGTGGATGCCCGGCTGTCCTTCGACACCCAGGCCACACGGCAGCGTGCCGAGCGCTTGATTGGTCTGTACGAAGAAGCTGGTATTGGACGTGAACGCGTACTGATCAAGATCGCCTCGACCTGGGAAGGCATCCGCGCCGCCGAGCAGCTGGAAAAGGCTGGTATTCAGTGCAACCTGACGCTGCTGTTCTCTTTCGCCCAAGCTCAGGCCTGTGCCGATGCCGGCGTGTACCTGATTTCGCCCTTCGTCGGGCGTATCTACGACTGGTACAAGAAGGCCGAAGGCCGTGATTTTGTCGGCGCAGAAGACCCCGGCGTGCAGTCGGTTACGCGCATCTACAACTACTACAAAGCCAACGCCTACCAGACCGTGGTGATGGGCGCGAGCTTCCGCAATATCGGCCAGATCGAACAACTGGCTGGCTGTGATCGCCTGACCATCAGCCCCGAGCTGCTGCAGCAACTGGCCGATGATCAGCAACCACTGGCGCGCCTGCTCAGCCCTGGCAAAGCTGCCGAAGCCAAGCAGAGCCTGAGCGAAAGCCAATTCCGCTGGGCGATGAATGAAGACGCCATGGGCACCGAAAAGCTGGCCGAAGGCATTCGTCTGTTTGCCCGCGATCAGGAAAAGCTGGAAAAACTGCTCATCGCTCAAGCCTGAATGGCCTGAAAGCAAACGGGGCGCTCAATGAGCGCCCCGTTTGTTTAGCCACTCGAATCAATGATGCTCGAGGGCATTGACCAGGTCATGGAAGGCTTCGCGGTTGGACTCATTCAACCCCATGAGAATCCGATGGGCTTCCAGCACCTTGGCACGCACCAGCTCTTCAGACTGATCCTGAGACGGCAGGTCGTCCAGACAATCCGGGCATGGCACCGGCGTATCGACAATATTGAAAACCTGATCAAACCCCATCGACTGCAGCAGGCGTGTGATATCGGCGTGCGTCGTTACCACTGTTGGCAACAGGCCAATTTTCTGCCGCGAGAGTATCGACAACTTGGCCAACAGCCCGAGGGTCGTACTGTCGATACTGCGAGTTTCGGTGAGATCAATCACGATGGCTGAGAAATTCAGCGCCGTGAAAATTTTCTCAATGGTTGCATCCAGTGCCGAACACAGCGTCAGGCGCACTTCACCGACAAACTTCAGGATGAAGGTACCGTTTTGTTCGGCAAACTGGATTCGACCGGGGCTTATCCCAGGGTTCATGCAAGGTTCCTGCTTAACACCAGCAAGGCGATATCATCCGGCATATCCCCCAGATTGGCCAGCCCAAAAGCCTTGCGCAAGCCATCCAGGGTTCCGCCCGCAGAACTGATCAGCTGCGGCAACAGCGTTTCCTTGTCTTTCAAGGTATCGCCCGGGAGTAGATCGAGGATGCCGTCGGAGAGCAGCGTCAAGCTGAAGGCCTCCGGCAGTTCAAGTTCCAGATCGTTATATTCGGCCTCGACAAACAGCCCAACCGGCAGGCCGCGGCCTTCCAGGTAACGCGCCTGACCGTCGCTGTAGAGCACCGGCAGCGGTAGATGGCCGCCAATGCTATAGGTCAGACGGTTGTTGGCCTGGTCAATCACACCGCCAAGCATGGTCACGTGCTTGCCCAGCTTGCAGTTGAGCAGACCACGGTTGATATGACCGAGCACTTCAGAGGGCTTGAAATCCGGCAGGTTGCCGCCGCGTCGCGACTCATAGAGCAAGCGTGTGGTCATAAACTTCAACAGCACGGTGATAAATGCCGAAGAAGCGCCATGCCCGGAAACATCGGCCAGATAAAAAGCGATACGGCTGTCATCGACGCGGAAATAGTCGACAAAGTCGCCCGACAGGTACAGCGACGGAATGATCTGATGCGCGAAGCTCAAGCCATCGGCCTGCCACGGCGTCACCGGCAGCATGTTCATCTGCACCTGGCGACCGGCGTTCTGATCCTCCTGCAGCAGGTGCAGACTGGCTTGCAGTTCGCGGTTGGCGGTTTCCAGCTCGTCGCGGTAGCGCTGGTTTTCCAGGCGCAGGTTGGCGCGGTCCAGCGCACGACGCACTGAATGCTCAAGCACAGCGAGATCCGCCAGCGGCTTAATCAGGTAATCGGCAGCGCCTAGACGCAGGGCCTCTACGGCATCGCTCATCACGCCTGCACCGGACACCACGATCACCGGGGTTTCAACCTGCAGGGCGTTGATGCGGCGGATCAGTTCAAGACCGTCGACTTGCGGCATGCGCAGATCGCAGATCACCAGATCCGGCGACTCGGCATGAAAGACTTCCAGCCCCTGCAAGCCATTAGCGGCCTGCAGCACATGAAAACCACTGTCTTCCAAGTAGGCTGCGAGGCTCGCACGCACTACGTCGTCGTCATCGATAATCAGCAGCGTGGCACTGGTTTTGTGCATGAGGTATCCAGGCAAACTGCGCCGGGTATGGGTTGGGTTTAGTGCGTGAGGGCCGGAGCTTACACGCGCGAACTCGGCTTGCTTTAAGGCGCAGACGGTACTCCCATCCGTTATGCGATTCAAGCGTACGCCGGTCGTCGCAACACGACTTTACACCTCAAATCGGCCAAGGTTATAAGAGCTGCAGGACAACCCCCATAACAAGAGGAAAAAGCCCCATGAGTCAGAATGATCGTGCCTACAGTGAGAAACGCGATTACATCCGCATGCGGCTAGAAGCACCTGTGACCCTGCACCACGATGGCAAGGAGATTCCTGCCCTGTGCCTCGACCTTTCCAGCACCGGCATGCAGCTGGAGGCCGAAAGCGCAGTGAAGACGGGCGACAAAGTGCGTGTACACATCGCGTCGGAGCATAACGAACTGCGCGGCCTGGACGCGCAAGCCGAAGTGATGCGCGTCAGCACCCTGGAAGATGGCCGCCAGGCATTAGGCTTGGCGATTATTTCCATGAACTGACACGTTAAAACAACAAAAAGGCGGCCCTCAGTGGCCGCCTTTTTGTTGTTTGCCATTCATGCATGGGCGTTGCAGAGAGCGCTGAGCAATAAGGAACGGCTTCAGGCCGTTTGCATGCACATCAGCGACTCAGAAGTCGTCCTCGACCTCGCCATCGCGTACTTTGAATTCGCGATTCTGCAGATAGGCATTACGAATAAAGATGTACTTGTCGCCGCTGACCATACGCTCGGCTTTTAGCAAGTTGGCCCGCAGGCTCACGGCTTCAACCCCAGTCACCACATTACGGGTCGGGACGTGGTCGATGTGCATCGGCGCAGTCACCATCGAATCAGGAACACGGCCAAACGTATCACGCACGGTACTTGGCCCCAGTAGCGGTAGCACCACGTAAGGGCCACTACTCAGCCCCCAAGCGCCTAGCGTTTGGCCGAAGTCCTCATCGCTACGCTGCAGCCCCATCGGGGTCGCTACGTCGAAGAAACCCAACAGGCCGAAGGTGGTATTGAAGATCAAGCGACCGCTGTCCACGCCGGCGTTATGCAACTTTCCCTGCAACAGATTGTTAGCCAGATTGCGTAAATCCCCGATATTGCGGAAGACATTACTGACACCGTCTTCAACAAGTTGCGGCGCCACAGCCTGATATCCCTGGGCCAATGGTTTGAGGGTATAGGCATCAACGTTGTCGTTGACCTTGAACATAAAGCGGTTGTAGCCCTGCCAAGGGTCTTCTTCGTTGGCTTGCGCCAGTGCAGGCAGCAAGAGCACGCCGGTACAGGCAATCAACAGGCTCAGTCGTTCAATCCAACTCGCACCGGTTACACGCATCACAGTCGCTCCTTGAAAATTCTTAGGCGGCCACAGACCGTCAAATCAGGCCGAGCAGTATAAGGCGGCAGCCCACTAAATAGGCAGCATAGCGGACGATCAAATAGCTGAAAATCTTACTGGCTGTTGCCATACAACTCAGCATTCAGCGACAACACGCAAAGAAATAAAGCCTTCATCTGCTTGTAACCTGGGACCGTTAACCTGGACTAGACCATTTTCAAGGACGGCCCATGCAAACGCCCACCACCTCGCCCGCCTTCAATGCCATTTTGTTTAGCCTGTCCGGCTGCCTGGTGGACTTTGGCGCTCGCACGGCCCCTCTCACCTTGCAACGCCTGTACCCGACCGCGGTAAACCTGTCGAACCTGCCAAACGCTCTGGGTCGCGAACCGGAGCCAGCAGAGTGGCTGACATACCAGCAAGCACTGTGCGAGACCGCACGCGCACATGCTGAAGCCACAGCATCTGCCCTGCCCTTGCTTGAACAGCTGCACCAGCAAGCGGTGCCCTGTGCCTGGTTAGATGAACTGCCGCGCGATGCCAGCATCAGCCTGGCGGGTGCACTCCCAGAATGGCTTCCTGGTTTCCCGCCACACCGCCATCGCCCATGGCCAGCTCCAGATGCCATCTGGCTCAGCCTGATGGCCATGCACGTTGATCAGGTTGAAGGCTGCGTACTTGTCAGTGGTGAACCGCGCCTGCTGCAAGCTGCGCTAAATGCCGGCATCTGGACCATAGGTTTGGCCATCAGTGGCCCATTGTGTGGCCTGGCACTGGCTGACTGGCAAAGCCTGCCAATGGGCGAGCGCGATCGCCTGCGCAGCCAAGCCACCCTGAGTCTTTACCGCCTTGGCGTACACTCGGTCATTGATCAACTCAGTGACCTACCCACCTGCCTGGCGGACCTCAGCCTACGTCGGCACAAAGGTGAAAAACCTTGAAACAGCGCGCTAGGCCTGTATTGCCCGGCGCTTGATCCAAAGCAAGCAAAGCCTTCCGGCTTGGATTAACCTGAATACATGCCGAACCTTTCGCCCCCGCGCAAGGTCAGTCAATCAGTTGATCATCAAAGGGAGAACCTCATGCCTGCAAGCCGCCTGCAGCAACAACTGCAAGACCTGCGCGACCAACTGGCCGAGCAACCACCACTGACTGAAGAAGAACGTGCTGAACTGTTTGTACTGACTCAGGAAATTGAACTGCAGTTAGCCCGCCAGGCTGCAGCTGCCCCTGACGCAACCCTGATCGATGGGGTAAACCTCGCGGTGGAGCGCTTCGAAGCCAGCCACCCGACCCTCGCCGGCACCCTGCGTAATATCGTGCAGAGCCTGGCCAATATGGGTATTTAAACGCATGTAGCACTAACGAAAACCCCAGCACTTAGCTGGGGTTTTGCATTACTGGCGCACCAACCGCTGATTATCTGGGCTGATGGGCCCGCTGCTGCGATAGGGGTTGATATCCAACCCGCCACGGCGCACATAACGCGCATACACCGTCAGGTGCTCAGGCTTGAGCAGGCGCTGCAGGTCGAGAAAGATTCGCTCCACGCACTGCTCGTGAAAATCCGCATGCTGGCGAAAGCTCACTAAGTAAGCCAACAGGCTGGTGTGATCCAGCGCCAAGCCACAGTACTGCACCACCAGCGTGCCCCAATCCGGCTGGCCGGTGACCGGGCAGTTGGATTTGAGCAGGTGACTGTGCAGACTTTCCTCGACCACTCGATCCGTATCGCAGCGCAGCAGCTCAGGCTGCGGCTGCGCATAGCTGCTGATGGCTACATCCAGTTCGTCAATGCAGGTCCCAGGCGCAGCCTGCATACCGTCGGCCGTCACCTCGGCCAGGCTGCGCACACGCACTCCAACCGGTTTGCCGGCAGCTGCCGAGAGGTCCTGTACCAGTACCGTCACCAGTTCGTCAGCGCTACTGAACACTGACTGGTTCAGCGAGTTGAGGTACAGCTTGAAGGATTTCGACTCGATGATATTCGGCGAGTCGGCGGGAATAGCGAACTCGCCCATGGCCACCACCGGTTTGCCCGACGGCAACAGCCAGGACAACTCGAAACAGTTCCAGAAATCCACGCCCTGATACGGCAGCGTCTCGGCGCTCAGGCCCAGCTCGGCCCATTTCGCGGCACGCGGAATCGGGAACAACAAAGACGGGGTGTAAGTAGCGATGTATTCGCTGGATTTGCCCAGAGGCGAATCTTCGGCGGCGGGATGCATGGAGAAAACCTGGCTAGTCGAAATGCAGCGATTGTATACAATTTTTAAAGCAGATTCAGTGCGGCAAGACCGAGGCCGGCCTTGCCGCAGCAGCTTCAGGCCAGCTCAGCTACCACCGCAGCCAGCGCCTGGGCGGGATTGGCAGCCTGGCTAATCGGGCGGCCGATCACGAGATAATCCGAACCTACATCCAACGCCTGACGCGGAGTCAGAATACGGCGCTGGTCATCCTGGGCGCTGCCGGCCGGACGAATCCCCGGCGTCACCAGTTGCAACGCCGGGTAAGCGAGCTTCAACGCTTGCGCTTCCTGAGCCGAACACACCAGGCCATCCAGACCGGCCTGTGCGGCCAACCCAGCCAGCCGCAGCACCTGCGTCTGCGGTTCGAGATCCAGGCCAACGCCCGCAAGGTCTTCGCGCTCCATGCTGGTCAGCACGGTCACCCCGATCAGCAACGGCTTGGCCCCAGCGAGCTTGTCCAAGGTTTCACGGCAAGCCGCCATCATGCGCAGGCCGCCCGAGCAGTGCACATTGACCATCCACACGCCCATCTCGGCCGCTGCCTTAACGGCCATGGCAGTGGTATTGGGGATGTCGTGAAATTTCAGGTCGAGGAACACCTCGAAGCCTTTGCCGGCCAGCACGTTGACGATCTCCGGCCCGCAACGGGTAAACAGCTCTTTGCCCACTTTTACCCGGCACAACTTGGGATCTAGCTGATCAGCCAACGCCAACGCGGCATCACGGGTCGGGAAATCCAGGGCAACGATGATCGGGGTCTGGCAGGCGGACATGGGCGGGCTCTCGGGCAAGACAAATTCGGCGCGCATTGTAGCGGATGCGCCGCAGGCTTGCCGCTCCGGTGATCCGCCCGCGTCGATATGCTAGGACAATGCCTAAACCACAAACGGCTAGCAGCGACTTGGCAGGCGCCACTGCCTCTTATCGAGCGTAAATAGCGTCTGCCCGTTGGTCCACAAGCGCGACTGCGCTCGAACAGCACGCTGTGGACGATTCATAGCCACCGGAACTCAAGCCCATCCGTTCACAGCCTCGGCATGTAGCGTCCACCAATCAGCGCACCAGCGGGTCATCCCAGAATGAACGCTCGCTTTCCTGGATAACATCCGCACGGCTTAAACCCAGATCCTTCAACGCTGCATCATCAAGCATCGCAAGGCGCCGCCTCTGCTCGGCCAACTGCCACCAGCGGGCAAACTGGCGACCAAGCGCACGCAGTATTCCAGTCGGCCGACGGCTCTTTAAGCGCCCAGCACTGGCTATTGCATAACCTTTTTGACCTTTCATCTCGTCGCCCTCCTTGTGGGGTTGGCGACAGTCTCGCGCTCGACATATGATCAATCCAACGAATGTTACTTATGCAATACATCTTGGAGATTGATGTATGGCCAGTTACCCGAGCATCGACAGCGAACTGCTGCGTACCTTTGTCGCGATTGCAGATCACGGTGGTTTTACACGCGCAGCGGAAATGGTCAACCGCACCCAATCAGCGGTCAGCATGCAAATGAAGCGCCTGGAAGAAGACGTGATGCAGCGTCCACTGTTCATTCGCGACGGCCGCCAGTTCAGCCTCACAGCCGAGGGCCAGCTGTTGCTGAGCTATGCACGGCGTATTCTCAAGTTGCACGCCGAGGTGATGAGCAGCATGCGCGAGCCGCATATGGTCGGCACCGTGCGCATCGGCACCCCGGACGACTATGTGATGCGCTTTATGCAGGGCATTTTGGTGCGGTTCGCCCAGTCCTATCCGCTGGTGCAGGTCGAGCTGCACTGCGAACCGTCCTTCCAACTGCTGCAGCGCCAGGACCTCGACTTGACCATCGTCACCCGCGAGCCAGGCACCGAAATCGGCCAGCTGTTGCGCCAGGAACACCTGGCCTGGGCGCAAGCGCGCAACGCCAACCTACATGAGCTAGAAACCCTGCCGCTGGCGATGTTCAACTCGCAGTGTTTCTGCCGTTCCTGGGCCTGCAACGGCCTGGAAGCGCTGGGGCGTAACTTCCGCATTGCCTACACCAGCCCCAGTCTGTCGGCGATCATGGCAGCGGTCAGCGCCGGCCTGGCGATTACCGCCCAGCTGCAAAGCCTGATCACCCCAGACTTGCAAATTATTGGCGAGGCTGAAGGCATGCCGGCCCTGCCCTCTGCCAGCATCGTGCTGCTGCGCAACAGCAATACGCAAACCCAGGTCACCGAGACTCTGGCCGAACAAATCGTCGAAGGTTTCAGACTTTAAGCGCGAGCAATACCGCGCAAAGCAGCAGAAAACCGGCAAATAGGCCGCGCAATACCCGCTCCGGCAACGCATGCGCGAACTTCACCCCCCAGCTGATGCTCAACAACCCGCCCAGCGCCAAAGGGGCGCCCAGCAACCAGTCGACGTGATCATGCGCGGCATAAGTGGCCAGGGTGACCGCAGTGCTCGGCGCCGCCAGCGCCAGAGACAGCCCTTGCGCGACCACCTGGCTGGTGCCGAATACGGTGGTCAACACAGGCGTTGCTAAGACAGCTCCGCCCACACCGAACAACCCACCAAGCAAACCGGCGCCGCTGCCCAATAGCGTCAACCAAGGCCAGGGATAACGCATGCCCACAAACACCATGACAGGCTTGCTGTATAGCCGAGAGAGGTTGTAGGCCGCCAGTAACACCAGGAAGACCACAAACCCCAGGCGCATGCGTTCGGCGTCCACAGTGACTGCCCAGCCCGCCCCCAGTACGGCAAATATCAGGCTGGGCACCGCCAGGGCCAACGCATGCCGCCAGTCGATACGGTTGCGCTGGTGATAACGCCACAGCGCCAACAGCACATTCGGCACCACCATCACCAGCCCCGTACCCTGAGCCAGCTGTTGATCCAGGCCAAACAACACGCCGAGCGCCGGAATGGCGATCAGCCCACCGCCAATCCCAAACAGCCCGCCCAGAGTACCGAGGGCCAGTCCAAGCAGAAGGTTCAAGGCAAAATCAAGCAATGTCATCGGTAGGCTCCAGAGTGAAGTTGCACAGCCTAGTTATTCGACACTAGCCACGAAACGCTCAGCAACGCAAAATGGCTATGCACATAACGCACAGCAGACCTTGACCATGAACCCCGATAGCCTGACCGACCAGCTCAGCCTGTTTCTCGATGTGCTGGAAACCGGCAGCTTTTCCGCCGCAGCCCGGCGCCACCCGCTGACGCCCTCGGCTGTGGCCCGGCGCATCGATGCATTGGAACGTTCGCTGGGCAGCAACCTGTTCAGCCGCAGCACCCATGCCGTACGCGCCACCTCCGCCGGCCTGGCGTTTGCCGAACGAGCCAGACGTATTCTTGCCGAGTTACATCTGGCCCGTGCCGAAGCCGTATCGCTGAGCAGCGCACCGGAAGGGCTGATCCGCATCGACGCCCCGGCACCGTTCGGCCGGCGCCATCTGGCCCCCGCGATAGCCGAGTTCCTGGTCGCCTATCCAGGGCTGGATGTGCAACTTCGCCTGATCGACAGCTTCGTCGACCTGCATGGCACGCACCTGGGTGAGGTCGACCTGGTGCTGCGCATCGGCCCCCTTGCCGACACCCGCCTGGTTGCCACGGCGCTGTCGCCGATGGTTCGGGTCGTCTGCGCCAGCCCTGACTACCTGGCACACCGCGGGGTACCACGCAGCCCCGGCGAACTGATGGAGCATGACGGCCTCGACTGGGACAGCCTGGCACCACCCTACGCCTGGCGCTTTGAACAGGATGGCAAGCTGCAACTGTGCCGCCCCAAGCGCCTGCGCATGACTGCCAACAATGCCGAAGCGCTGTTGTTCAGCGCCCTCGCCGGCTTGGGTATTGCCCATCTGCCAACCTGGTTGATAAGCGACTATTTATTGCGTGGTGAATTACGACCGCTGTTCTGTGAAAACGGCCTGCCGGCGCCCGAACCCAGCGGTATCTACGCCCTGCGTCTGGAGCGTGAAACCGACTCGCGCAGCCGCTTGTTGCTGGAGTTTCTCAAGGCCCGCTTCGGTCCAGTAGCGCCATGGGACCTGGCACTGCAAAGTGGCCTTCAACGTGGCTAAAGGCTGATACAGCAAGCATAAAAAATGATCCGGAATCTAGTTCAGCGTCGCGCAGCGACGACCCAAAGGCTGGCCGCCGTGGATGGCTGGCCATAAAAAAGCCCGACGCTAGGTCGGGCTCTTTCTTCTCGTCATTAAAGCCGATCTTAGACCGGGGCTTTAGCGCGGGATTTGTACTCACCGGTACGGGTATCGATTTCGATCCAGTCGTCGATGTTGCAGAAGTCAGCGACTTTGATCTCGGTGCCGTTGCTCAGCTTGGCTGGCTTCATCACTTTGCCAGAAGTGTCGCCACGGGCGGAGCCTTCGGTGTAGGTGATCTGGCGAACGATGGTGGTCGGCAGGTCAACCGAAACCACTTTACCTTCAAAGAATACGGCTTCGCAGACGTCAGTCATGCCATCGACGATGTAAGGCATTACGCTTTCCAGATCGTCTTTGTTCAGCTCGTACTGGTTGAACTCTTGGTCCATAAAGACGTAGTTCGGCTCGCTGTAGTACGAGTAGGTCACGTCTACGCGATCAAGGATCACCGGCTCCATTTTGTCGTCGGCTTTGTAAACAGTTTCAGTCGAAGAGCCGCTCAGCAGGTTCTTCAGCTTCATTTTAACGATGGCGCTGTTACGACCGGACTTGGTGAATTCGGCCTTCTGGATCAGCCAAGGTTGGCCGTCAATCAGGGCCACACTGTTGGGCTTCATTTCTTGTGCGGTTTTCATACGAATATCCGGGTTTGGATGGAATTACAAAATTCTTGGCCGCGTATCATAGCCAATTTAGGTAAAACTTCACCAGCGCCTCGGCAAGATCAGCCTGAGAAGCCCGTTGCAGACACCACTGTTCGGCGTGCGCCTGCTGCTCGGGCCAGCGTTGCAGCAGCTGACTCCAGCTTTCTTTGACCGATTGACCGGTATTCCAGGCATGCCACAGCTCGACCAAGGCACGCTGCCCATCCGCTGATAAACCCGCTTTATAGTGCGCAAGAAATGCATCGAGCTTTTCCAAGTGGATGTCATCAGCCTGCTGGTAGATGTGCCAGAGCAGCGGCCGGCCAGCCCATTGCGCACGCACAAAGGAGTCCTCGCCGCGCACCGCATTGAAATCACAACTCCACAACAACCGGTCGTACTGATCCTGCTGGATAAACGGCAGCACCTGGATATGCAGCTGACCGCGCTGTTGCATATCGCCAGTGCGCAAGGCTGAGCAATCGAGCCACGTTTGTAGGTCCTGCAGAATGCGCCCTTCCGGCACAAGCAGCTGATTGATCTGGATATCGGCAGCCAGCACGTCCAGCCAGCTGGCCAGCGCGGCGTTCTCATAGGCAAACAGCGAAATCATCCGCGCACCGGGCAATGGCGCTACGCCGATACTGCGCAGAAATACCTCGCGAGCACCGCTGTCCGCCTGAAACGCACGACGCTGCTCAAGCAAATCACGTTCGCGCAACAAACCGCCGCTGCCGGCTGTAAAACCAGGAAAGAAGAAGAACTTCGACAAGCCGTTGGACTGCAGGGATGGCAAACCGTGGCAGCCCTCAACCCACTCCTCGGCACTCAGGTATTCAAGGTTGAGCCAAAGCGGTTTCTGCGCACGCCTTGCCATCGCAGCTATATATGAAGCGGGCAACTCACACGCAAAAGCTTCGATCACCACATCAGCGGGGTCTACGGCCTGCCAATCATCGCCCCACCAACAGACTTCGACGCCCTGCTGGTGTTGTCGAAGTGCAGCTACATCGGCCTGCGGGCACAGCCGCACAAACGCACTCAAATCATCCACCCACAGCCGCACAGCCAAACCATGCTCGGCCACTAACTGTCGAGCCAAGCGCCAGGTCACCCCGATATCACCGTAGTTATCGACAACGCTGCAGAAAATATCCCACGTGGGGCGCATGGGTGGCTCCGTTATGTAGTGCACTCACCTTAAAGACAGCCAAGCCTTCAGCAAATGCCAGAAACGAAAAAGCCCGACACAAGGTCGGGCTTTTCGTCAATCAATCTGGCGGTGAAGGTGGGATTCGAACCCACGATACGATTTCTCGTATACACACTTTCCAGGCGTGCTCCTTCAACCGCTCGGACACTTCACCGGGTATCGACACACATTGCTGTCTGCCGAGGCGCGCAAATGTAGCCGAACAGCCCGCCAAAGGCAAAATCTTTTTTCAAAAGATTCATGTGCTTATGCCAAATGCTGGTCCTTGGGGGAGGACTTAGCGGGATTGGGTTCAAATCGGTGTTGGCCGAACAGAATAAAGCCAAGCGAGACAAACAGGCTGAAAGCAAACAAGCCCAGCACGCCGACAGGGTTTTGGCTACGCGGCTCGGTGGCCAGCCAGAGCAGCCCGAGCAATAGCAGCAAGGCCAATGCAACGCGCCAGCACCTGAAACAGAGGGTTAAACCACGCATAGCGTCATCGCTCATGAATAAAGCGCCGACGGTAGCGGTGCATCCGCACAGCCGACCAATTGCCGATATTGATCAAGGTCATAGCTGAAGCAGCCGCACACGCTGACCAGCCAGTCAGCCATCGTGCTTTACCTGGCCAGTGCGGATGAGTAACGTCTGCTGCACTTCAGCACAAGGAACCCGACCATGAGCGACCTGATCAGCTACCAACTCGACGATGGCATTGCCACCCTGACCCTGTGTAATGGCAAGGTGAATGCCATCTCGCCGGATGTGATCACTGCCTTCAATGCAGCCCTGGATCGCGCCGTACAGGACAAGGCCATCGTTATCATCACCGGCCAGCCGGGCATTCTGTCGGGCGGCTATGACCTCAAAGTGATGACCTCCAGCCCACAGAATGCCATCAATCTAGTGGCTTCCGGCTCCACCCTGGCGCGCCGCATGCTTGCTCACCCCTTTCCGATCATCGTCGCTTGCCCAGGTCATGCGGTCGCCAAGGGTGCCTTTATTTTGCTCTCGTCCGACTACCGTATCGGCGTTGAAGGCGCGTTCAGCATCGGTCTCAACGAAGTGCAGATCGGCATGACCATGCACCACGCTGGCATCGAGCTGGCCCGTGACCGCCTGCGCAAATCAGCCTTCCACCGTTCGGTGATCAATGGCGAGATGTTTGACCCGCAAAGCGCTGTGGATGCTGGTTTCCTCGACAAAGTAGTACCAGCCGAACAGCTGCACGCCACGGCCCTGGCAGTTGCCCAGCAGATGAAGAAAATCAACATGACGGCGCACAAGAACACCAAGCTGAAAGTGCGCAAGGCGCTGCTCGAAGCCCTCGACCAAGCTGTCGAGCTGGACAAACAGCACATGGTGTAAACGCATCGTGCAGCACCAAGAGCCCGGCCTTTGCGCCGGGCTTTTTGCATTTAATGGCTAAACAGTGGCAAACCGGCAAGCAATCTGCCCAGGCTGTATTACTTTTAATGAGTATGGCCAAGGAGCAGAGGCACTCACCAATCGATTCGAAATTGCCGCCGGGAGCGTGTTATGAAGATTGCCCACAAGGTTGGTCTGGCCGCGGCCATCGTGTTGTTCCTCACCACCAGCCTGCTGTCGCTGGCGCAAGTCACCCAGGTTCGCGCCACCCTCCAAAGCCAGGTGGCAGCCAGCATCGCAGAGTCAAGTAATGCACTCGCCAGGCAGATCGAGAACTGGCTCAACGCCAAGCTCAAGCTGATGGATCTGATGGCGCAAAGCATCGACAGCAACTACAGCCCTGAAGAAACCCAGCGCATCGTCAACACACCAATGTTGAAGAACGAATTCATCCTGGTCTTTGGTGCCCTGCAAGGCGATGGCAAGCCGATCAAGAACAGCGATGAATGGAAGCCCGCCCCTGAATGGGATGGTCGTCAACGGCCCTGGTACGCGACGGGTAAAGACGGCACACAAGCCGTACTGACCGAACCCTATGTGGATTCCACTACGGGTGAAATCCTGATTTCTGCCGTTACGCGCATCACCAATGCCGGCGAATTTCTGGGGGTAATGGGCGGTGATATCCGCTTGAAAACTGTGGCCGACGCGGTAAACACGCTGGATTTCAACGGTGCCGGCTACGCGTTTCTACTCACCCGCAATGGCAACATCATTTCCCACCCCAATACTGAGCTGAACGGCAAAAGCTACAGCGAACTATTCGACGGTCAGAGTCCTGCGCTGAACAAGGAGCTGCAGGAAACCAGTGGCGGCGATAAGGACCTGCTGGTGTCTTTCACCCCGCTGCCTAACCTAAAGGGCATGGATTGGTACATCGGCGTGGTGCTGGATAAAGGCATCGTTATGGCCGAAGCCAATGCCCTGAGTTGGCGCGCGGTGATCGGCACCATACTGGGGGTGATCATCAGCCTGATCGTGCTCGGTGTGCTGATGAACAATCTGCTCAAGCCCCTCGACCATCTGCACAACTCTCTGCATGAGGTAAACAGCGGTGAAGGCGACCTGACTCGTCGCCTGCCCGCCACCGGCAACGATGAAATCGCCCTGGTATCCAAGGAGTTCAACAGCTTCCTGCAAAGCCTGCAGAGCTTGATCAGCGAGGTGATGGGCAGTTCCAGGCAGGTGCGTGAAAGCACCACACTGACCTCCAGCGAAGCCAACCAGGCGGCCAATCGCTTGCAGCAACAGCTGCAGGAGCTTGATCAGCTGGCCACCGCCATGCAGGAAATGGCCTCCACCGCCGAAGAAGTGGCGCGTAATGCACAGGCTGCGGCACAAGCCGCGCTGGCGGCCAACGAGGAGACTGAAAATGGCGTACGCGTAGTGTCGCGCTCTACCGAGGCGATCAAACACCTGGCCGATGAAATGGACGAGACCAGCCACGCGATTAACGAATTGGCCAAGCTTAGCCACAACATCGAATCGATCCTGTCGGTGATTACCAGCATTGCCGACCAGACCAACCTGCTTGCCCTTAACGCCGCTATTGAAGCGGCACGCGCCGGTGAATCCGGCCGTGGCTTTGCCGTGGTGGCTGATGAAGTACGCTCGCTGGCCTCACGTACCCAGCAGTCGACCCAGGAAATCCGCCAGATGATCGACCAGCTGCAATCCGGGGTGAAACAGGCCGAATCGCGCATGCAGCAGAGCCGCGACACTGCCAGCAAAACCGCCGAAGAGGCCGGCGCGGCCAACGACATGCTTGGGCGCATCAGCGATGCCATCACCCGTATCAACGACATGAACCTGCAAATCGCCACCGCTGCCGAACAGCAGAGCGCTACTACCGAGGAGATCAACCGCAACACCACCAATATCCGCGACATCAGCCATGAAGTGGCCGCCGGCGCCGAAGAACAGGTGCGTCAGTGCGCCGTGATGGTCGAGCAGGTCGGCCAGCAAGATCATCTGCTCGGGCGTTTCAAGGTCTGAGTTTCCCGACATCGGGCGGCACCTTCGCGTGCTGCCAGCGCTAATCGATAAAGCGATTGGGCATACTCGTCGCGTGGCTCCTTTGCCTGGCCTTGCTTAGCAAGCCCAAGGCACAAGCGCACTGATGTGTATATCAATGATCGCCTGTCGATTCTCTGGAAGCTGCAGCAGATGCGCAGCGAAGACATCTTTGTCAGCAGTGGGCTGAACTGGTTGGTTGAAAGCCCTACTCTGTCCAGTGAACACGGGTCACATGGGCTATACACGTATCAATGAGCAGGCCTAACCCTATAGACAGGACTTTATGCAGCAGCTGGATAAAGCCCTGCTAGCTCTTGAGCAAGATGGCAACATCATCCGCATGGCACAGGGTTACGGCTCGGTTGACCTGCCACATGCCACTGGCAGCGGCTCTAACAATGGCGCAACAAGCGGTAACGACCTCCGATCAGCATCAATTGCCGAAAGCAGTGCACGCCCGTACACTGCGCGCCTTTTTCCTATGACGGGCGTACCAAATGCTTTTTCTTCTGCGCATGCTGGCGATGGGCGTGCACTTTATCCTCGCCGGCATCCTGGGCCTGCTGCTTGGCATCTGCCGCCCGTTCAATCCGGATAACAGCCGCTTGTGCGCACGCCTGTACAGCATTCCAGCGCAGTGGCTATTGCGCTGGAAGTTGAAGACCGATGTACAGCCACTGCTCGACCATCAGCGTTCCTGCGTGATCGTCGCCAACCACCAGTCCAACTATGACCTGTATGTGCTCGGCCGCGTGGTGCCCAAACGCACCGTAAGCATCGGCAAAAAGAGCCTGAAGTGGGTGCCATTCTTTGGTCAACTGTACTGGCTGGCGGGCAATGTCTTGCTCGATCGCGGTAATGCCGTGCGCGCCAAGCAGGCCATGCTCACCACTACTGAGACGCTCAAGCACAAAGACACCTCGATCTGGGTGTTCGCCGAAGGCACCCGCAACCTGGGCAAAGGGCTACTGCCATTCAAGAAAGGCGCGTTTCAGATGGCCATTGCCGCTGGTGTACCGATTATTCCGGTGTGCGTCAGTACCTACGTTAACCACCTGCACCTCAACCGCTGGAACAGCGGCGAAATCATGATTCGCTCACTGCCTGCCATTCCTACGGCAGGCCTGACGCAGGATGATCTGCCACAGCTGATCGACACTTGCCGCACGCAAATGCAACAGTGCATCGACGCCATGGATCAGCAACTCAGCCAACACGCCTGAGACTGCTCGCTGCACCTACATAGCCCAGCCATGTGCTGGGCTTTTTCTTGCCGGCAGTACTTCACATCGTCCACTGGCAGAGACTAAGCCGCTAAGCTGCGTGCTGAGTTCACCACCAATAAGAGAGATTTTATGGGTCGCGTTGTGGCTGCCGCCGTGTACAGCAAGGGCAAAAAAGTCACCACTATCAGCCTCGACGAAGGTAAACCGTGGTCGAAAAAACCGGGGCACTTCGTCTGGATTGGCCTGCATGATCCCTGCTCCGAAGAGCTGACCAGCCTGCAGCAGCAATTCGACCTGCATGAACTGGCGCTGGAAGACGCCCTGCAGCGGCACACCCGGCCCAAGCTGGAAACCTTCGGCGATGCGCTGTTTCTGGTGCTCTACTCGCCCATCCTGGTCAACGACGAACTGACCTTTGTCGAAACCCAGCTGTTCGCTGGCAGCGGTTACATCATCAGCGCCCGTTACGGCGAGTCCGCGCCCTACTCGCAGGTGCGCCAACGCTGCGAGGCGCGCCCGCTGCTGCTCGAGCACGGCGAAGATTTCGTGCTCTATGCCCTGCTCAGCTTCGTGATCGAGAACTACCGCCCGCTGATGGACAGCTACCACAGCGAGCTTGAGGAGGTGGAGCAGCACGTGCTGAAAAACCCGCTGAGCCAGGCCGATGTCGAGCGCATTCAGGGTTTGCGCCGTGATCTGCTCCGCCTGCGTCGCTACATCGGGCCGCTGGCGGAAATCTGCCAGGAGTTGCAGCGCCTAGAGTTTCCCTTTATCGACAAGAACATGCGGCCCTACTTTCGCGACGTGGCGATTCACGTCAACCGCCTGCTGGAAGACCTAACCGCCCTGCGCGAAATGGCTGATCACGCCATCGAAATTGGCTTGCTGCTGGAGTCCTCACGGCAAAGCGTTACCCAGCGCAAGTTCGCCGCCTGGGCCGCGATTCTGGCCTTCCCCACGGCGGTAGCCGGAATCTACGGAATGAACTTCCAAAACATGCCGGAACTGACCTGGCACTACGGCTACTTCGGGGTACTCGGACTGATCACCACCGGTTGTGCTGGACTCTTCATCAGCTTCAAACGCTCCGGCTGGCTGTAATCATCGTCTGGAAGGATTTTTAACGCTGCGCAACGGCGGCCCGCACGGTGGCGCTCATGGATGACACGCCATAAAAAAGCCCGGTCACTGACCGGGCTTTTTTACACAAACGTCGCTTATTCGGCCAAACCGGCACGGCCCTGGGCGACAAAGCGCATCATCCATTCAGCCACGGTGTGGCCCTGATGATCGCGCTGCAGGCTGTCGACGCCCTTGGAGTAGGTCGGCTCACCAATGTGCTGCTGACGCAGATCGAGCAACGCGCGCGAATAGTCATGCACGAACTCGGGGTGGCCCTGGAAGCACAGCACCTGATCACCGATGCAGTAGGAAGCAATCGGGCAGAACTCGCTGCTAGCTAGCAACGTGGCTTTTTCCGGTAGTTGGGTCACTTGGTCTTGATGGCTGATCAGCAGAGTCAGGTCTTCCAGATCTGGGCTCATCCAGGTTGGCTTGTTCGCCATACGGTACTGATGAATGCCCACACCCCAGCCCTGCACCGCCCGCTCAGCCTTGCCGCCCAGCAACAGCGCCAGCAGCTGATGGCCGAAACACACGCCGAGCAGCTTGTCGCCCCGGTTGTAGCGCTCCAGCAGGTAGGTTTTAAGCGTCTGGATCCAGGCATCGCTGCCGAAGGAGTCTGCCTTGCTGCCCGTCACCAGATAGGCATCGTAGCGCTCGCTGTCCGGCGGGTAATGCCCCTCCATCACGTTGTACACCTTGAACTCGGCAGCAATCGGCTGACGGGCGAACAATTGTTCGAACATACGGCCATAACTGTCGTATTGGTCGACCAATTCAGGGCGAAGAACATCGGTTTCCAGGATGCAGATCTGCAGCGGCATATGGGCGGTTACCTAGGGCGCAGGAGGGTTGTTTTTCCAGCGCGCAAGCGTGCCTGCTGACAGGCTGCAAGGCAATAGCCACGGGGCAAACCCGACCAATTACCCGGGTCCTATCAGCGCCCTCGATAGTCACCATAAGCACCATTCACTTCTGTCGATAGCGGTACGCGCAGATGATCTGGCCATCGGGCACTGCGCCCACCCCACCAGAGGACATCAACATGACCAGTTTTTCCGCCATCGCCAGCCTGCTTGCCGCCTCGGCCTTCAACAGCAATACGAGCGCGAGCAACCAACGCCAAGCCGAGAAAGTGCAAGCCGCACAACTCAAGGCCGACCAGAACGCCGCTAGATAACTGCGCCCCGCAATCAGGAGAACGCCATGAGCATCGCCCAATCGCTGAGCAACCAGAACGTCTATGGCGTGACCTACGCCACTGTCGACGGCAGCGGCATCCACTTCGAGTCCGAGCTGGCCATCCAGCTTAGCGACGGCACCTTAACCACCCTGCGCATGCCCACTCACCTGAGCGAGCGTCAGGCTATCCAGCAGCTCGTTTGCGGCCGCCAGGCCTGCTGACAGTTATTGCGCTGGCATCGGGCAGCTGAGGTCGCCTTCTTCACAGACGGCCAGCTGCTCCAGTTCCTTGACCCGTGCGGCAGTCTTTTGCGTCAGGCAACCATTTAGCACCATCGGATAGGCCGAGCCGCCCTCCACCGACGCTGACTCAAACGCGCAGGCCAGGTCGCGGAACTTGATCCAGGCCAGCTGGACGTCTTTGAGTTGCTGCTTCTGCCCATCATCCAGACGCTTGCGGTAATCGCCATAGAGCTGATTTAGGCGCTTGTCCTGAGTGGCGTAGTCCGCCGCCGCGCACTGGTTAAGGGTGAACTGATCCATGGCATTGGCGCAGTCATCCGCCCAAGACGGAGCTACCCAAAAGCCAGCCAGCACTAAAGCGAATACTTTCAAAACCTGCATACAACGCCCCTTATTCGTGTTGACCTGATTTTTAGTCCAACACGTTACTGCTCAGCCAACAGTTTCTGGTTGGCCTTAGCGCAGTATGCTTGCTGACGCTGAGCCTGCGGCATACTTTGCAGAGTGCTAGTACACTGCGCCAAGCTTGTTGTTTGCCGCAGGCGCATACGTGCATCCGCGTCAACTTCTACTAGGTATGCGTAATCGTACCTGGCCTTGTCATACCAGGAGTCGATAGGTTGCTCACTGACCACACAGCGGTACTGTAACTGCACGGTATAGCCCTTCATACGGTGGCTCATAAAGATATGGTGATAACGTGTCCAATCACGCTCACGTATACCCTTCAATCGAGCCTCTTCGCAGACATCAAGCTGGGTAATCTCCGGCTCATAGAGAAACACCACTTGTGCTAGGTTCGAGCCACCGAGATTAGCCAGGGCAACGAGATACACGTGTTCACCATTAGCCTGCGCAGTACCGAGCAATGCCATCAACAGCCCACCGATTAGTCCCTGTTTCATCTTTTTGCTCCTTAAAAACCACAGCCTAAACAAGCCAACTGCAACTGGCTATCAACTAGAACAAAAAAGCCAGCTCATAGAGCTGGCTTCGATGTGTCACAGGCCGTGTTTAGAACAGCTCGTTCTTCGCAGCCTTCTCCAGCAGCAACGCCGGCGGTAGGAAGCGCTCGCCATACTGCTCAGCCAGGTACTGGGCACGGGCGACGAAGTCCTTCACCCCGTACTGGTTAATAAACTGCAACGCCCCACCGGTCCAGGCCGCAAAACCGATGCCGAAGATCGAACCTATGTTGGCGTCAGCAACCGACTTGAGCACACCCTCTTCCACGCAGCGCACGGTTTCGATGGCCTGGATAAACAGAATGCGATCACGTACGTCGATCTGCGAGATCTGCGCATCGCGCTTCTCAAAGCGCGCCTTGAGTTCCGGCCACAGGTGCTTCTTGCCACCCGCCGGGTAATCGTAGAAGCCCGCACCCGCTGCTTTGCCCGGACGTTTGTATTCATTGAGCATCATGTCGATCACGGCAAATGCCGGGTGCTCGGGAATCTGCTTGCCTTCGGCTGCGAGGTCCTTGATGGTCTGCTGACGGATATGGTTCATCAGGCTCATCGACACTTCGTCGCTGATCGCCAGCGGGCCAACCGGCATCCCGGCTTTGCGCGCTTCGTTCTCGATCATCGCCGCGCTCACGCCCTCGCCCAATATGGCCAAGCCTTCGTTGGTGAAGGTGCCAAACACCCGCGAGGTGAAGAAGCCACGGCTGTCGTTGACCACGATCGGGGTCTTCTTGATCTGCATGACGTAGTCGAAGCCGCGCGCCAGGGTTTCGTCGCTGGTGTGCTCGCCCTTGATGATTTCCACCAGCGGCATTTTGTCCACCGGGCTGAAGAAATGCAGGCCGATAAACTTATCCTGCTTCTGCACCGCCGTGGCCAAGCCGGTAATCGGCAGGGTTGAGGTGTTGGAGGCGATCACCGCGTCAGCCAGCGCCGCGCGCTCAGCAGCTGCGGTGACGTTGGCCTTGAGGTCACGATCCTCAAACACGGCTTCGATGATCAGGTCGCAGCCTTCAAAGTCAGCGTCACTGACCGTGGGTTTGATCCGCGCCAGAATGCCATCGCGCTTCTCAGCGCTCATCTGGCCACGGCCAACTTTCTTCTCCAGCAGCTTGGCCGAGTAGTCCTTGCCCTTCTCAGCGGCCTCGATGGAGATGTCCTTGAGCACTACGTCGATACCGGCGACCGCGGACACATAGGCAATACCGGCGCCCATCATGCCTGCTCCGAGCACACCGACCTTCTTGGTCACATAGGGCTCGAAGCCTTGCGGACGGGAGCCGCCGGCGTTGATTTCATTGAGCTGGAACCAGAAGGTGCCAATCATGTTCTTCGCCACCTGGCCGGTGGTCAGCTCGGTGAAGTAGCGTGCTTCAATGATTTGCGCGGTGTCGAAGTCAACCTGCGCGCCCTCAACGGCGGCGCACATGATCTTCTCCGGCGCCGGGAAGCAGCCCTTGGTTTTGTCACGCAGCACGCTCGGGGCGATTGCCAGCATTTGCGCCACATTCGGGCTGGACGGCGTGCCGCCGGGAATCTTGTAGCCTTTCACGTCCCACGGCTGCACAGCGGTCGGGTTGGCGGCAATAAAGGCGCGTGCCTTGGCTAGCAAGTCATCGCTATCGCTGGCCAGTTCATGGATCAGGCCGGCCTTGAGCGCCGCATCGGGACGCACTTTCTTGCCTTCGGCCAGGTACGGCAGGGCTTTTTCCAGGCCGAGGATGCGCACCATGCGCACCACCCCGCCGCCGCCCGGCAGCAGCCCGAGGGTCACTTCCGGCAAACCGAGCTGGATGCTGGAGTTGTTCAGGGCGATACGGTGGTGGCAGGCCAGGGCAATTTCCCAGCCGCCGCCCAGGGCCGCGCCATTGATCGCAGCAACCACCGGCTTGCCGAGGCACTCCAGGCGGCGCAGTTGGCCCTTGATATTGAGGATCATCTGGTAGAAGGCCGGCGCATCGACCTTGGTGACCTTAATCAGTTCATTCAGGTCACCGCCAGCGAAGAAGGTCTTCTTCGCCGAAGTGAGGATGACCCCGGCAATGGAATCCTTCTCGGCCTCCAGGCGGTCAACAATCTTGCCCATGGCTTCGCGGTACACCGCGTTCATGGTGTTGGCGCTCTGGCCAGGCATGTCCATGGTCAGAACGACGATATTGTCCTGGCCTTTTTCGTAACGGATGGCGTCAGTCATTTTTCTTATCTCCGCCTCAAACTCGTTCAATGATGGTGGCGATGCCCATGCCACCACCTACGCACAGGGTGGCCAGGCCGTAGCGCAGCTTGCGCTTCTCCAGCTCGTCGATCAGGGTGCCGAGAATGGCGCAGCCGGTTGCACCCAGCGGGTGGCCCATGGCAATGGAGCCGCCGTTGACATTGACCTTGTCCTCGCTGACGCCCATGTCCTTCATAAACTTCATCACCACCGAGGCAAACGCCTCGTTGACCTCAAACAGGTCGATGTCGTTGACGTTCAACCCGGCCTTGGCCAGCGCCTTGCGCGTGGCCGGCGCCGGGCCGGTGAGCATGATGGTCGGGTCGGTGCTGGTCACGGCAGTGGCGACGATGCGCGCACGCGGCTTCAAGCCCAGTTCTTTGCCTTTGGCCTCGGAGCCGATCAACATCAGGGCAGAGCCATCGACGATGCCGGAACTGTTGCCCGGGGTGTGCACGTGGTTGATCTGCTCAACATGGCTGTAGACGCGCAGCGCGGTGCTGTCGAAGCCCATCTGGCCCATCATCTCGAAGCTTGGCTTGAGCTTGCCCAGGCCTTCGAGGGTGGATTCGCCACGGATAAATTCGTCGTGGTCGAGCAGCACGATGCCGTTCTGATCGGCCACCGGAATCAGCGATTTACTGAATGAGCCGTCTTTGCTGGCGCGGGCGGCTTTTTGCTGCGAGCGCAGGGCAAAGCTGTCGACGTCGGTGCGGCTAAAACCTTCAAGGGTGGCGATCAGATCGGCGCCAATACCCTGCGGAGTGAAGTGGGTGTGCATATTGGTCGCCGGGTCCATCACCCAAGCGCCGCCATCGGAGCCCATGGGAATGCGCGACATCGACTCGACGCCGCCAACCACCACCAGGTCCTCAAAACCGGAACGCACCTTCATCGCACCGAGGTTCACCGCTTCCAGGCCCGAGGCGCAGAAACGGTTGAGTTGCACGCCCGACACGCTGACATCCCAATCAGCGACCATAGCCGCAGTCTTGGCGATGTCCGCGCCCTGATCACCCACCGGCGTTACGCAGCCGAGCACGATGTCATCGACCTGGCTGGTGTCCAGGTTATTGCGCGCTTGCAGCGCCTTGAGCAGGCCGGCGATCAGGTCGACAGGCTTGACGCTGTAAAGCGCGCCGTCCTTCTTGCCCTTGCCGCGGGGCGTGCGCACGGCATCGAAAATATATGCTTCGGTCATGGCGTCCTCAGACCTCCAATGGAGGGTGGCTGATGGCGCAGGTGAGGCCCGCGCCTGTTTTTGTTGAGTGGGACTACCATACGCCGAGCCGAAGTAGTCTCAATGACCGAAGTGCTCAGGCCTATTGACCGCTCAGCTCAGACAAACGGTCAATCACTGGACGAAGGCCCACAAGCGCGTCTAGCTCAAGGGGCGCTTGCCTGTTGCAGGCCGCGCGTCATAACCGCTGGCAACTAGCCCACGCATCTTAGTAATCAAGGCGTCTATAGCCAGGTGCTGCACGCCCCTACAGTTGAACCAAGCCACCGGCAAATAGAGCGCAGGTCGGCTGTAGTAGGCGTCGTCGCCGGGTTTTGCCGGGACGGCTTGAATGATCAACACGAGGCGTGGCGTCGCATCCGCACATTACGCAGGACAGCGACGACCACCCGCAAAAAACAACAAGGCCAACCGCCATGTTCAATCCAGTGAAAATGCGTCAGGCAGGCATGATCGTGTTTGCCACCACCGTCATTCTGATTCTTCCCAACCTGACCCGTTTGGTCAGCTAACCCCCTGATTTCCTGCCCTGCCTGCCACCGTGGAGTGAGCCGGCAGCGGCAGCGCTAACTCAACAAACACGTGCAAAGCAGCGCCTGTGCTAGGGTGATTTCAATCAACCCAAGGAGCACACCATGCGCACCCTATTTGCCACCCTCGGCCTGCTGGTCAGCCTGCCTCTGCTGGCCGGCGAAGCCGAACTCAGCGCCGCCGTTGTCGCCCTGCAATCACCGGAAAGCGTGCTGATCGATGTCCGCACCGCCGAAGAATTCGCCGCTGGCGCACTGCCCGGTGCAGAGCAGATCGAACACGAACAGATCGCCAGCCGCATCAGCGCTCTTGCCCCGGACAAGGACACCCCCATCGTGCTGTATTGCCGCAGCGGCCGCCGCTCCAGCATCGCCGAAGAAAGCCTGCGCGCCATGGGCTACAGCAACCTGATCAACGCGGGCGGCTATGACGAACTGAAACTTGCCCTGGAGTCGCAGGATTGAATAAACGCGCTCTCGGTATCGTCCTGTTCGCCCTCCTACCCTTCAGCCACCTGCATGCCGCTGAACTGACCCTGGAACTGGGCAACGGCAGCCAGCGCCTGAGCAGCGCGCAACTGCTCGCCCACCCGCAGGCGCAAAGCATCGAGATCAGTGACGACGTCAGCTACAAACGCAGCATGCGCTACCGCGCCGTGCCGCTGGCCGCGCTGCTGGAAGGCGTGCAGCCGGGTGATCACCTGCAACTGGTGGCCAGCGACGGCTTTGCCGCCGAACTCTCCGCTGCCCCCGCGCTAAGCCAAACCGGCAGCCAGGCCTGGCTGGCCATCGAAGACCCGGCGCAACCCTGGCCGGCCCTCGGCAACGGCAAACCCAGCGCCGGGCCGTTCTACCTGGTCTGGCAAAACCCCGCCGCCAGCCAGATCGGCCCGGAACAATGGCCCTTCCAGCTCGCCACCATCCGCAAACTGGCCCCGGTGGCGCAGCGCTTTCCGCAACTACTGCCAGCGGCCTACGCTAGCCCGGCGGTGCAGGCCGGCTTTGCCCAGTACCAGAAAAACTGCATGGCCTGTCATCACCTGAATGGCGCAGGCGACTCACAATTCGGCCCCGACCTGAATATTCCGCACAACCCGACCGAGTATTTCAGCGGCGACTTTCTAACCCGCTATATCCGCGATCCACAAAGCTTACGGCGCTGGCCGCAGGGCAAGATGCCGGGATTTTCGGTTGAAGTGTTGAGTGACAAGGAATTGGGGGAGTTGGTTGAGTATTTGCGGCACATGGCGGGGCGCAAAGTGCAGCCTTTGTAGGTGCTGGCTAGCCCGCTAACCAATGTGAATACAAGAACATCGCGGCCAATAACTAGGCGTTCCCACCGCTGCTACAGGTTTCGCAGAGCCCGCCAGTTCGTAGGATGGGTCGGGCCGCGCAGGTTGAGCAACGTGATACTCATCAAATCGTCTGGGTGGCAGGCATCTGCTTTGGCTTTTAGTCAATCCGCACAAAACGTGCAGACGACGCCAAACGCCCCTTCAGGAGGGTGAACAGAATCGTTGTGGAAGGGGTTGAGCGACATGGATGTCGCGAGAGCCGCGATGGGCCAGGGATGGCCCTTCGCGGCGGGCCCCTAGAGCAATGATTCTGTTCACGAACCCTGCCGCAGGCAGGGCCGGATGTCGGGGCTAGACCTTTTGGTTCCTTTTGGGGCAATTGCCAAAAGGGACTCGCCCGTAAGGGGCGAAACCAAAACTAGAGCCGACCGCCAAAACTAAACTGCACAGCGACCGCTAAAAGCGCCAGCAGGCGCAACCGTGACCACCGCTTGGTGGGTTACATGGCGCTCAAGCACCGAGCTGAACCATCAATCTCGGATCAGCGCCACTAACCCACCCTACGAAGCAGGCTTCATTTAATACCGGCGTCCTACGCCATTGAAAAACCCTCTCCCCAACCCTCTCCCGCAAGCGGGCAGAGGGACTTTAAGCGCCTACTGCTGTTGCACTCGCACCAGCGGTGCAACCTCAACCTGCGCATGCATCTGTTCGATGCCGCCACCCCGGCGCATACCACGCACCGGGCAGGCGTCGAGATAATCCAGGCCCACGGCCAACTTCAAATGCCGTTCCGGCTTGGCCAGGCAGTTGGTCACGTCAAAGCTGTACCAGGCGTCGTCCAGCCAGGCTTCGGCCCAGGCGTGGCTGGCCAGATGGTCTTCGCTGTCGGTAAACAAATAGCCCGAGACATAGCGCGCCGGAACGCCCAGGCTGCGCGCGCAGGCGAGGAAGGCGTGAGCGTGATCCTGGCAAACGCCCTTGCCGCCGGCGAAGGCCTCACTGGCGCTGGTTTCCACGGCAGTGCTGCCCGGCTGGTAGCGGATATGCGCATTCAACGCATGCATCAGGTCGATAAGACCGCTGCGGTCCGGGCGGCTGCGGCTCTGCAGTTTGGCGAATTCGCGCAGGGCTTCGTCGGCTTCAGTCAGGCGGGTAAAGCGCAGAAACGGCAAGGCCGACTGGCTTTCGTGTTCGGCTTCGCGCGCTTCGTCGATCTCCACCTGGCCACGGGCGCCGATGACGATGGATTCGTGCGGTTCATCCATGGTCAGCACATGCAGGATATTGCCGTAGGGGTCGAGCTGCGCACGCACCGGGCGCGGCAGGGTCAACTCCCAGCTGAGCACCTGCTGGCGCTCGCTGTCGTGCGGGGTCATGCGCAGGTACTGGATGCTGGTGCGCACCTGGTCTTCATAGTGATAGGTAGTGTCGTGGCTGATTGACAGTCTCATGCGACCTCCAGGTAGGAGCTTTGGATGGCTTGGCCTAGCTGGCGAACCAGCAGGATGAAATCGGTGAGCCAGGCGTGCAGGCCCTCGTCGAGTACTTCTTCGATGCTGGTGTAGCGCAGTCGTGCTTCTAGTTCGGCGGCCAGGCGCTGGGCCGGGCGGCCGTTGTCGCCGGGCAGGCTGGCGAGCATCAGGCTGAGTTCGTCCATGCAGGCGCGCAGCGAGCGCGGTACATCGGCACGTAGCAGCAGCAGTTCGGAGACTTTGCGCGTACCCGGTGAGCCGCGGTAGATCTCGGCAAAGGCCTCGAATGATGACAAAGCACGGAGCAGCGCAGTCCACTGGTAGTAGCTGCGTGCGGGGCGCCCGTCGACTTCGTCGATATCCTCGCCGAGCATTTCATAGCGCGCATCGAGCAGACGCAGGGTGTTGTCAGCGCGCTCGATAAAGGTGCCCAGACGGATAAAGCGGTACGGGTCGCCGCGCATGATGGTGCCGAAGGTGGCGCCACGGAACAGGTGCGAGCGCTCCTTGACCCATTCGCAGAAACGGCTGATGCCGTAGCGACTCAGGCCTTGCTGCGCGATGCCATGGATTTCCAGCCAAGTGGCGTTGATGTTTTCCCACATGTCAGCAGTGATCCGCCCGCGCACGGCGTGGGCGTTGCTGCGCGCGGCCTGCAGGCAGCAGTAGATGCTCGCCGGGTTGGTCGCATCGAGGGCGAAGAAGTGCAGCATGCGTTCGGCGTGCAGCGGGCCGTGACGCTCGAGGTAATCATCCAGGGTGCCGGTAATCAGCAGCGGCAAAGCCAGTTCTTCCAAACCATCGCCGCGCCCGTCCTGCGGCATCAGCGACAGCGAATAGCTGACTTCAAGCATGCGCGCGAGGTTTTCCGCGCGCTCCAGGTAGCGCGACATCCAGTACAGATCAGAGGCAGTTCTTGAAAGCATGGTTAGTCCTCCACCACCCAGGTGTCTTTGGTGCCGCCACCCTGGGACGAGTTGACCACCAGCGAGCCTTCGCGCAGCGCGACGCGGGTAAGGCCGCCGGGGACGATGCGGGTTTCCTTGCCGGACAGGACAAACGGCCGCAGGTCGATATGGCGTGGCGCGATGCCGCGCTCAACAAAGGTCGGGCAGGTCGACAGGCACAGGGTCGGCTGAGCGATATAGGCCTCGGGGCGAGCAATCAGGCGGGCGCGGAAGTCTTCGATCTCGGCTTTGGTGGCTGCCGGACCGACCAGCATGCCGTAGCCGCCGGAGCCTTGGGTTTCCTTGACCACCAGGTGTTCCAGGTTGGCCAGCACGTGAGACAGCTCGGCCGGTTTGCGGCACTGGAAGGTCGGCACGTTCTTCAGGATCGGCTCTTCACTGAGGTAGAAGCGGATCATGTCGTCGACATAGGGGTAGATCGATTTGTCGTCCGCCACCCCGGTGCCGATGGCATTGGCCAGCACCACATTGCCGCTGCGGTAGCAGGCCAGCAGGCCAGGCACGCCGAGCATGGAGTCCGGGTTAAAGGCCAGCGGGTCGAGGAAGGCGTCGTCGAGGCGGCGGTAGACCACGTCCACCTGCTTTGCTCCGGACGTGGTGCGCATAAACAGTTTGTCGTCGCGCACAAACAGGTCGGCGCCTTCGACCAGCTCTACACCCATTTCCCGGGAGAGGAAGGCGTGCTCGAAATAAGCGCTGTTGAAGCGACCCGGCGTCAGCACCACCACATTGGGGTTATCCAGCGGACTGGAGGATTTGAGCGTGTCGAGCAGCAGGTTCGGGTAGTGATCGATCGGCGCCACGCGCTGGGCGGCGAACAGCTCGGGGAACAGACGCATCATCATCTTGCGGTCTTCGAGCATGTAGCTGACGCCGCTCGGGGTGCGCAGGTTGTCTTCCAGCACGTAGTAGCTGCCGTCGCCATCGCGCACCAGGTCGACCCCGGCGATATGGGCGTAGAGGTCGCGGTGCAGGTTGAGGCCCTGCATGGCGATCTGGTAACCCTCGTTGGCCAGCACCTGCTCGGCGGGCACGATGCCGGCCTTGATGATGCGCTGGTCGTGGTAGAGGTCGGCGAGGAACATGTTCAGCGCCTGCACGCGCTGGATACAGCCGCGTTCGACGATGCGCCATTCGCTGGCAGGGATGCTACGCGGGATGATGTCGAACGGGATCAGCCGCTCGGTGCCCTGGTCGTCGCCGTACAAGGTGAAGGTGATACCGGCGCGGTGGAACAGCAAGTCGGCTTCCCGGCGGCGCTGGGCCAGCAGTTCATCCGGCGTATCCGCTAACCAGCGGGCAAACGCTTGGTAGTGCGGGCGGACAGCGCCACTCGCGTCGTACATCTCGTCATAAAAGGTGCGGACCATGCCGTACTCCTTGTCACCCGGACATGGAGACAGCTTTGCAAGGCTCGCGCCATACAATAAAAATGTTTTAAATCAGTAACTTGAGTATTTACGACACAAGCAACGCACCAAGCCAGGGCGCAATCGTGACCGCCGAGTTGCAGGGCGCGCCATTTTAAGGCGGCCAGTCCGTAGGGTGGATAACGCTCTTTTTATCAACCGCACGGCAACCACTGGTGGATGGGAAAGCGTCATCCACCCTAGCCGAGCATCAGAACCCGGCCAATTGCAGCCAGTGGCGATAGAAGCCTTCTGCTACGCGGTTCAGTTCGGCAACTTTGGCGGGCAGTTGGTCGAGCATCTGCGCCCTGCTCTGCTGGCTGGGCTGGCTTTCATCCAGCAGGTGGTGCCAGTCGCCGAGCCACTGGCGCACCAGGGCTTCGTCCATTTCCGGGTGGCCTTGCAGGGCCAAGACTTTATCGCCCCAGGCAAACGCCTGGTTACTGCACCAGGGGCTGCTGAGCAAAGGCTGTGCGCCCTCGGGAATAGCAAAGCTGTCGCCATGCCACTGGAAGATCGGGAACTGCTCAGGCACATGCTGTAACCAGGGGCTGGGCGCCGCCTGGTCAAGACGGGTCAGCGGCTGCCAGCCACTTTCGGTGTAAGGCATGCGGCTGATGTCCGCGCCTAGCGCCTTGGCCAACAGCTGGCCGCCCAGACAGTGGCCGATCAACGGAATATTGCGGCGGATAAAGTGCTGCAGCGCGGCGACCTCGGTGGCCAGCCAGGGCAGCTGATCATTGACGCTCATTGGTCCGCCCATGATGGCCACGGCCTTGGGTCGGTCCAGATCAATGCCGTCCAGCTCACCGAGGTCAGCACGTAACACGGTATAGGGGTGGCCAGCCTGCTCAAGCACCTTGCCCAGGTGGGCCGGCGGGCAGTAATCAATATGGGTAAGAATCAGGATGTCAGTCATGCGCCAAGTCTGAAGCAAAGCACGGGCTGGGGTCGAGGGGCGATTGGCTGGGCGCGCGCAGGCGAGGTAGAAATGAAACGGGCCAGCTTATGGCCGGCCCGTGTTTGGATTGCAGAACCTGTTTACGATCTCGCGAGCTAGAGCCTGTTTTTAACGCAGCAGGGCCGACGCGCAGCAGACCGTAGACAGGTTCTCAGGGCTGCCTTACCTCCTGGGTAACACCCCACCCATCCAGTTTGCCGCCAAGCGGCGCCACGACTGACTCCAGGTCATGCTCGAAGTCGTCGATGCCGTGGTATGTCGCGAACATTACTTTACTGACTTGCAGGTGCCAGACACCGTCATCACGCTCGGTCACCAGGGCGTGTAAAGACTCACCTCGAAATTTGCGGGTGGCCATGCGGGCCCGCTCTTCATCAGGGAAAAGGGCGTAGAACTCGATGGGATGGAAGCTGGCAAAGTCGAAGCCACCCTCCTTCATCCGCCGTAAAACCCCGTTACTGACATCATCGTGCAAGGCTGTGCTCATGAAGTGACCTCCTCAGGCGATGGACAAATTTACAGGACGCTAAAGAACCAACTAGGTGTCGATACTGCAGTGCTACGACCTGGTAAACGCTTTCCCATTGCTACCGCCAGAGCCTCAGCGGTGTTGCGGCACCGATTGCAGTGCCGCCCGAGAATCAAGCGATGTGCTGCTTGATATGTCATAAGCCAGACCTGAAACCAGGGCTGGTCAACGCAGGCTTGTTCAGAGCGAACAAGTCAGAAGCGTTAGTTGCAGACTAGTCCCATCAACGCGCATTTGCCCAGCGAAAGTTGTTTCAGCCATACAGCCAATCCATCAGTCGCGACTAAGCCAGGCCATGATGCGCCGGGTCAGCCAGGCGGGCGTCAGCTGGCCGGACCAGTACAGCAGCTTGAATTGTCGGCTGATAGGCCGGTGTACTGCACGACTATGGCTTTGCGCCAAAGCGGCCTGAGCCACGGCTTCAGCCTCAAGATTGACGCCCAGACGGCGCAATACCGGGGCCTGGAAGCGTTGGTTGTTAAGCATCGGCGTGCTGACAAACGGCGGCATCAGGTCGCCGACGCGGATGCCGTGCTTGGCCCACTCGAGGTCCAGCGCCTCGGTCAGCCCGCGCACGGCGAACTTGGAGGCCGAATAGCTGGCCAGATGCGGCACGCCATATAGCCCGGAGGCCGAGCCCATATTGATCACCTGGGCGTCGGGCGTGGCTTTCAGATAAGGAAAGGCCGCGTGGGTCATATTTAGCAGCCCCTGCACGTTGATCTGCAGAATGCGCGCATGCTCGCTCAATTCGATGTCCTCGAAGTGCCCGCACCGCAGAATCCCCGCGCTGTTGAACAGCAGGCGCAACTGACCGCCATGCAGGGCGCAGAAGTCCGCCAGGGCGACCTTGACTGCCGCCGGGTCGGCCACATCCAGCTCGGCATGCCAGACGTTACCCAACTCACCGGCCAACTGAGTCAGCGCCTGGTGGTTGACATCCAGCAGCCCAACCTGCCAGCCGTGTTGATGAAACAACCTCGCGGTGGCGGCGCCGATCCCTGACGCGGCGCCGGTAATCAGAATATTGTTCACTCAGCAGCCCCGCTCGCGCAGAAAGCTCACCACTTCGGCAAGGGCAAAATCAGCGGCCTTGAGCATGCCCGCGTGGGCCTGGAACACGTGCCACAGGTTCGGATAACGCTGCAGGCGCACATCCACACCCGCCGCCTGGGCCTTGTCGGCAAAGCGCAGGCTGTCGTTACGCAAAATCTCGTCTTCACCGACCTGAATCAATACAGGGGCCAGGCCATGCAGATCAGCAAACTGCGGCGACAAGCCAGGGTCGTCGTGGGCCAAACCCGCCGGGCAATACAGCGCCAGCGCCTGCTCCACCCATTTGCGGTGGATGAGCGGGTCACCGGCTGGCGGCTCGTGCAGCTGCGTACCGGTAAAGTCAGTGACCGGAGAGAAGCACACCAACGCTGCCGGTTGCGGCAGATCCAGATCACGCAAACGCAAACTGGTAATCAGCGCCAAGTTGCCACCGGCCGAATCGCCGCCAATCACGATCTGCTCGGGCGTATACCCCAGCGTCAACAGCTCCTGAAACGCGGCCAACGCATCCTCGCGAGCTGCCGGATATTGATGCTCAGGTGCCAGGCGGTAATCCAGCGCGCACACATCCATCTGTCCGCGTTTGGCCAGGGTCGAGCAGATCGTGCGGTGGGTGTTCGGCCCGCCAATCAGATAAGCCCCGCCATGCAGGTACAGCAGCACCGTGCCGCGACCACTCTGTGGTTTATGCCACTCACAGGATCGCCCGCCCAAGGTGCCGGCGCTACGGGTAACGCCACTCGGCGCCGGGCTGGCTGCTGTCAGCAGGCGCAACACCGCGCGCTGCCCGGCAATCGGCATCGGTGGGCGCACCAGGCTACGAAACAGCAGACGCAGGCCGGTACGCAGCACGCTGCGCAGCAACGCTTGGTCAGCTGCGGGTGCGGTGAATTCAACGGGTGCATTCATAGTCATCGGGCTCCGGTGCGCGGGTCTGCAGGCGATAGGTAAAGGTATAGCCCGGCCAGTTATTGGTGCTTTTGCCGGAGGCGGTTTTGTACCAGCTTGAGCAGCCCTGCTCCCATATCGTTCGATGTGAGCTGGCCTGAATCTGTTGGTTGTAGCGCTGCTGTACTGCGGCTTTTACGTCGACATAGCGGGCGCCTTGCTGGCGCAGCAAATCGATGCAGCCGAGCACATAACGGAACTGACTTTCGAGCATATAAATGATCGAGTTATGCCCCAGGTTGGTATTCGGCCCGTAAAGAATAAACAGATTGGGAAAACCGCTGACGCTGATGCCCTTGTAGGCTTCGGCGCCGTCGCGCCAGGCCTGGTTCAGCTCCTGCCCGTCGAGCCCGCGAATTTGCATCGGCGCGAGAAAATCCGTGGCAGCAAATCCGGTGCCGTAGATCAGTACATCGCACGGGTGCTCGCGGCCATCGGCGGTGATGATGGCGCGCTCGCCGACGCGGCTGATCGCCTCGCTGATAACCGTCACATTGGGCTTCGCCAGGGCCGGGAAGTAGTCATTGCTGATCAGGATGCGCTTGCAGCCCATGGGGTAATTCGGCTGCAGCTGGGTGCGCAGCAGCGGATCACTGATGTGCTGATTAAGGTGGCGTTCGAAGCTGAAGCGAAACAGCTTCATCAGCCACGGCATGCTGATAAACGCCAGGCCGCGCACTTCATGTTGCAGGTACTTGAGGCCGCGGTCGATGCGTTGCAGCCAGGGCAGCCGGCGCATTACCGCTAGCTCCCACGGCCGATAGGCACGATCCGGCTTGGCTAGCACATAGGCCGGCGAGCGCTGAAACAGCTGCAGTTGCGCGACCTTGGACTGGATTTGCGGAACAAACTGGATCGCCGAGGCGCCGGTGCCGATCACCGCCACGCGCTTGCCGGTCAGGTCCAGGTCATGCCGCCAGCGCGCCGAGTGAAAGGCCTCCCCGGCGAACTGCTCAATTCCAGGCAACGCTGGATAGGCCGGCTGGTTGAGCTGACCGCAGGCGCTGATCAGTACCTCGGCGCAGAGTTCTTCGCCAGTGCTCAGGGTTACCCGCCACAGCGCTGCGGCCGCATCGAAAGCGGCAGACGCCACCTCAGCATTGCAACGAATACGCGGCCGCAGCTGGTACTTGGCCACGCAGTGCAGCATGTAGCCATGGATTTCCGCCTGGGGCGCGAACTTGCGGCTCCAGTCGGTTTTCGGCTCGAAGGAAAACGAATACAGGTGCGACGGCACATCGCAGGCCGCCCCCGGGTAGCTGTTGTCACGCCAGGTGCCGCCGACTTCTGCGGCCTTTTCCAGGATCAGAAAATCTTCGATCCCGGCTTTCTGTAACTGGATGGCCATGCCCAGGCCGCCAAAGCCGCTGCCGATAATCAGCACGCGCAACGGGGCCTGGTTCTGGGAAGTGTTGTGCATTGTTATATCCCCAACCGCAAACAGTGCGGATACCAAGATGCTACTTGCCCGGCACGTGAGAGGTTATGGCATAGTCGGCCAATCAGTTGTGACTTTCGGACAAATCCGCGGATAACTGCATGTCGGCCATTCCTTACAGCCTGCCACGGCGCAGCATCACCAGTGTGCAACTGCTGACCCAGCTGGGCCTCGACCATGGTTTGAGTGTCGAACACTGCCTGCGCGACACCGGACTCAGCCCCCTGCAACTGGCCGAGCTGCACAGTGAAATCGAAGGTGCGCAGGAGCTGCAGCTGATCCGCAACTTGATCGAGGCCCTGCCTGGTCGGGATGACCTCGGCCTGCAAGCCGGTTTGCGCTATCAACTGACCACCTATGGCATCTGGGGTTACGCCCTGCTCAGCAGTCAGAGCTTCCGCCAGGCTGCCGACCTCGGACTGCGCTACCTGGATCTGACCTTTGCCTTTAACCGCATCAGCTTGCGTGAAGACGCCGACCAGGCGCATCTGCAGCTGGACGGCAGCCATTTGCCGGATCAGGTGCGCGACTTTCTCCTGCTGCGCGACACCGTGGCAGTGATGGTGATTCAGCGCGAACTGACCGGCAACCGCATGCCACTGGATCGCGTACAACTGAGCATGCCGGCGCCGGCTGACACTGCACGCTTTATCGAGCAATTCGGCCTGCTGCCGGAGTTTGCCTGCGCAGAGAACCGCATCAGCTTTTCCCGTCACCTGCTTGATCTGCCACTGCCCCGCGCCAATCCGCACAGCGCTCAGCTCTGCGAGCAGCAATGCCAGGCCCTGCTGGCCAAACGTCAGGTGCGCAGCGGCCTGGCCGGACAAATTCGTGATCGCCTGCTGAGCACACCGGGACGGCTGGCGGACATGGAAGTCATCGCCTGCGAACTGAACATCAGCAGCCGTACCCTGCGTCGCCGCCTGGAAGAGCAAGGCAGCAGCTTTCGCCAGTTACAGGAAGAAGTGCGTCAGGCCCTGGCCGAGGAATTGCTGGCCATCGCCAGCCTGAGCCAGGAGGAGATTGCCGAACGCCTGGGCTACAGCGAGGTGTCGAATTTCCTGCATGCCTTCAAACGCTGGAAAGGCCTCACGCCTGGGCAGTACCGCCAAGGATTGGTGTGAAAGAGCGACTGACAAGTCGTCGGCGCAGATGGCACTTTGCTATTTCATCCGCCAAATTGGCACTTTCCACCCTCAAGCTGGCGACCATTTGCGCCGATACTGCTGAACAACCTACAGACTGGAGTTTTCATGCGACAGGGTTTCCTTGGGCAGTTCCTGCCACATGATTTGACCGACCAGGCCAGCATCCTGTTGGCCCGCACCCTCGCCTTCAGTGCCCTGTGCAGCGTGGTCATTGGCCTGTACAGCTGCATCAAGTGGGGCCGCCTGGGCAACGATGCATTGATGTATGGCTCGTTGCTGCTGGTGCTCGGCATGCCACTGATGTTGCTGGTACTGCGCAGCGCCATGCTGCCGCTGGCTGTGCCAGCCAATATGGCGCTGGCCAGCATGGCCAGTTACTCGATGCTGCTGATCTACCAGCTGGGCGGCCTGCATTCGGCGCATATCTACTGGCCGGCGGTGATTATCGTATTCGCCTACCTGCTGGCCGGCACCCGCAGCGCCATGGTCTGGAGCCTGGTTCAGGTGCTGTTCGTGTTCTGGCTGATCCGCCTGGAACGCAGTGGCGCCAGCCTGCCGGTGTTCGAACTGAGCCCACGGGATGCTGCCGTCAACACCTACTCGGGTTACATCCTGCCCGTACTGACCGTCTGGTTGGCGCAGTGGTACAGCGCGCAACTGCGTAATCAGGCCCTGGCCGATGCCGAACAGGCTCTCAATGAATCCCGCGAGTTCGGTCAGCGCGCCGCGCGTAATCAGGATCAACTCGGTGGCATCGTCGATGACGTGCGCAGCACCGCCAGCGACTTGCTACAGATGGCCGGCAAGCTGCAACAGACCCTCGGTGGTATCCGCCAGCGCTGCCAGAGCATCGATACCGATGTGCAACAGCAGGCCGATGCCATGCACCAGCTGGATCTGGCGCTGCATGAAGTGCTCGACAGCCTCGCCGCTAGCACCGGCCATATGCAGCAGCTCAGCAAGGACACCCAGCACAGTAGCAGCCAGGTGAATGTCTGCGCGCAGCGCATGGCAGATGCCCAAGCCAGCATGCAGGCCATTCAGCAGAGCAACCAGCGCATCGCCGAATCCATGCAGATGATCAGCGCCATCGCCCAGCAAACCAACCTGCTGGCGCTTAACGCCGCCATCGAAGCGGCGCGGGCTGGCGAGCATGGCCGCGGCTTTGCGGTGGTGGCCGATGAAGTACGTAACCTCTCACAGCGCAGCAATGAAACCGCCGACACCGTACAGAACGTACTGGGCCAGTCGCAGCAGATCATCGACACCGGGGCGATGCAGGTCAGTGAAGTAGGCAGCGCGCTGAGCAGCAACGCCGGGCTGACTGACAACCTCTCCAGCTCGATCCTGCAACACAGCCAGGCACTTACCCAGGCGCACCAGCAACTGTTGCACGTGCGCGACAACAGCGCCGCGCAACGCGATGCCAGCCAGCGCCAGCGTGCCGCCAGCGCCGAACTGCTGGATGCCCAGGAGTCGCTGGTGCACCTGGGCCAACAGCTGGAGCAGCTGTCGCATCAGTTGCATCAGCGCGTGGCCAGCGCTTAGCTAGCACGCACCCTCTCCCAAGCCTGGGAGAGGGTAAACGCCAGTTTGAAAGTCAGTTCTGCGCTGACAGCCAGCCGAACGGCGGTTATTGTTCGGCCATGAGCCAATCACCCCACACTCTGCTTCTGAGCTATCAACCGCCCTGGCAGTGGCAACAATTCCACGCGCACTTTGCCCTCCGTGCCCTGGCTGGGGTGGAAAGCTTGCAAGCGCACAGTTACGCGCGCAGCGTGCACCTGGATGGCCAACGTGGTTGGTTCCGCGTGCAACCCCTGGCTGATCAGCACGCGCTGCAGCTGCACTACAGCGAATCGCTGCAGACCTGTCTGGCGACGCTTACTGCGCGGGTGCGCAAAATGTTTGATCTGGACTGCCAGCCGCAGCAGATCAGCGCGCACTTTGCTAACGATACGCAGCTCGGCCCGCTAGTGGCGCGTAATCCCGGTTTGCGTTTGCCGACTGCTTTCGAGCCCTTCGAGCAGGCCGTGCGCGCCATTGTGGGTCAGCAGGTTACGGTCAAGGCGGCAGTGACCATCACCGGTCGCCTGGTTACGCGTCTGTGTGAATCACTGCAGTTTGCCGATGCGACCGATATTCAACGGCTGTTCCCCGCAGCCGCAGCCATTGCTGAAGCCAATCTGGACGGCATCGGCATGCCCGGCAAACGCGTGCAGACCTTGCAGCACTTCGCTGCGCAGGTAGCCAGCGGTGCTCTGCGTCTGGATTTGCAAGACGGTTACACGGCCTTTGTCGAGCAGCTGTGCGCCCTGCCCGGCATCGGCCCGTGGACGGCGGAATACATTGCCCTGCGCGCCTTTGGCGAGGTCGATGCATTTCCCGCCAGCGACCTGGGCCTGCTCAAGGCGCCGGTGTGGGGGCCAGAAGGCATCGACGCTAAACAGCTCAAGACCCGCGCCGAAGCCTGGCGACCTTGGCGCGCTTATGCCGCGGCACACCTGTGGCACAACTACTCGGAGGGTTGAAGCGATGTTCTACCGCTACCACGACAGCCCAATCGGTCGCCTGCTATTGGCCGCTGACGAAACCGGCCTGCAACAACTGCTGATGGATATCGATGACAAGCCCTGGCATATCGGCGAACACTGGCGCAGCGCCGCCGATGAACTGGATGAAGTGTGCCGACAGCTGGATGAGTATTTCACCGGGCGTAGACAGCGCTTCGATCTGCCACTCGCGCCGCAGGGCACGGCATTTCAGCAAGCCGTTTGGCAGGCGCTGCAGACCATACCGTTTGGCCAAACCAGCAGCTACAGCGCCCTCGCCGCCGAGATCGCGCGGCCCAAGGCGGTGCGTGCCGTCGGCGCAGCCAATGGCGCAAACCCAATTGCCATCATCATTCCCTGTCACCGAGTAATCGGTCGTGACGGCAGCCTCACCGGTTATGCCGGCGGTCTGCCGCGCAAGGCGCTGCTGCTCAAATTGGAAGGGGCGCAGCTGCCGGAACAGCGCTTGCTGAGCATTTAGCCTAGGGTTGAACCCGCGCCAGCACGCGCGCCGGAGCCCCTAGCGGCAACGCCAGAATCAGACCCTCGCCAGACGCAGGGTAGATGCCAGTCAGCGCAGTGATATTGACCTGATGGGAGACCAGCACCAACGACGCACCACGCGGTTGTGCATTGATCTGTTCGATCAGCGCGGCGGTTTGCTCACGGGCGGTGTTGGGTGTTTGAAAGAATGAATCCAAGACAGGCAGCGCTTCGACTGCGCCCAAGCCCATTTCGCGGGCCGTATCCTGAGCGCGGCACCAGCGGCTGCTGAGCAGACGCGGCTCGATCCACTGACTACGCAACAACTGTCCCCAGCGCTGCGCCTGCTCACGGCCAACTTGATTGAGGTTGCGCTGGGTGCGGCAATCATTCAGCTGGAAATTCGCCGGATCACCCGTACCGGGCGCTGTGGCATGGCGCAACAGCAGCACAGCGCGACCTTCACGCAGCGCAGCCCAGGCGTGCTTATCGCTGGCCTGAACCGCGCCACTCAACAGGCAAAGCGCCAACCACCAAACGCCGGCCCGCCGCATGACTAGAACTTGACCGTACCGCGAGGCCCCAACAGCGCCCAGATGATCAGACCGATCACCGGCAACAGTACGATTAGCAAGATCCACAACACCTTGATGCCCGTTTCGGCGTTGCTTTTGATGACGCTGAGAATCGCCCAGATATCCAGCGCCAGAATGACCAGACCCAGTAAACCGTTGAACATTGAACCCATATGGTGTTGCTCCTATGCGAAGGGATCGCTTAAGTAGGATAGACGCTGGCCAGAAGAGTTCAGCCGCTTTACCTATCAGCAGTCATCCAGCCCCGCAAAGGCGGCGGCAAACTCACCCGCGACAGGCACAAAATCAGGCACCTTCGCGCTGTCAAACAGACGCAGCACGGCAAACCGTGGATGCTCGCCGCCATCGAACCAATGCGCCGTAGTGGCGGGCAACAGCAGCAGATCACCCTTCTCGCACAACAGGCTGTAGACGTACTCGCCGATATGCAGCGCCAGCAGGCCACGCCCGGCCAGGTAGTAATGCAGCTGGGCCGGCTGACAAGATTGCTCTGCGCGCAGGCGGCGAGCCAGCTCACTGCCCTCACCGCGCTCATCACACAGGCTCAAAACCTCGGCAGTGGCGTAGCCATACGCGGTCATCAGCTGGTCGACCTGTACGCGGCTGGCCGCCAGCAGTTCGTCACTGGCTGTACCAGCCGTGACCGCCTGCTGAACCGGCACCTGACTGAATTGCACGCCAACAGCCGCCAGAGTGCTGGCGATGTCCTCGGCGTGAGTCAGCAGCTTGTTCGGGTACTCGGGCGAAGACTGGTGGTAGACGGTCAGGCTGCTCATGCTCAAGGCTCTCGTACAGTCGGTTTCAAGTCAGCGGTTCAATTCAACAGCTAAAGGTTCAGGGCCGCTCATCGCGCATATAGCGCGCGGTAATCACCGCAGCCGCCAGGGCAATCAGGCTGGCGATGGCAAAGGTCCAGGCCGCACCGAGGCTGTGCCAGCTATAGCCCGAATACAACGCGCCCAATGCGCCGCCCACGCCCGCCAGCGCGGCATACAAGGCTTGGCCTTGCCCCTGCTGGCGATCGGCAAAGCTACGCTGAACAAAATGCATGGCCGCCGCATGGAAGCTGCCAAAAGTCGCCGCATGCATCAGCTGAGCGAACAGCAGTACCGGCAAGTGCCCAGCCAGATTACCCAGCAACAGCCAGCGCACGGCAGTAATCAGAAAGCTCGCCAGCAGCACGGTACGCAGGGAATAGCGCGCCAGCAACCGGGCCATGACCATAAACAGCACGATTTCGGCCAATACGCCCAGCGCCCACAACTGGCCGATCACCCCGCGCGAATAGCCGAGTGCTTCCAGGTGCAAACTGAGAAAGGTGTAGTACGGGCCATTGCTCAACTGCATCAGCCCGGCGCTGAGGTAGAAGGCGAGAATCCCCGGCCGCCGTAGTTGCTGGAGAAAGCCGCCCTGCTCCAGGGTGTTAGGGCGCAACTGCGGCTGTGCATTAGGCACCCACCAACTGCTCAAGACGATACCGCTCATGATCAGAATCAGCGCCCAGGGATAGGCATCCAGGCTGAGCAACTCGAACAGCTTGCCGAGGCCCACCACTGCTACGATAAAGCCGATGCTGCCCCACAGACGGATCTGACTGTAGCGCGCCGCCTGCTCTTTGAGATGGGCAAAGGTGATGACTTCAAACTGCGGCAGCACCGCGTGCCAGAAGAACGCATGCAGCGCCATGATCAGCGCCAGCCAGGCGTAGCTCTGGCTGATAAAGATGCCGGCAAAGCACAGCAGCGTGCAGAGCGCGCCAAAGCGCACAATGGCCAAGCGCTGGCCCGTGTGATCGCCCAGCCAACCCCAGATATTCGGCGCAATGCAGCGCATCAGCATGGGAATGGCGATCAGCTCACCGATCCGCGCCGCGGAAAACCCCAGGTGATCGAAATACAGCGCGAGAAAGGGCGCGGTGGCGCCGAGCAGCGAGAAATAGAAGAAATAGAAACCGGACAGGCGCCAGTACGGCAAAACCGGGCTCATGCTGGGCACAAACCCGGTAGCGTGCTGCGAAGCGCACGTGGCCGCGCAGCAGCGTTAATCACAGCTGTGGCAGCACCGGCGTGCTGACCCGCACATCGGCATTCTGCGCGCGGTGGCGCAGCAGGTGGTCCATCAGCACGATGGCCATCATCGCTTCAGCGATTGGTGTAGCGCGGATGCCCACGCACGGGTCGTGACGACCCTTGGTGATGATATCCACCGGGTTGCCGTGAACATCGATCGAGCGTCCCGGCGTGGTGATGCTCGAGGTCGGTTTGAGCGCCAAGTGCGCAACAATCGGCTGACCGCTGGAAAGCCCGCCGAGAATGCCACCGGCATTGTTCGAGAGGAAACCTTCAGGGGTCATCTCGTCACGGTGCTCGGTGCCGCGCTGCGCCACGCTGGCGAAACCCGCACCGATTTCCACGCCCTTGACCGCGTTGATGCTCATCAGCGCATGGGCCAGTTCGGCGTCCAGGCGGTCGAAAATCGGCTCGCCCAGGCCGGGCATCACGCCCTCGGCAACCACGGTGATCTTCGCCCCAACCGAATCCTGATCACGGCGCAGCTGGTCCATATAAGCTTCCAGCTCCGGCACTTTGTCCGGATCGGGGCTGAAGAAGGCGTTCTGTTCGACGCTGTCCCAGGTCTTGAACGGAATTTCAATCGGGCCGAGCTGGCTCATGTAGCCGCGAATCACGATGCCCTGAGTCGCTAGGTATTTCTTGGCAATGGCCCCGGCGGCCACACGCATGGCGGTCTCGCGCGCCGAACTGCGGCCACCACCGCGGTAGTCACGCACGCCGTACTTGTGGTGATAGGTGTAATCGGCGTGGGCCGGGCGGAAGGAGTCCTTGATCGCCGAGTAGTCTTTGGACTTCTGGTCAGTGTTGCGGATCAGCAGGCCAATCGAGCAACCGGTGGTCTTGCCCTCGAACACCCCGGCAAGTATTTCCACCTCATCGGCTTCCTGGCGCTGGGTGGTATGACGGCTGGTGCCCGGTTTGCGCCGATCAAGATCGCGCTGCAGGTCTTCCGGGCTAATCTCCACCCCCGGCGGACAGCCATCGACAATGGCGACCAACGCTGGGCCATGGCTTTCGCCGGCGGTGGTGACAGTGAACAGCTTGCCGTAGGTATTGCCGGACATGTGCAAAACGCTCCGCGAAAATCAGCTCCGAGGCTACGCCAGCCGGCGCAAAGCCTCATTTGGATAAAGGCGGCGAGTATACCCGTGGCGTCCGCACAGATCATCCTCGAACCTTCAGGGCAGATAAACGTCCAACATGCTCACCCCCGGCAGTTCTTTTCCATGACCCGAGCTCTTCTGTTGCCCCTTCTTCTCTGCAGCGCCCTGCTAAATGCAGCGCCCAACGCCGCCCACACCACCACCGCACACAGCAGCGTGCAGCAACCCATGCGCCTGCAGACCGGCCAAGGTACGCTGCATGGCACGCTGCTCAAGCCAAGCAGCACCAAGCCGGTGGCCGTGGCGTTGCTGATTGCCGGCTCAGGCCCCACCGACCGTGACGGCAACAACCCCGAAGGCGGCCAGAGCGACAGCCTCAAACGCCTGGCGCAAAGTCTGGCCAAACAGGGCATCGCCAGCCTGCGCTATGACAAACGCGGTGTAGCCGCGAGCCGCGCCGCCACCCCGGATGAACGCGACCTCAGTGTCGAGGGGTATGTCAGCGATGCCGTGAGCTGGGCACAGCTGCTCAGGGCTGATCCGGCGTTTGACCGACTGATTCTGATCGGCCACAGCGAAGGTGCGCTGATTGCCAGCTTGGCGGCCGAACAGGCCCAGGCCGATGCCCTGGTGGCGATTGCCGGCAGCTCGCGGCCGATTGATCAGTTATTACGTGAGCAACTCGCCGCTCGCTTGCCCCCACATCTCATGGCGCAGAGCAATCACCTGCTTGACCGCCTATTGGTCGGGCAACTCACCCCGCAAGTGCCCAAAGACTTGCAGGTGCTGTTTCGCCCCAGTGTGCAGCCCTATTTGATTTCGCTGCTGCGGCAGAACCCCGATCAGGTCTTTGCTCGCTTGCAGATTCCTGCGCTGATCGTACAGGGCAGCCACGACATTCAGGTCAGTGTCGCCGATGCCCATGCCTTGCAGGCGGCCAAGCCTGATGCCGAGTTGCTGATCATCCCCGGGATGAACCATCTGCTGCGCATCAGCGCGCTGGATTTACCGGCGCAACTGGCCAGCTACGACAATCCTCGGCTACCGTTGGCACAGGGGCTGGGCGAGCAGATCGCCCAGTTCATCCAGCGCAGCGGCAAAAAGCCAGCCTCCAGTTAGCCGAGCGGCGGCCGATAAGCGCATCAGACGACACCTGAAGATGTCGCGCACAGGATCGCCGTGTATGACTGACAACCCAGAACAACAGAACGATACCGACGCCGCTTCGCAGGAGGTCGTCGAGCAAGCCCACCCGTGGGCCGATCTTGCGCCCGAGCACTTTCGCCTCTTGCGCCTGACCGCCTTGCCCACCGACCGCCACACTGGCGCACGCCCCTTGCGCTTTATCCAGTTCGGCCGCGTCGAGCGGCTGGGCAAGCAACACAGTTTGCTGCGTTTAACCTTGCAGCTCCCCGGACAGCGGGTGCGCAAGGAGCAGAATATTCTCGAAGTCTGGGCCGATCACGAACAACGCCTGCTCAGTTTCGGCCCCGACAGCGCACTGCAGGTGCAGCCGGAAAACCGAGGTTTAGGGCGCTTTATGCTGGCCCAGGGGATTAGCTGGGCACGTCAGCACTTCGCCCATTATCAAGTGGCCAACACCACGCTGCCCAGCAAGGACGCCTTCAGTGAAGAAGCCCGTGCGCGGCGCGACCACTGTCTGCAGGCCCAGGGCTTTGTCGTCGAGTACCTCGACCCACTGAAGATCAAGGCGCATTGCGTCGCACCACGGGTCAGCTCACTGCATGGCGACTGGCATACGGAAAAAGTGCAGATCGTCGAATTGCTGGACGCCGCCAGCATGCTGCAGCAGGCTGACCAGAGCCTGCGCGAGCAAGAGGTGAAAGTACGCAAACTGGAAGAGCGCATTGAGGTTTTCAAACGCGAAGACAACGGCCTGCGCTTCACCATTACCTGCCTGGTGGCCTTCTGCGTGTTTCAGGCGGGGTTGCTGATCTGGATTGCCACGCGCTAGAGGATGGCGCGGGCCTGGCGATACTGCCCTGGCGCCACGCCATAGGCCTGTTTGAACTGCCGGCTAAGATGGCTCTGGTCGGCAAACCCCAGCTGCATCGCCACACTCAGCGGCGCACAGCCATTCCTTAATAACGCCCGAGCCTGTTCCAGGCGGCGCTGCATCAGCCAGCTATGCGGCGGCAGGCCGGTGGCGCGGCGGAATACGCGCGCGAAATGAAATGGTGACAAGCCCACCGCCTGCGCCAGCTCCTCCAATGACGGGGGCGACGCCAGCTGGCTGCTGAGTAATTCCTTGGCGCGGCTGACCGCATGCGGCTCATGGCCTGGTGCCAGGACCTCAGGCAGACGCGCATGGCGCTGAAACAGCAGCAGAATCGCCTCACGCCAGGCAGTTTGCAGCTGCAGCGCCGACGCCTGGCTGTCCAGTAATTGATGCAAGGTGACGAACTGGTGATGCAGCTGTGGATCATGCAGCACGCTGAGCGCGAATGACGGCATGCCCTGCTGACCCCACTCCAGCTCCGCGAGCACGCCGCATACCTGCGTATTGTCCGGGTAAAAACCGCGGTAGTGCCAACCCAGATCATGGGCTTTGGAGCCGGTGTGCAGCTCGTCCGGGTTGATCAGTACCATGCTGCCGGCCGGCGCAAGATGATCGCTGCCGCGATGACGAAAGCGCTGCGCACCATGTTCAATCACGGTAAAGACAAACCCTTCATGCACATGCGGGGAAAAACGCTGCTCAACATAATGCGCCTGCAACAGCTCTACCCCGCCCAACTCGCGTGATTGCCAGAACCGTGTCTGCTCGCTGCGTGCCTGCGCCATGAGTCAACCGCTGAAACGCGCCTCCAGCTGCTGCTTGATCGCCGGCCAGTCGTGATCCGTGATGCTGTACAGCACGCTGTCATCCAGTCGCCCGTCGGCAAGGCGGCGATGGTTTCGCAGCAGACCTTCGCGCTGCGCGCCGAGCTTTTCGATGGCACGTTGCGAGCGTAGGTTACTCGCAGCGGTTTTTAGCTGAACGCGGACCAGCCCCCAGTGCTCAAAAGCGTGCTTGAGCATCAGGTACTTGATGGTGGTATTGAGGCCCGTGCCATGCTGGCTGCGATCCAGCCAGGTCCAGCCAATCTCCGCGGCGGGCAAGCTGTTCATAAAGTCGCCGAAACGGGTAGTGCCCACCAGCTGGTCGCCCAGGCGAATCACAAAGGGCAAGGCCCGCCCTTCGCGCTGATCAAGCAACCCTAGGCGGTACCAGTCCAATCGCTGGCTGCCACTCATGTAGATCAATTCTTGGCGATTGGCTTCGGCCAGGCTGATCAAAGCCGGGATATCGGCATCGACCATTGGCTCGATGCGCAAACCACCACGTTGCAGGGTAATCAGTTGCGGCTTGAACATAGGGTCCCTCCTCGGACAGAGTCGCAGGCGCGACACGCTAACAGGGCCAACACGTGTGCACAATCCACAACAGCAACAGGTTCTACGCCAGTGCGACCTTGGTCGTGCCTGACGCATCGCGACTTTGCTGCGAGACTGACACCCATCATCTGCCGTCGACGCTGATGCGGTAGGCTCTGGGCAGCCGCTGCGCTGCCAGATAAGACCCCGGCAGCCCCCTATAGTTTGTTTTCGGAGTTTGCATGACCCTGTCTAGCGGGCTGATCGCCGCGGTTGCGCTGATTTACATGGCCCTTCTGTTCGCCATCGCCTTCTACGGCGACCGCCGCGCCACGCCCATGCATCCGAAGGTTCGCGCCTGGGTGTACAGCCTGTCGCTGGCGGTGTACTGCACCAGCTGGACGTTTTTCGGCGCGGTAGGCCAGGCCGCTGAGCAGCTGTGGTCATTCCTGCCGATTTATCTGGGCCCAATCATCGTTCTGGTCTTCACCCCCTGGGTGCTGCAGAAGATGGTGATGATCAGCAAACAGGAAAACATCACCTCGATTGCTGACTTTATCGCCGCGCGCTACGGCAAATCCCAGACGTTGGCTGTAGTAGTGGCACTGGTTTGCCTGGTGGGCGTATTGCCCTATATCGCCTTGCAACTCAAAGGCATCGTGCTCGGGGTCAACCTGCTCAGCGGCGCAGGCGCCGGCGCCAATGGCACCGGCGCTCAGGACACCGCGTTGATCGTCTCACTGGTGCTGGCACTGTTCACAATATTGTTCGGCACTCGCAACCTGGATGTCACCGAACACCACCGCGGCATGGTCCTGGCAATTGCCTTCGAGTCACTGGTCAAACTGCTGGCCTTCCTCGCCGTCGGCACGTTTGTGACTTACGGTTTGTACAACGGTTTTGGCGACTTGTTCAGCCAGGCCAAAGCCAGCACTGAACTGGCGGGCTTCTGGGCAGAAACCGTGAACTGGCCGGCGATGATGACCCAGACGGGGCTGGCGATGATTGCTATCATCGCCCTGCCGCGTCAGTTTCATGTGGCCGTGGTGGAAAACATCGAGCCCAAGGATCTGCGCCTGGCGCGCTGGGTGTTCCCCGCCTACCTGATCCTCGCCGCGTTGTTTGTGGTGCCTATTGCCTTGGCCGGGCAGATGCTGCTGCCGGCCGGTATCACCCCCGACTCCTTCGTGATCAGCCTGCCGCTGGCCGAAGCCCATCCAGCGCTGGCCATGCTGGCCTTTATCGGCGGCGCATCGGCGGCCACCGGCATGGTAATTGTCGCGTCAGTGGCGCTGTCGACGATGATTTCCAACGACATGCTGCTGCCTTGGCTGCTGCGCCGGCAGAACACCGAACGGCCCTTTGAAGCCTTCCGTTACTGGATGCTCACCGCGCGACGGGTAAGCATCGTAGTGATTCTGCTGTTGGCCTATGTGTGCTACCGCCTACTCGGCTCCAACGCCAGCCTGGCAACCATCGGCCAGGTCTCCTTCGCCGCCATCGGCCAGCTGGCCCCGGCGATGTTCGGCGCACTGGTGTGGAAGCAGGCTAACCGCCAGGGCGTATTCGCCGGTCTGCTCGTGGGCGCGCTGATCTGGTTCTACACCCTGGTCATGCCGCTGGTATCGCGCAGCCTGGGCTGGCCGGTGGATGCCTTACCGGGCATACACACCCTGCTGTACGGGCCGATTGGTTTTCAGGTCGACCCGCTGACCCGTGGGGTGGTGCTGTCCTTGGCCGGCAACTTCCTGCTGTTTGCCTGGGTTTCCTACTTCTCGCGCACCCGCGTGGCCGAGCACTGGCAGGCCGGGCGCTTTATCGGCCATGACCTGGGCAACAAACCGAGTAACCGCAGCATGCTCGCGGTGCAGGTCGGCGACCTGTTGCTGCTGGCCAACCGTTTTGTCGGTGAAGACCGCGCGCGGCAAAGCTTTATGCGGTTTGCCTACCGCCAGGGCAAGGGCTTCGACCCCAACCAGACCGCCAACAGTGAATGGATCGCCCACACCGAACGCCTGCTGGCTGGTGTGCTCGGTGCCTCATCGACCCGCGCGGTGGTCAAGGCGGCCATCGAAGGCCGCGAGATGCAGGTCGAGGATGTGGTGCGCATCGTCGACGAAGCTTCGGAAGTGCTGCAGTTCAACCGCGCACTGCTGCAAGGCGCCATCGAGAACATCACCCAGGGCATCAGCGTGGTCGACCAATCGCTGCGCTTGGTGGCCTGGAACCACCGTTATATAGAGCTGTTCAATTACCCCGAGGGCCAGGTGTATGTCGGCCGCCCGGTGGCTGAACTGATCCGCTTCAACGCCGAACGCGGCCTGCTCGGCGGCGGAGATATCGAGGAGCACGTCAGCAAACGCCTGTACTGGATGCGCCAGGGCACGGCGCACACTTCAGAGCGACTGTTCCCCAATGGCCGGGTGATCGAGCTGATCGGCAACCCCATGCCTGGCGGCGGTTTTGTCATGAGTTTCACTGATATCACCGAGTTCCGTGAAGCCGAGCGCGCACTGAAAGACGCCAACGAAGGCCTGGAACAACGCGTTAGCGAGCGCACCCAGGAGCTGTCACAACTGAACCAAGCGCTGACCGAAGCCAAGGGCGTAGCCGAAGCCGCCAACCAGTCGAAAACCCGCTTTCTGGCCGCCGTCAGCCATGACCTGATGCAGCCGTTGAATGCTGCGCGGTTGTTCTCCGCCGCCCTGTCCCATCAGGACGACGCCCTGCCCGCCGATGCCCGTGAACTGGTGCGCCACCTAGACAGCTCGCTGCGCTCGGCCGAAGACCTGATCAGCGACCTGCTGGACATCTCGCGCTTGGAAAACGGCCGCATCACTCCGGACCGTCATGCCTTTATGCTGAACAATTTGTTCGACACCCTGGGTGCGGAGTTCAGGGTGCTGGCTGCCGAACACGGCGTGGACTTCCGCCTGCGCGGCAGCCGCCTGCGGGTCGACAGCGATATCAAACTGCTGCGGCGCATCCTGCAGAACTTCCTGACCAACGCCTTCCGCTACGCCAAAGGCCGTGTGCTGCTCGGCGTACGCCGTCAGGGGCAGCAACTGCGTCTGGAAGTCTGGGATCGCGGGCCGGGCATTCCCGAGGATAAGCGCAAGGTGATTTTCGAGGAATTCAAACGCCTGGACAGCCACCAGACCCGCGCCGAAAAAGGCCTGGGCCTGGGCCTGGCGATTGCTGACGGCCTGTGCCGAGTGCTCGGTCATCAGCTGGAAGTACGCTCTTGGCCAGGCAAAGGCAGCGTATTCAGCGTCACCATCCCCCTGGCCTTGCACGCCGAACCGCCGGAGCTGCTCAGCCAACCCGAGCAGAATGGACAAGCACTGGCCGGCATCCAGGTGCTGTGTATCGACAACGAGGACAGCATCCTCGCCGGCATGCACAGCCTGCTGTCACGTTGGGGGTGCCAGGTGTGGACGGCACGCAATCGCTTGGAGTGCGAGCACCTGCTGAGTGAAAACGTGCGGCCGCAGCTGGCACTGGTGGACTACCACCTGGATGACGGCGAAACCGGCACCGAGCTGATGGCCTGGCTAAGAACGCGCTTGGGCGAGCCGCTACCGGGTGTGGTGATCAGCGCCGACGGCCGCCCCGAGCTGATCGCTCAGGTGCATGCCGCCGGCTTGGATTACCTGCCCAAGCCAGTCAAACCGGCCGCTTTGCGCGCCCTGCTCAGCCGCCATCTAGCGCTGCGCTGAGAACCGGTTCTTAACCTTGCAGGCGCTGACGGAACAGCGCCTGATGCTCACGGCATTGCGCAGCAGCGAGCAGGAATACGCCGTGACCGCCACGCTCGAATTCCAGCCAGGTGAAATCGACTTCCGGGTACAGCGCCTCCACATGCACCTGGCTATTGCCGACTTCGATAATCAGCACGCCCTTTTCGGTCAGATGATCTGCCGCCTCGGCGAGCATGCGCCGCACCAGGTCTAGGCCATCGTCACCGCAGGCCAGGCCCAGCTCAGGCTCGTGCTGGTATTCGGCCGGCATGTCGGCGAAATCCTCAGCATCCACATAAGGCGGGTTGGATACGATCAGGTCAAAACGCTGGCCTGGCAGCCCAGCAAAACCATCGCCTTGCACGGTGTACACGCGGTCCTCAAGGCCGTGGCGCTCGATGTTCTGATTGGCCACTTCCAGCGCCTCAAACGACAGATCACCCAGCACCACTTCGGCCTCGGGAAACTCGTAGGCACAGGCAATGCCAATGCAGCCCGAGCCGGTGCACAAATCGAGAATCCGTGCCGGCTCCATCGCCAGCCAGGGCTCGAAGTGCTGCTCGATCAACTCGCCAATCGGTGAGCGTGGAATCAGCACACGCTCATCAACAATGAACGGCATGCCGCAGAACCAGGCCTCACCCAGCAGGTATGCGGTCGGTACGCGCTCATCGATGCGCCGTGCGAGCAAAGCATGCAGGTGCGCATGTTCGGCGTCTTCCAGGCGGCAATCGAGGTAGCTGTCGGCAATTTCGTAAGGCAGGTGCAGGGCACCGAGCACCAGCTGGCGGGCTTCATCCCAGGCATTGTCGGTGCCGTGGCCGAAGAACAGCTCCTCGCCATGAAACCGACTGACTGCCCAGCGAATGTAGTCGCGCACGGTACGCAGGCGGGTTGGGTAGGCATGTGTAGCGTCAGTCACGGCAGCTCTCCACAAAAAAAGAGCGCCATTCTAGCAGCCTGACGCGCGCACTCGCGCCGGGTGTAGCGCTAGTTAAGCCACGCGACGCATTAATGACTAGATAGGCCGCCACAGTCACAAAGTAGGCCTGCCCAAGCCTCATACGCATCAGTATAATTTTGTTACCAATTCCAAACCCTTCCCCTCCCTTCTCAAGACATTCCTAAAAATGGTCATAGATCCGTTCTCGATCACGGGCTTGCTCGTGCTGGCGATATTTTTGATTGGCATGACGCTAATCGTTTTTGAAGCACAACTGGAGATGGATAAGTTCAAACCGGCGATGTTCATGATGTCCGGCTTGATCGTTATCGGTGCCCACTACGCGCTTTACGACCCCAATGGTTTTCAGTTCTTTCTGCATGCGCAGAGCGAGATCAAGGAAGAACTGTTCGGTCTGATCGCCTTTATGGCGTTTATGTGGATGGTGGTCGAGCTGCTCAACGAGAGGAACGTCTTCACCGCGCTCAATGGCTACCTGATGCGTAAGGGCCTCGGTGCGCGCGGTATGTTCTGGGCCACAGGCGCGCTGTCGGCGCTGCTCTCACCGTTTCTCAATAACATCACCACGGCGATGATCTTCGGCAAGACGGTGAAAAACATATCGACCAATCAGCGCTATACCCATATCTCGCTGTGCAACATCGTGGTCGCCTCCAACTCCGGGGTGTGGTTCCTTGGCACCTCGACCAGCTTGATGGTGGTGCTGGCCGGCAAGATCAGCATTGCCGGCCTGCTGTTGCTGATCCCCTCAGCCTTGATCGGCTGGTTGCTGTTTGCCGCGACCCTGCATTTCTTTTACCTGCGCAAACTCACTGGCCAGGACTTGATTCAAGTGGCTGACCAGGCCGAATCCGCACTCAAACCCGGCGGCGCAGGCCTGGCGATAGTCGGTTTCTTCGCCGTGTTTGGCGCGGTGCTGTGCAATATCGTGCTGAAAGTCAGCATCGAGTTTGCCATCGGCATCGGCCTGGGCATCGTCGCCCTGTATGCCTGGCTGCTGATGCGACGCGGGATTGAATTGCCGTGGCAGGATCAGCTGCAAAAGGTCGAGTGGAACGCGCTGCTGTTCTTTATCGGCATCATCACTTCGGTGGCCTGCCTTAACCACGTCGGCTGGCTGTCATATATCTCGCGGCTGTTCGAAGTGCTGCACCCCACCGCCGTTAACGTGGTGCTAGGGGTCGCGTCCGGTGTTATGGACAACGTGCCTGTGGAAGCGGCTGCGCTGATGTCCAACCCGCAACTGGGGCTCAATCAGTGGGCGCTGAATGCGCTGATGGTGGGGATTGGCGGCTCGCTGACGGTGGTCGGCTCCGCTGCGGGAGTCATGGCGATGTCTCTGGACAAGACCTACAGCTTCGCCGTGCACCTGAAGTTTCTGCCGGCCATTCTGGTCAACTTCTTCGGCTCGCTGGGTATCTGGTACCTGCAGTTCGAACTGTTTGGCCTCTATTAAAACGAAAGCGCCAGGGCATGCCCTGGCGTTTGTCGATGAATGCGGCGTTGGCGCACACCACCATTAGTCTCGTTTAAGGTGCAATTCGCGCAGCACAGCGATGGAAATCGCCACGGCAAACAACAGCCAGAAATGTTCGGAAAACAGTGCAATCAGGCTCATATTGCAGCTCCTTTGCTTGAAATCGCCGTTCCTCGGCAGCCCCTCGATTCTGCTCGCCGTATAGGTAGTACGCAAGATCATCGACCACAAAGGTTCACAGCAGCGCAGCACAGGCGGACAATAGACCCACTGTCCATGCCAGCCTGGAGTTCCTGCCATGTCCGCCCCTAAAACCATGTTCGCCCTCACTGGCCGCGGCCATGCCCCCGCCAGCCTGAGCAATGCGACCTTGCTGATCATTGATGCGCAAGAGGAATACCGCAGCGGCGTGTTGCAACTCCCGGGGCTGGATGCCGCGTTGGAAGAAATCGCCAAGCTGCTCGCAGCCGCTCGCGCACAAGGCAGTGCCATTGTTCACGTCAAACACCTGGGTATTCCTGACGGCCTGCTCGACCCACGCGGCCCACGTGGCCATCACCTTCCGGAAGCTGCTCCGCTGCCGGGGGAGCTGGTCATTGAGAAACGCATGCCCAACGCATTCAACGGCACCGACTTGCACGAGCGCCTACAGGCCTTGGGGCATCTGGACCTGATCGTCTGCGGCTTTATGACTCATTCGAGCATCAGCACCACCGTGCGCGCCACCAAGGACTATGGTTACCGCTGCACCGTAGTCGATGCCGCCTGTGCCACCCGTGACCTGCCAACCCCAGACGGCCACGTCATCAGCGCGGCCGACATGCACCGTGCCGAGATGATCGCCCTGGGCGACAATTTCGCGGCCGTGGTGCCGCGCGCCAGTGCGCTGATCTGATTCACCGCCAGCGCGCAGCAGTTCGCAACTTGCACAGCGGCTGAACGGCGAAGTTGAACCCCGCCAGCCCGGGCCGGTCATACCGCCGATAGCCACCGAGGAACTTGGCATGAGGAAATCGGAATGAAACACTCCGATGGTTTTGATGCACGCCGCCTGCGCCCACGCAATGCCAGCAACTGGCGCCTGCGCCTCGGCGCTGGCCTAGCAGCGTTGTTTGCCACATTCGGCATACTGTTGAGCATGGCGGGCATCGCCACCCTGCTCGGCCAACCTGCTGCGCTCGGCCCCCTGAACGAATCGCCAGCCGCCGCCAGCGTTTTTGTAGTGATTGGGCTGCTGTTGCTGACCTTCGGCGTGCTGCTCTGGCGCCGCTGCCGACGCCGCCTGCGCCGTCCCAGCGACCTGAGCATGGCCCCGCATCTGATGAAAAAGCGCGACTGAGTACCGGGCAGCTTGGTTACACTAACGGCCTTCGCGGAGATCTAGGGTCTGTTACCGTTTTGTCGCGAGCCGCGTTGCCGCGTAAAATCTCGCCAGGCTAGGCGGAGGACGCAGGTAATGGTCGCTCCCTTGCCAAGACCTCCAACACCGCATGGCGAGATTTTTCGCGCAACCCGAAGGGCCGGGCCTGTTTTAGCGCGATACTGCGTTTCTCGACACTCATTTGGAACACCAAACTTCGCGTCTCGTGCCTTGCCTCGCGCTAAAACAGGCTCCGGCGCAGCCACGACAAAACGGTAACAGACCCTAAATGCAAGACGACGATTTTTCCCTATTCAAAGCCGAGTTGCGCGGCGTCAAACCGATCAAGCATGACCGCGCCGACACCGGCAAACCAAAACCTAACCGCGCCCAGTTGGCCACCCTGCGCCAGGCGGCTACGGCGCGCGTGGATTCAATCAAGGTCGACGGCCTGTCCGACCAGTTCGTAATCGACGTCGGCGCCGAAGACCCGCTGTACTGGGCCGGCAACGGCGTACAGGACGGCCAGATGCGCAAGCTCAAGCTGGGCCAGATCAGCTTTGAGGGCAGCCTTGACCTGCACGGCATGAGCGTGGAAAAAGCCCGCGACACCCTATGGGAGTTTATCGCCGAGGCCAACAAACTGGAGGTGCGCTGCGTGCGCATTACTCACGGCAAGGCGGTGCGCATGGACGGCCGTAAGCCGATGATCAAAAGCCACGTCAACACCTGGCTGCGCCAACACCCACAAGTGCTCGGTTTCACCTCCTGCCTGGCCAAACACGGCGGCACCGGCGCGGTGTATGTGATGCTCAAGCGCACCATGATGGATGGCCGCGACGAATAAGCCACTGCGGCTGGCAGCCTGCGCACTTGCCAGCCCGACCCTCGCGGCCTAACCTGCGCCCTTCAGAAAGACCTACGAGATTGTCCATGTCCCTGGAACAGCAATACACCGAGATCCTTGGCCAACTTGGCGAAGACGTATCCCGCGAAGGCCTGCTCGATACGCCCAAGCGCGCCGCCAAAGCCATGCAGTACCTGTGCAAGGGCTATCAGCAAACGCTCGAAGAAGTCACCAACGGCGCGCTGTTCAGCTCCGACAACAGCGAAATGGTGCTGGTAAAGAACATCGAGCTGTACTCGCTGTGTGAACATCACCTGCTGCCTTTTATCGGCAAGGCCCATGTCGCCTATATCCCCAACGGCAAGGTGCTCGGCCTGTCGAAAGTCGCCCGCATCGTCGACATGTACGCACGCCGCCTGCAGATCCAGGAAAACCTCAGCCGGCAAATCGCCGAAGCCATCCAGCAGGTCACCGGCGCCCTCGGCGTTGCAGTGGTGATCGAAGCGCAGCACATGTGCATGATGATGCGTGGCGTGGAGAAGCAGAATTCCTCCATGGTCACCTCGGTGATGCTCGGCGAGTTCCGTGAAAACGCCGCCACACGCAGTGAGTTCCTCAGCCTGATCAATAACTGATCAAGCTCTGAGTCAGAAGAAACCGGCCCCACGCCGGTTTTTTTCTGCCTGCACATCCTCAAAGCAAGCGGCGAGATTCCGCCAAAAGTCGCAATAAATCCGCCCGAGCATGGCGAGATCACGCCACCTAGAGCCGTCGAGCAACCCAGTGCAACTGCGGCAGCGCGCCGCAGTCCAACGCTTTGCAGTGGCGGGCATGCTTCTTGCGATTAGCCCAGGCAACGCCAGTCGCCGCGCCTTGGGCCGCTGCCGTTATGCACACGACGCCCTGCACACCCTGCCCCGCGCCTGTCGCTCGCCGACGGGCCAGCACGCTATTGCCACACGCCTGATCCCGTGTCGGCGCAGGTCGTCACTTTGACTTCACCGATTGAAATGGTTGGTTTAATGAAAAAGCTCCTATTGACCCTGCTGTGCCTGAGCGTGATCGGCTGCGCCAAGCACCCAGAGCCGGAAAAATCCGTGGATGTTCTGCTGATTGGCGGCGGCATCATGAGTGCCAGCCTGGGCACCTACCTCAATGAACTGGAGCCCGGCTGGAGCATAGACATTTACGAACGCCTCGACCGCGTCGCTGATGAAAGCTCCAATGCTTGGAATAACGCCGGCACCGGCCACTCGGCCTTCTGCGAGCTGAACTACACCCCCGAGCTGGCCGATGGCAGCATCGATATCAGCAAGGCGGTGGCAATCAACGAATCCTTCGAGATTTCCAAACAGTTCTGGGCCTATCAGATTGAACGCAAGGTGCTGAACAATCCGCCTTCGTTTATCAACAACGTGCCGCACATGAGCTTTGTCTGGGGTGATGACAACGTCGAGTTCCTCAAGAAGCGCCATGCCGCCCTGCAAGCCAGTTCGCTGTTCCGTGGCATGGAATATTCCGAGGACCCGCAGCAGATCAAGCAGTGGGTGCCGCTGGTGATGGAAGGCCGCGAGCCTGGGCAAAAGCTTGCTGCCACCCGCGTCTCGATCGGCACCGACGTCAACTTTGGCGAAATCACCCGCCAGCTGTTCGATTCGCTGAGCCAGCAGGACAACGTCAGCCTTAACCTGCAGCATGAAGTGCGCGGTATCGAGCGCAATGCCGACAACACCTGGAACGTGCTGGTGGCCGACCTGGCCAACGGCGGCGCCGAGAAAACCATCAACGCCAAGTTTGTGTTTATCGGCGCCGGCGGCGCCGCACTGAAACTGCTGCAAATGTCCGGCATCAGCGAGGCCGAAGGCTATGCTGGCTTCCCGGTCGGCGGTTCGTTCCTGGCCACCAGCAACCCGGAAATCGTCGCGCAGCATCAGGCCAAGGTTTACGGCAAAGCTTCGGTCGGTTCGCCGCCGATGTCCGTACCGCACCTCGACACCCGTGTAATCGAGGGCCAGAAGGTGCTGCTGTTCGGACCGTTCGCCACCTTCTCCACCAAGTTTCTGAAAAACGGCTCGCTGCTCGACACCTTCAGCGCCCTGACCACCGACAACATCCTGCCGATGACCCACGCCGGCATCGATAATTTCTCGCTCAGCACCTACCTGATGGGCCAACTGATGCTCAGCCAGGAAGACCGCATGGATTCGCTGCGCGAGTACTTCCCCAATGCCAAATCGGAGGATTGGGAACTGATCCAGGCGGGTCAGCGCGTGCAGATCATCAAGAAAGACGCCGAACACGGCGGCATTCTGCAGTTCGGCACCGAAGTGGTCAGCGCCGCTGATGGCAGCATCGCCGCGCTGCTCGGTGCCTCGCCAGGCGCCTCGACCGCCGCACCGATCATGCTCTCGGTGCTGGAGAAGATCTTCAAGGACGAGATGCAGAGCCCAGAATGGCAAACCAAGCTGAAAGAAATCATCCCGTCCTACGGCCAAAAGCTGAATGACGACCTGGCGCTGACTAATCAGACCCGCGCCTGGAGCAGCGAACGCCTGCAACTGGAGTTCGTTGAAGTGCCACCGCTGGCCCTCACCCCAGAGGTCAGCCAGGCGCAGTAAAGCGCCTGCTGGGCAATGCAGATTGCCCGAAGCACTGTTTACCGTCGCTACGGCGACACACCCTGCCGCCATGGATGGCGCGCAATAAAAAACCGGCCAAAAGCCGGTTTTTTATTGCGCTGTGAAAGCCTACTGGCCCTTGAACGGCACCCGTGGTTTGGTGCGTAAAGGGTCGAGCAGACCCGACAGGCCGTTGTGGTCGATCTCCTGCATCAGCGCCAGCAGCCGGCCGATTTCACCCTGGGGGAAACCTTCACGGGCAAACCAGTTGAGGTAGTTACCAGGCAGATCGGCGAGCAAACGGCCTTTGTATTTGCCGAACGGCATTTCGCGGGTCACCAGCAATAACAGGTCTTCGGGTTTCATCGCAGGCTCGGCAGGGTCAGGCAATCGAGCGCAAATTATGCCGTTCGACCGGGAGCACGGCCAGCGCCGGGCCAATCGCAGCAAACTCGGGTAAGCTGCGCGCCCGTATTTAGCAACCCAAGGTTTGCCCCCGCATGATTATCAAGGCACTGCGCATTGGCCTCGGCCAGTTGATCATCCTCCTCGACTGGATCAGCCGTCCGGCCAAGCTTAAACGTACTCCAGAAGCTCAGGCTGCGGTCGAGCAAAGCGCCAGCAACCTCGCGCTGTACCAGTTCCACGCCTGCCCGTTCTGCGTAAAAACCCGCCGCACCCTGCACAAGCTGAATGTGCCGGTGGCCCTGCGCGACGCCAAGAACGACGCCCAGGCACGTAGTGAGCTGGAGCAACAAGGCGGCAAGATCAAGGTGCCGTGCCTGCGCATCGAAGAAAACGGCCAGAGCACCTGGCTGTACGAGTCCAAAGCGATCATCGCTTATCTCGATGAGCGCTTCGCTGCAGTCTGAACAAACAACCGGGGCCGCTTAGCGGCCCCGGTTGTTTGCGCACTATGGCTGATCACTCAGCCCAACGTATTCAGTTCGCCAGCACTCTTACCTTGCCGACCATTCCGGCCTGGTAGTGGCCGGGAATCAGGCAGGCAAAGTCGAATTCACCGACACGGTTGAAGGTCCAGATAACCTCCTCGCGCTGTCCAGGTGCCACATGCGTCATATCCGCTGATTCATGCTGCATGCCAGCAGATGTCGCCATCATCGCAGCATGCGCCTGTAACTCAGCCTGGGTGCCGAGCACGAACTCGTGCATAACCTGCCCCTCGTTGCGATGAACAAAGCGGATGGTTTCGCCCTGCTTGACGTCAAGCTGATCGGGGCTGAAACGCATCTGATCGTTCATGCTGATCTCGATGGTACGACTGACCTGCTCCGGCTCGCCGGCAATCCCCCAGGCCTTCTGCTTCTTGGCCGGCGCTGCTGCGTGATGCCCGCCGTGATGCTCGCCAGCGGCCCACGCAGCGCCGCTGTCCAACAGCAGCCCCAGACTCAACAGCAAGGCAACGGAATTTGAAGATGTACTCATGGTTACTTTCTCGAACTAAAAACTGAATAAACGCTGTGAGCAGGCCGCGCAACAGAGCAGGCCACACACAACAACACGGTGTTCAGACGAGAAATAACCGAGGCGGACGTTCGAGGGGTTCGCTGATAAAGCCGACAAACTGATCCAGTCGCGCCAGGGACGGCTCGACTGCTTGCAGTGGAGAATTACTGACAATAACCGTGCTCAGGGCCACCGCACCGACACAGAATACGCAAAGGCTGCACAGGCTGTTATCGGCGGCAGGTAGGGACTTGCTGGAGTTGTCGCCGGCGTGATGTTGGCCATGGGCAGACGCCTCAGCCGGCTGAGCCATGGCCATCGCGCCCGGGTGGTGCGCCGCCATTTGCGCATCAGCCTTGGCCATCGCCCCGATCTGCGGGGTTACCGCGCATAACTGCATGCTGAGAGCGGCCATGCTCTGCGCTGGCAAGGCGAGCATCAGCATGCAAATCAGGGCAGTTCGCAGTGAGCGCATGGCGTTGGATGTTGTCGTAGGCAAAGATATGGAGACGGATTATCCGCCCAATAACAGCTTTGTCCATGCCTGAGCATGGGCAAAAGCCCCCGCAGCTGGCTATGATCGGAGCCCATGACCAGCACCCTACCCTTGCGCCAACCCTGCCCACCCGGTGCCTGCGATTGCGGGCGCGAGCAACTGTTGCAGCAAGCCAATAGCGATTTGCGCATTCTGTTGCTCACCCGCACCGAGGAAAAGCGCCTGCTAGAGCGCCTGGAAAATCTCGAGAGCCTGGCGGACCTGGAGAAGCTGCAGCGGCGCATCTACGAACAACTCGGCGTGCGTGTCGCGGTTGCCCCAGGCTTCAATGAAGTACGCAGCATGCGCGGCATTGCCATTCAGATCGATGAGTTGCCAGGACTGTGCCGCAAAACCCGTCAATCGATCCCCACGGCCATCCGCAGAGGTCTGGAGAAACGCCCACAGATCGCCTACGACTTGCTCAACACTCATGACCTGCTGCGCGATACCTGACAGCGTCTATCATTTGCGCCCCGCCAAAACCAGCGTTGCGCCCTGAGTCTTCTGGCAATACCAGAACACCCGGCTTACCCCACGGGTGATCGCCACATAGGCCAGGCGCAAGCTTTCATCCTGCATGGCCTGGTCGTAGCTGTTGCTGAAGAAGCCCGAGTAGGCGTACAGCGCATTGCGCAGCGGGTGCGGCTCGGGTGGTTGGCAGTCATCGAGGATGATCGCAACTTCGGCCTGCAGGCCCTTGGCGCGGTGGATGGTGTAGGCCTTGACCGGCAGCTGCTTGTCCAGCTGCGCGGTAATGGCTTGCAGTGGCTCATTCCGCCGGCTCAGTAGCAGCACGGCATTCCGTTCGCGGCTGTTGCGCTCGGCGGCGTAAGCGCACTGCGCGCTGATCTGTTTGAGCAGCTCCGGCAGGCGTGCCTTGCTGTCGAAACGCTGAATCAGGCGCACGCCATGATCGCCCGGCTGCGCGGCTTTAATCGCCTGGCTGGCCTTTGCCTGTTTGTGCTGCACGTCGCCCAGCAGCGCTTCAGCGTCACGAATAATCGGCTCAATCGAACGGTAGTTGTTGGCCAGGGTCAGCACGGCGCTGCGCTTGGCTTTACCTTTCCCGGGAAAGTGCCGATCAAAGTCGATAAATAGCTCCGGCGAACTGCCGCGCCAGCCGTAGATCGACTGCCAGTCATCGCCGATGGCCATCAGACTGACCGCAGCCCCCTGCCCGGCCAGCGTGCGCTGCACGGCCTGCAGCCACTGAACGATCTGCGGCGAGATGTCCTGAAACTCATCGATCAGCAGATGGCTGAACGGCGCAAGCAGTGACGCGGCCACGCCCTGCCCGTCTGCATTCAGCCTTGCCGTCAGCTGGGCAAAGGCGGCGTTAAAGGTCAACAGCCCCTGCTCCTGCAAAGCGCGCTGGAAATAGGGCCAGAACAGCAGCAATGCCTCAAGAAACTCACGCACTGGTATTGCAGTGTCGAGGCGTTGCGGCTGCATAGTCGACAGCTCAACGCCGATGCTTTCGGCAAACCCGGCCTGGGCGTAGAACGCTTCATAGAGCGGCGCAGCACTGAATTCGCCCGACAGCTTGTAGGCATCCAACGGCGCCTTCGGCAGACGCTTACTCTCAGCCGGCGGCAAGGGTAATTGCAGCAGGCTATGCACCCGCTTGCGAAATTCCGGCTGCTCGGCATAGCACTGCTGGTAAGCCTGCTTGAGCAGACGCTGTTGGGCAGGGCGCAGCCGTCCGGCGCTCAGTGGGTTATCCAGTTCGCGGCTCGCCGCCTGCGGGTCGTCCAGCTGTTCGAACCAGCGTGGATTGTTCAGTACGCCCTTGGCCACGCTGCCCATGGCCGAGTGAAACGTACGCACAGACTGACGCGCCTGGGCGGCATCAAAGGGGTAGTTGAAGAAGCCCAACACCTTGAGCAACTGCTCACGCAGCTCGGCACAGGAGGCATTGGTAAAGGAAATCACCGTCAGCTGCTCGGGCTTGATGCCCAGGTGACAGAACATAAACACCACCCGCAGCACCAACGTGGTGGATTTGCCCGAACCGGCCCCGGCGAAGATGCGCGTAAGCGGATGATTGCTGAGGATCATCGCCCACTGTTCATCCGATGGCGCACTGAGCAGCCCCGCCGTCACCGCCTGCGCCACCTGCTCGCGCATAGCCTGAGCTTGCGCGGCATCAACTGTCAGCATGGCCGGCCCGTAAATGCCTTGAGAGCGTGGTTTACTCGCAGCGCGGCGCGGATTTGCCGGCGGTCTCGTGCCAGCAGATTGACCCTTGCTAGCGGCTTTTTTGGCCCTTGGTGCAGGCTTTTTTAACTGCGCCGCCGCCTCACGCTCGGCACGCAGATAAGCTGTGGTATGGGGAAAGTAGCGCGCCAGTGCAGCGGACAACAGCCGCTTATAGCGCTGAACAGCAGATGGCATTAGCGATCCAGCCAGAAGATAGATCGTTGAATGATAAGTGCTTTTTACGTCGAGCTGGCGACTGAGCAGTGAGAAAGCGCAGCGCCTCTCACCTCTCAGCTGATCCGACAGCTATCAGTCGAGCATACCGACATAACGCGGATGGCTGGCAACCCGCTCCAGCCAAGCGCGAATGGCCGGATAGGGCGTCAGATCAAAGCCGCCTTCATCCGCCACATGGGTGTAGGCGTACAGGGCGATATCGGCAATCGAGAAATTCTCGCCAACCAGATACGGCGTGCGCTGCAGCTGCTTCTCCATCACCTTGAGTGCCTTATGACCGCGCACATGGCACTCTTCGTACTCGCTGCGGCGCGCTTCGGGCAGGCCCTGATACAGCTGGATGAAGCGTGCCACCGCGACGTAAGGCTCGTGGCTGTATTGCTCGAAAAACTGCCACTGCAGCACCTGAGTGCGCAGACGCGGCTCGCTGGGTAGAAACGCGCTGCCGTCGGCGAGGAAGTTGAGGATGGCATTGGACTCCCACAGGCAGGTGCCGTCGTCCAGCTCAAGCACCGGGATCTTGCCGTTGGGGTTCTTGGCCAGGAAGGCGTCGCTCTGGGTTTCGCCCTTGAGGATATCAATCGGGATCCACTCATAGGGCTGATCCAGCAGGTGCAGCATCAGCTTGACCTTGTAGCAGTTGCCCGAGCGGTAATCGCCATAGACCTTATACATATCGCCCTCCTCCTAACCTGCTTAACGCGTGGACTAGCTTGCTTGTGCCTGGCGAATCACCTCGGCCAGGCGCTTGAGGCCTTCACTCAGGCGCTCCGGCGCAACGTGGCTGAAGTTAAGCCGCAAATGCCCGGGGTTAGCGTCCGGATCAATAAAGAACGGTTCGCCCGGCATAAACGCCACGTTCTGCGCCAGCGCCGGCGCCAGCAGCGTACGCGTATCCAGCGGCTGCTTGAGGGTCAGCCAGAAGAACAGCCCACCTTGAGGAATCTGCCAGTCGGCCAGGTCGCTGAAATGCTCAACCAGCACGTCCTGCATGGCATCACGGCGCACCCGGTAGAAATCACGCAATTCGGCCAAGTGTTCGCGGTAATGCCGCGTGCCCAGCCATTGCAGCGCCTGCCACTGACCAATACGGTTGGTGTGCAGGTCAGCGGACTGTTTCAACCGCAGCAAATAGGGGTACAGGTCTGGAGTGGCGATCAGGTAACCGACGCGCAGGCCAGGCAGCAGGGTTTTCGACACGGTGCCGGTGTAGATCCAGCTGGCCTGCTTAAGGCGGCTGACAATCGGCGTGGCGCTGCCATCATCAAACACCAGTTCACGGTAAGGCTCATCTTCGATCAGGGTCACGCCAAACTCATCGAGCAAGGCTGCCACCGCATCGCGCTTGGCTTCGCTGTAGCGCACCGCCGAAGGGTTCTGGAAAGTTGGGATTAAATAGGCGAAAGCCGGCTTGTGGTTCTGCAGCCGCTCGCGCAACGCATCGATCTGCGGGCCATCGGCTTCCTGCGGCACAGCGATGCAATCGGCGCCGAACAACTGAAAAGCCTGCAATGCCGCGAGGTAAGTCGGCGCCTCCAGCAACACCTCGGTACCCGGATCGATAAACAGCTTGCTGGCCAGATCCAGGGTTTGCTGCGAACCGCTGACGATCAGTACCTGGCTGGCGTCGCAGGGTACGCCCAAGGCGCGCGCCTCTTCAGCAATCGCTTCACGCAGCTCAGGCTCGCCTTCGCTGGTGCCGTATTGCCCCATGCTGGTGGGCATATCCGCCCATTCCACCCGCGGTAACATCGGCTCGGCCGGCAGACCGCCGGCAAACGACATCACTTCTGGACGCTGCGCGGCAGCCAGGATTTCACGGATCAGGGAGCTTTTCAGGCGGGCAACACGTTCGGAGAAGGCCATGGATACACCGGTAGCGAAGGCAAATAAAAATAGGTCAAACTGTTTGACCAAAGCTCTGTTTGACAGAAGCTACGACGATCAGCCTGGATACGTCAACATGCTTGACCTTAAAAATCCAAACACTCAACAGACCGCCATGGAAGCGTTCTTCTTCGGTTACCAGGCGTTTACCGCCAAGGCCGATGAGATGCTGGCGCGCCGCGGCCTGTCGCGCGTGCATCACCGCATTCTGTTCTTTATCGCCAAGTACCCCGGCCTGAGCATGAAAGAGCTGCTCGGCTACCTGGGTGTAAGCAAACAGGCGCTGAATACCCCGCTGCGCCAGCTGCTGGAAATGAACCTGGTGCAGAGCCTTGCCGCTGAAGACGACAAGCGCAAACGCCTACTCGGTTTTACTGCTGAAGGCGCCAAGCTGGAACAGGCTCTGCGCCGTGAACAGGCCAAGCTGCTGCAACGGGCGTTCAGTGAAGCCGGAGAAACAGCCGTGAGCGGCTGGTTGCAGGTCAACCAAACCCTGCACAACAGCGCAAATGAAGGCTGAGAGAGCATCCTCGGCAAAACTGTACTGACGCTGCAACCGAGCCAACTAAAACTGTACCGCCCATTGCCTGCATCGCTGTACCGCGACGCTCTGAGCATCTCCCCCTAGGCTGATCAGCACTGCTCCTGAGTGCTGCGCCATGACCACCGAACTGTTGCTCGCCTTTATCGCCTTTGCCTTTGTCACCTCGGTGACGCCGGGCCCTAACAATATGATGCTGCTCGCCAGCGGGGTGAATTTCGGCCTACGCCGCAGCCTGCCGCACATGTTCGGCATCAGCCTGGGCTTTATGCTGCTGGTGGCTTCGGTCGGTCTCGGCTTGGGCCAGCTGTTCGAACAAGTGCCGCTGCTGTATGACGTGTTGCGCTATCTGGGCGCGGCCTACCTGCTGTACCTGGCCTGGAAGATTGCCGGCTCCGGTGCACCGCAGGATGGCGGAAAGCCGGTGGGCAAGCCGTTTACCTTTTTGCAGGCAGCGGCCTTTCAGTGGGTCAACCCGAAAGCTTGGATCATGGCCATCGGCGCTATCACCACCTACACCCCGCAGGAAAACTTCGTAATCAATGTGCTGCTGATCGCGGCGCTGTTCGCCCTGGTCAACTGCCCTAGCGTCGGCCTGTGGACGGTGGCCGGCAGCCTGCTGCGCAACTGGCTGAGCAACGCCCGAGCGCTGCGCATCTTCAATATCGGCATGGCCATGCTGCTGGTAGCCTCGCTGTACCCCATCTTCGCCGACACCGGACTGCTCTGATGCACGACCTGCCGCAAACCCGCCTACGGCCGCTGGCCGACACCTCGACCTCGGCGGTAGTCGCCGGGTTTATCGCCATGCTCACCGGCTACACCAGCTCGCTGGTGCTGATGTTCCAGGCTGGCCAGGCCGCAGGGCTGACCAACGGGCAGATTTCATCGTGGATTTGGGCGCTGTCGATTGGTATGGCGATCTGCTGCATCGGCCTGTCGCTGCGCTACCGCGCGCCGATCATGATCGCCTGGTCCACCCCTGGCGCGGCCCTGCTGATCACCAGTCTGCCCGGCGTGCCGTATAGCGAGGCAATTGGCGCCTATATCTTCGCCTCCGGGCTGATTGTGCTGATCGGCCTGACGGGCACGTTTGACCGCCTCATGCGGCGCATTCCCGGTTCAATTGCGGCAGCGCTGCTGGCGGGCGTGCTGTTCAAAATCGGTCTGGAAATCTGCGTGGCCGCCGAACAGCAGCCGCTGCTGGTGGTGGCGATGTTGCTCGCTTACTTGTTGGGTAAACGGCTGCTACCGCGGTATGCGGTGCTTGCGGCACTGATTGTTGGCAGCGTGCTGGCTGCGGTCTTCGGCCTGCTCAATTTCGAGCACTTCGAGCTGCAACTGGCGGTGCCGGAATGGACCACACCGAGCTTCTCCCTGGCAGCGGTCATCAGCATCGGCATTCCACTGTTTATCGTCGCCATGGCCTCGCAGAACTTGCCGGGCATGGCTGTGCTGCGCGCCAATGGCTATGACGTTCCAGCCAGCCCGCTGCTCACCACCACCGGGCTGACATCCATGCTGCTGGCGCCCTTTGGCAGCCATGGCATTCATATGGCCGCTATCAGCGCAGCGATCTGCGCCGGCCCGGAAGCCCACGAAGACCCGAAAAAACGCTACACAGCCGCCATCTGGTGCGGGGTGTTCTACGGCATCGCCGGCATCTTCGGCGCCACCCTGGCGGCGTTGTTTGCCGCGCTACCGAAAGCCCTGATCCTGTCCATCGCAGCACTGGCGCTGTTCGCTTCAATCATCGGCGGCCTGACTCAGGCCATGAGCGAGCCGAAAGAGCGTGAAGCGGCGCTGATCACCTTTCTGGTAACCGCCTCGGGCATGACCCTGTTTTCGGTGGGCTCGGCGTTCTGGGGGATTGTTGCGGGCTTGCTGACCTTGGCGATTCTTAACTGGGGCAAGCAAGACGCGTAATTAGCAGGTATAAAAAACGGGCTTATGCATACACATAAGCCCGTTTTTGTTACAGCCGGTGCAATCAGCCGCGCTGACGCTTAGGCAGCACATCCTTAAGCTTGGCGTGCATGCCGCGCAGGGTTTTCTCGGTGCTTTCCCAATCGATGCAGGCATCGGTAATGGACACGCCGTACTTGAGCTGGCTGAGGTCCTTGGGAATCGACTGGTTGCCCCAGCCCAGGTGGCTTTCCACCATCAGGCCGACGATCGACTGGTTGCCTTCAAGAATCTGGTTGGCGACGTTGTCCATCACCAGCGGTTGCAGGGCCGGGTCCTTGTTGGAGTTGGCGTGGCTGCAATCGACCATGATGTTCGGGCGTATGCCGGCTTTGGTCAGTTCCTGCTCACAAACGGCAACACTCACCGAATCGTAGTTCGGCTTGCCGTTGCCACCGCGCAGCACTACGTGGCCGTAGGCATTGCCTTTGGTGGTGACGATGGACACGCCACCTTCCTGGTTGATGCCGAGGAAACGGTGCGGGCTGGAAACCGACTGCAGGGCGTTGATCGCTACGGTCAGGCCGCCATCGGTGCCGTTTTTGAAGCCCACCGACGAAGACAGGCCTGAGGCCATCTCGCGGTGGGTTTGCGATTCGGTGGTGCGCGCGCCGATGGCCGACCAGCTGATCAGGTCCTGCAGGTACTGCGGGGAAATCGGGTCGAGGGCTTCGGTCGCGGTCGGCAGGCCCATTTCAGCCAGGTCACGCAGCAACTGGCGACCGATATGCAGGCCATCCTGAATCTTGAACGAGTCGTCCATAAACGGATCGTTGATCAGGCCTTTCCAGCCGACAGTGGTACGCGGCTTCTCGAAATACACCCGCATAACCAGATACAGACTGTCCGAAACCTCGGCAGCCAGCGCCTTGAGGCGCTCGGCATACTCGTGGGCGGCCTTGATATCGTGGATCGAGCACGGCCCGACCACCACGAACAGGCGATGATCCTTGCCATCGAGAATATTGCGGATCACCTCACGACCGCTGGCAACCGTGCGCAGAGCAGCATCGGTCAGCGGAATTTCACGCTTGAGCTGTGCGGGGGTTATCAGGGTTTCGTTGGAGGCAACGTTCAGGTCATCAATCGGTAAATCAGCCATCGTGCTATTCATCAGTCAGAGTCATCAGGTCACGGGTGCCGGCCGCCAGCGATCCCCGTGTGGCGGAGCACAGCAATATGAGCACAGCGGGGAAGCCGAACCTTAGCGCGTATAGGCCTGGCTCGACAATGGGCTTTGCGGCTTAAGCCGCGCCGAGTGGACGATTCAACTAATTCAGGCTGGCGCGGGAAAATTCGGCGGCATGCTGGCTGATCCACTCCTGCGCCACCACCTCGACCGGCAAGCTGCAGCCCAGTTCCTGCTCGCGTTGATGGCGATAATGCTCAATCTGGCAGACCTGTTCGACCATACGCGCGCGAAACAGCGTGTCCTCATCGACAAAGGCGATACCCACCAGGTATTTGTCTTCCTGTTTGCGGCACCACGCCACCAGGCCTGGGTAACGCGCATGCTCGCCGAACAGCGGAATACGCAACTCGATGGCCGTACCGCGGCGAAAAGCACGGTTGGAGTTGCAAGCCACACCGCCGAGACTGATATTGTTCAGCCGCTGCTTGGGCACGAACGCCTGTTTACGCAGCACTAACTCAACGGGCATATCACTGGGATGACGCAAAAAGTGACGCATCTTATGACTACCTCGGATGCCATCAATTTGATACCACATTGGCCAGTATAGTGACTGAGCTGGAACTGACCGATTTAGATGCAGATCGCTATCTACTCGACTTGCCTGGCACTTCACTGCTGATATTTACCAGCATAGGTTGTGCCAGTTGCCGTTGGGCGCGACGTGAGCTGCCTAATTTGCCCCTGCCGATACAGCGCCTGGCCTGGGTCGACGCGGCCAACAGCGGCGGTTTAGTGACGCGTTATGAGGTATTTCAGCTCCCCGCGCTATTCGTAGTGCGCGATGGCCAATTTTATGGCGCACTGCAGAGCAGCCTGCAGCCCGCCGCACTTATTCAGGCGCTGGACACTGCCCTGTCGCGCCCCGCAGAGGACTTACCCTGATGACCCCAACTCCCCGTATCGGCATTATCGGCTCCGGCGCCATTGGCGGCTTCTATGGCCTGATGCTGGCCCGTGCCGGCTTTGATGTGCATTTTCTGCTGCGCAGCGAGTTCGCCGCAGTCGCCAGCCAAGGCTTGCACGTCAACAGTGCCCTACACGGCAACCTGCACCTGGATAACGTGCAGGCGTATCAGTCAGCGGCTGATATGCCGCCGTGCGACTGGCTGCTGATCGGCGCTAAAACCACCAGTAACGCCGACCTCGCTCCACTGATCAGCCAGGCCGCTGCGCCCGGCGCCAAGGTGGTGCTGATGCAGAACGGCCTGGCCGTGGAAGACGAACTGCGCCCACTGCTGCCGGACTCGCTGCACCTGCTGGGCGGCCTTTGCTATATCTGCGCCCATCGCAGCGCACCGGGGGTGGTCGAGCATCAGGCGCTGGGCAGCGTCAATCTGGGCTATCACTCAGGCCCGGCTAGTGATGCCGAGAGCCGTCAGCAGATCCTCGAACAAGGCAGCGCTCTGTTCCAGGCTGCTGGCCTTGACTCCACCGCCATGGCCGAACTGAACCAGGCACGCTGGCAGAAACTGGTGTGGAACGTGCCCTACAACGGTCTGGCCGTGCTGCTGAACAGCGCCACCACGGCGTTGATGGGCAACACCGACAGCCGCGCGCTGATCGAGGCGATCATGCAGGAAGTGGTGGATGCGGCCGGCGCCTGCGGCTATCAGCTACCTGCCGGGTTTGCCGGCAAGCTGCTGAGCGCCACCGACCGCATGCCGGATTACCTGCCGAGCATGTACCACGACTTTGCCATGCAGCGCCCACTGGAGCTGCATGCCATCTACGCCGCGCCGTTGGCCGCTGCGGCGCAGGCCGGCTGCGCCATGCCGCGCACCGAGATGCTTTATCAGACCCTGCGGTTCCTCGAACAACGCGCGCAATAGGACACAGCAATGAGCAAGGGATTAGGCGACAAACTGGTGCTGGCGATCTCCTCGCGGGCGCTGTTCGACCTGCGCGACAGCCACCAGATTTATGAAAGCCAGGGCGTCGAGGCCTATCGCCAATACCAGATTGAGCATGAGGACGAGATACTCCCGCCTGGCGATGCCTTTCCCCTGGTCGAGAAGCTGCTGGCGCTGAACACGGCCCTCAATCAGCAGCGCGTTGAGGTGATCCTGGTTTCGCGCAACAGCGCCGACACCGGTTTACGTGCGTTCAACTCAATCCAGCACTACGGGCTGGGCATATCCCGCGCAGCCTTTGTTGGCGGGCGTAGCCCCGACCCTTATCTGGCCGCATTTGGCTGCCATCTGTTTCTCTCCACCCATGCCGAAGATGTGCGCAGTGCGCTGCGGGCCGGCTTCGGGGCGGCGACCATTCTCTCCGGCGGTGCTCGGCGCGCGGCAAGTAACGAGCTGCGCATCGCCTTCGACGGCGATGCCGTGCTGTTTTCCGATGAATCCGAGCGGGTTTATCAGCAGGCCGGCCTGGAAGCCTTCCAGAGCCACGAACGTGAATCGGCCCGCGAGCTGCTCGGCGGCGGTCCATTCAAACCCTTCCTTGCCGCCCTGCACCGTCTGCAACAGGAATTTCCCGAAGAACAGTGCCCGATTCGTACCGCATTGGTTACAGCGCGTTCGGCGCCGGCCCATGAGCGGGTGATTCGCACGCTGCGCGAGTGGAATATCCGCCTGGATGAGTCGTTCTTCCTCGGTGGTCTGGAAAAAGCCGCAATTCTGGAAACCTTCGGCGCCGACGTGTTTTTCGACGACCAAACCGGCCACTGCGAAAAAGCCAACAAGGTCGTACCTACCGGCCATGTGCCACACGGCATCAGCAACGAACCGCAGCTCTAGTTCCCGCGCGAGGGCGGTCAATCGCCCTCGCCGCTAAGCACTCTCTATCTCCCTGCCTATATAACCATTCGTCCTCAAAACCTCGGCTTTCTTTGACTTATCGAGGGCACTGCTAAGCTCAGATCAGGCCTGCCAGTCTGGCAGTCAAGGAGGCCGAATGATTCGCTCGATTCTCTATGCAACCGACCTAGGCCTTTACGCCCCCTACATCCTGCAGCATGCGCTGGCACTCACACGTTCCTTCAACGCCAGCCTGTATGTGGTGCACGCCGTGGAGCCCATGGGTCTGTTTGCGGAATCAGTGCTGCAAACCTACCTGGATGAAGAGCGCCTTAAGGACCTGCGCACCAACGGCCTCAGCACAGTGATGGCGAGTATCGAGCAGCGGGTGTTAGAGGGCTTTCGCGATGAGATTGGCGAAGCGTTGCATGACTTGGATCTGATCAAGGCGGTACGCGTGGTACAGGGCGATCCCCCCTTGGTGATACTCGATGAAGCACAGCAACTCGGTGTGGATTTGTTGGTCCTAGGTAGCCACAGCCACGGCACGGATATGGACATTCCACTGGGTCGTACCGCGTCGCGCCTGGTGCAGTTGTCAGAAGTACCGGTGTACTTGGTGCCGATGCTGCAGCATCGCAGCCGAGGTGATCTTTAGAAGAAGCGCAGCACATTTCTATTTTTGGTCTAGATTTAATGCTTCAATCATCATTATGGTTATATAGAACGCCGGTAACCTGAACGGCCGTCTTTTTGCTTTGAGGGATTTTTATGAAGCTCCAGCAACTGCGCTACATCTGGGAAGTCGCGCATCACGACCTCAACGTTTCTGCCACGGCACAAAGCCTCTACACCTCACAACCCGGCATCAGCAAACAGATCCGCCTACTCGAAGACGAGCTGGGGGTTGAAGTCTTCGCCCGCAGCGGCAAGCACCTGACCCGCATCACCCCCGCCGGCGAACGCATCATCAACACCGCCGGGGAAATCCTGCGCAAGGTCGAAAGCATCAAGCAGATTGCCCAGGAGTTCTCCAACGAGAAGAAAGGCACCCTGTCCATCGCCACCACCCACACCCAGGCGCGCTATGCCCTGCCGCCGGTGATCAGTGCCTTTATCAAGCAATACCCGGATGTATCCCTGCACATGCACCAGGGCACGCCGATGCAGATCGCTGAAATGGCGGCCGACGGCACCGTCGACTTCGCCATCGCCACTGAAGGTCTGGAGCTGTTCAACGACCTGATCATGATGCCCTGCTACCGCTGGAACCGCTGCGTCGTGGTACCTCAGGGCCACCCGCTGACCAAGCTGCCGAAGCTGACCCTGGAGGCCCTGGCCGAATATTCCATCGTCACCTACGTGTTCGGTTTTACCGGCCGTTCCAAACTCGACGAAGCCTTCAGCCATCGTGGTCTGACGCCGAAAGTGGTGTTTACCGCCGCCGACGCTGACGTGATCAAAACCTACGTACGCCTGGGCCTGGGCGTGGGCATCGTGGCCAAGATGGCCGTCGATCCCAAACTAGACCCGGACCTGGTGGTGCTGGATGCCGAGGAGCTGTTCGAAGCCAGCGTGACCAAGATCGGCTTCCGTCGCGGCACCTTCCTGCGCGGTTTCATGTGCGACTTTATCGAGAAATTTGCCCCGCACCTGACCCGCGACATGATGGCCAAAGCCGTGCAGTGCCACAGCAAGGTCGAGCTGGAAGAGCTGTTCGAAGGCGTTGAACTGCCGCTGCACTGAGCCAACCTGCAGATATGAAAAAGCCCGTCCAAGTGACGGGCTTTTTCATACTCGGCGATACCTATTCAGTGGCTTTCAATTCTTTGCCATGAGCAAAGTTCACCCACCAGCCGAAGGCCGCTGCGGTAAAGAACATGATGATGCTGTAGATCGCTGCGGGGATCGACATGGTGGCGTTATTCAACAGCATCGGGCTCAGTGCCAGGGCTATCGCCAGGGTGCCGTTGTGGATGCCGATCTCCATGCCGATGGCAACCGACTGACGCAGGCTTAGCTTAAACAAACGCGGCACCCAGTAACCTACCGCCAGGCTGATCAGGTTGAACGCCAGCGCCGCACCACCCACCAGCGGCGCGTAGTCGACAAAGGTCTGCCAATCCTTGACCACCGCCAGGATGATGATGATCAACAGAAACAGCGCGGAGATGATCTTCACCGGCTTCTCCATACGTGCGGCAAACCCTGGGAAGCGGCTGCGTATCCAGATACCAATAGCCACCGGGCCGAGGACGATGACAAACACCTGCACCACCTTGGTGAACTGCAACGGCAAGGCCTGATCACCTTCCATAAAGTAGGCCAGCGACAGGTTGACGATCAGCGGCATGGTCAGCACCGCAATCACCGAATTGACCGCCGTCAGGGTGATATTCAGTGCCACATCACCATGCGCCAGGTGGCTGTACAAGTTGGCAGTGGTGCCGCCAGGCGAGGCGGCCAAGAGCATCAGACCAACTGCCAGCGCCGGGGCCAGACCAAAGGCCTTGGCCAGGAAGAAACACACTACGGGCAGCAGCAACAGTTGACAGCTCAAGCCGATCAGCACCGGTTTGGGAAACTTCACCACCCGGGTAAAATCGGCCAGGGTCAGCGACAGGCCCAGGCCAAGCATAATGATGCCCAAGGCGATGGGCAGGAACAGGGTCAATAACGGGTCAGCAGTCACGGCTTTCTTACTCCTTGATCAAAGCGCTGGGCGATCTTGAACAACGACTTAGAACACTGCAGTGACTTTAGTGGCCAACTTGGTGAAAGAAATGGCGAGGTATAAAAAAAGCGCCCAGATGGGCGCTTTTTTTATTACTGAAGGAAATCAGATGGCGGTGGCCCCGCCATCCACCGCCAGCGCGTGGCCGGTTGTGAACGCCGCATTATCGCAGCACAGGTACAGCACGGCAGTAGCGATTTCCTCGACCTTGCCAATGCGCCCGACCGGGTGCATGGCGGCGGCGAACTCGCCCTTCTTCGGGTCGGTTTCATAGGCGCGACGGAACATATCGGTGTCGATCACTGCCGGGCATACGGCGTTGACCCGCACTTTCTTCTTTGCGTATTCAACAGCAGCGGACTTGGTCAGGCCGATCACCGCATGTTTGGATGCGCTGTAGATGCTCATCTTCGGCGCAGCGCCCAAGCCGGCGACCGACGCTGTGTTGACGATGGCGCCACCTCCCTGAGCCAGCAGCAGCGGGATCTGGTGCTTCATGCACAGCCACACGCCTTTAACGTTGACGCCCATGATGGCGTCGAACTCGCTTTCGCTGCCCTCGGCCAGCTTGCCCTTCTCGATCTCGATGCCCGCATTGTTGAAGGCATAGTCCAGGCGGCCGTAGGCGCCCAGCGTACGCTCCATCAACACCTTGACCTCAGCATCGCGGGTCACGTCGCAACGTACAAACAGCGCATCGCCGCCCGCTTCACGGATCAGCGCGGCAGTTGCTTCGCCACCGTCGACATCAACGTCGGACACCACCACCTGCAGGCCTTCGTTGGCGAATGCCAGTGCCGTGGCACGACCAATACCCGCTGCACCACCGGTGACCAGGGCAACCCGGCCGGAAAAGCTCAAGCTCATCTGCGTGTCCTCGCAAGGATTAAAAACTGCATTGAGTCTAATCAGCTGCTGCGTACCAAGGCAGCACTATCAAATTGCTGGTGATAGCCCCATCGAAATGAGTGATTAACACCCCAGCATGGCTATCACTCGAATGGATTTACAAGCATTCGGCCCACGGGCAAACCTTGCCCCGCTGACCAGCACGGGCTATCAACAGGCTTTCCGTTCAGTGAGTACCTGCCATGACTGCCCCACTCAACCGCCAATTCCTGCTTGCCCAACGCCCGGTCGGTCTGCCCAGCCGCGAAACCTTCAGCTATGTCGAAACCAGCGTCGGCGAACCCGGCCCCGGCCAAATTCTGGTGAAGAACGCCTACCTGTCTCTGGACCCGGCCATGCGTGGCTGGATGAATGATGCCAAGTCCTATATTCCGCCAGTCGGCCTTGGCGAAGTGATGCGCGCCCTCGGCGTGGGTGAAGTGGTGGCCTCGCAGCACCCGGACTTTGCCGTGGGTGATCATGTAAATGGCGCCCTTGGTGTGCAGGATTATTTCCTCGGTGAGCCCAAAGGCTTCTACAAGGTCGACCCCAAGCGCGCGCCGCTGCCGCTGTACCTGTCGGCACTGGGCATGACCGGCATGACCGCCTACTTCGCTCTACTGGATGTCGGCGCGCCGAAAGCGGGTGAAACGGTGGTGATTTCCGGTGCAGCCGGCGCGGTCGGCAGCGTCGCCGGGCAGATTGCCAAGCTCAAAGGCTGCCGTGTAGTCGGCATCGCCGGCGGTGCGGACAAGTGCAAGTTCCTGGTTGATGAACTGGGCTTCGACGGCGCCATCGATTACAAAAATGAAGACGTGATCGCCGGCCTCAAGCGCGAGTGCCCGAAAGGTGTGGATGTCTACTTCGATAACGTCGGCGGCGACATTCTGGATGCCGTGCTCACCCGCTTGGCCTTCAAGGCACGTGTGGTGATCTGTGGCGCGATCAGCCAGTACAACAACAAACAGGCGGTCAAAGGCCCGGCTAACTACCTCAATCTGCTGGTCAACAGCGCACGCATGGAAGGCATGGTGGTGATGACCTACGCTCCGCGTTTTGCCGAAGCAGCGGCGGAGATGGGCGGCTGGATGGCCAGCGGCAAGCTGAAATCCAAGGAAGATATCGTCAGCGATCTGACTACCTTCCCGGAAACCTTGCTCAAGCTGTTCAGTGGCGAGAACTTCGGCAAGCTGGTGCTGAAAGTCGACTGAGGCAATTTCGTAGGAGCGGCTAAGCGCCGCTCCTACGAAAACCAGGCATCAGGCGACTGCCATTGCCTCACTGTCCTGCTTTATCGGCCGCCAGCGGCGCAGCAGCATGTACAGGGTCGGGATTACAAACAGGGTGAAGAAGGTGCCTACCAACAGGCCGCCGACAATCACCATACCGATCTGCTGACGGCTTTCCGCCCCTGCCCCGGTGGCAATCGCCAACGGCAGCGAACCCAGCACCATCGCCCCGGTCGTCATCAGAATCGGCCGCAGACGCTGCACCGACGCTTCAATCACCGCCCCTCGCAACTCATGCCCTTGTCGCAGCAGCACGTTGGCGAACTCGACGATCAGGATGCCGTGCTTGGTAATCAAGCCAATCAACGTCACCAAGCCGATCTGCGAGTAGATGTTCAAAGTGCCGCCGAACATCGTCAGGGCCAGCAAGGCGCCAGCCATCGACAGCGGCACGCTGAACAGGATGATCAGCGGGTCAGTAAAGCTTTCAAACTGCGCCGCCAACACCAGGAAGATAAACGCCAAAGCCAGCGCGAAGATCAGTGCAATGCCCGCACTGGACTCCTTGAAGTCTCGCGACGTGCCGGTGTAGTCGTACTGCGTCTCTGCCGGGAATACCGTGCGCGCTGTGCTTTCCAAGTGTGCCAGGGCTTCCCCCAGGGTGTAGCCGGAGCCCACGTTGGCACTCACAGTTACCGCACGCAGCTGGTTGAAGTGGTTGAGCTCGCGCGGCGCCACGGTTTCGCGCACCTCAATCAGATTGGACAGCTGCACCATGCTGTCATCGCGGCCGCGCACATAGACGCGGTCGAGATCCTGCGGGTTGCTGCGATCCACGTCCTGCAACTGCACCAGCACGTCGTACTGCTCACCGTTCTGCTTGAAGCGCGTCACCTGGCGGCTGCCGAACAGGCTTTCCAGGCTGCGGCCGATGGTGGCCACATCAGTGCCCACGGCTACGGCCTGTTCGCGGTTAACCGCGACCTTGAGCTGCGGTGCGTTGAGCTTCAGATCGCTGTCCAGACTTTCCAACCCAGGGTAATCGCGCAGTTGATTGAGCAACTGATCGACATAGCCCTGCAACTCGCTGTACTCCATGGACGAGCGAATCACAAAGTTCACCGGCTGGTTTCGCGCGCTCTGGCCGAGCGGTGGACGGTTGACCGGGAAAGCGCGCACCCCGGCAATATCCTGCAGTTTGGGCAGCAGCTCATTACGAATCTCGAACTGGCTGCGCGAGCGGTCCGCCCAGTCCTCCAGTTTCATAAAGGAAATGCCCTGAGCCACCGTCGGAAAGCCAGCGATGACCATGTAGCGATTGGTTTCCGGGATGCTGTCGTAGGCCGCTTCGATCTCGCGGGCATAACGCCCGGTGTAGTTGATAGTGGCGCCGTCAGGGCCGTTGAACACACCGACAATGGTGCCGGTGTCTTCGGTCGGCGCCAGCTCGGATTTAAGCCCTGAGAACAGCAGCACGCAGGCCACAATAGTCAGTAACAACACGCCCACCACCAACACCCAGGCACTCAGTGCTTTGGCCAATAGATGCTTGTAGCTGTAAGTCAGGCCATTGAGGAAATTCTCGATCAGGTTGTACACCCGGTTGTGCCGCTCACCGGCCTGATGCGGCTTAAGCAACAGAGCGCACATCATCGGCGTCAGGGTCAGGGCGACAAAACCCGACACCAGCACTGCGCCGGCCAGGGTCCAGGCGAATTCTGTAAAAAGTTTGCCGGTGGTGCCCTGCATAAAGCCGATGGGGGCAAATACGGCGGCCAGGGTCAGTGTCATGGCGATGACCGCAAAGGCAATCTCGCGACTGCCCTTGAGCGCCGCCTGCAGCGGCTGCATGCCCTCCTCGATATGCCGGTGGATGTTCTCCAGCATCACGATGGCATCGTCCACCACCAGGCCGATGGCAAGCACCATTGCCAGCAGCGTCAGGGTGTTGATGGTGAAGCCCATCAGGCTCATCAGGGCGAAGGCGCCGATCAGCGACACCGGGATGGTCACCAGCGGAATGATGGTGGCACGCAGCGAACGCAGGAAGATAAAGATGATTAGAATGACCAGCCCCACCGCTTCCCAGATGGTGATAAACACGTTGTCGATCGACTCGCGAATAAACTGCGAGTTGTCGTTGGCCACCGCCATTTCCATGCCTTCCGGCAGCAGCGCTCGTACATCGGGCATGGCCTCAGCCAGGCCGTCGGAGATATCCAACGGGTTGGCGGTAGCCTGCTTGATCATGCCCATCGACACCGCCGGCTTGCCCTTGTAGCGAACAATACTGCGTTCGTCCGCCGCGCCGATTTCGGCATAACCAACGTCAGCCAGGCGCAGCAGGTAACCGCGCGAGTCATCGAGAATCAGCTGATTAAACTGCTCCGGGGTATTCATGTCGGTTTCAGAGAGCACGGTGAATTCGCGCTGCTGCGACTCAATACGCCCCGCCGGAATCTCGACGTTCTGCCGGCGCAGGGCGTCTTCCACGTCTTGCACGGTGAGGTTGTGCGCGGCGAGCTTCTCCGGGTCGAGCCAGATGCGCATGGCAAAGGTGCGCGCGCCGCGAATCTGCACTTCGGAGACGCCAGGGATGGTCTGCAGGCGATCCTTGATCACCCGCTCCAACACGTCGGTGATCTCCATGGCGCTGTAGCGTTCGCTGTAGAAGGCGATCCAGATCACCGGCTGGGCATCGGCCTCGACCTTCTGCACAATGGGCTCGGCGATTTCATCCGGCAGCAGGCCACGCACCCGGCCCAGGCGGTCGCGTACATCGTTGGCAGCTTCATCGGAGTTGCTGCCCAGGCGGAACTGCGCGGTGATCTGGGTGTTTTCCGAACGGCTGATGGAGCTGACGAAGTCCAGCCCGTCGATGCCCGACAGCACGTCCTCGATCGGCTGGGCGACCTGGGACTCCATGATCTCCGGGCTGGCGCCCGGATAGGTAACGTTGACCGTGACAATCGGCACGTCGATATTCGGGTACTCACGCACGGCCAGGCGGTCATAGGCCATCAAGCCAAGCAGCACCACAATCAGCGACAGTACGGTGGCGAATACCGGCCGCCGGATGCAGATGTCCGACAGGGTCATGACGCTTGCTCCACCACCTTGGTGCGTACCGGCGCGCCGGCCCGAACCTTCTGCCAGCCGGCGCTGATCAGGGTTTCATCACCCTGCAGGCCTTCCAGCACCTCGACCTTGCCAGCCAGACGCTTGCCCAGTTTGACCTCACGCAGCTCGACCTTGCCCTCCACAACCAGATTGACCAGCAGCTTATCGCCCACCGGCATGATGGCTTCTTCTGGAATCACCAGAGCATTCGGCCGCTCGGCGAGGATCACCGAAACCCGCACGAACTGCCCTGGGCTCAGGCGACCATCGCTGTTGCTGATATGCGCGCGAATCGCCTGGCTGCGTCCAGCTTCGTCCAGGCGTGGGTTGATGGCGAAAATCTCACCGTTAAACCGCTCACCCGGGTAAGCATCCAGGCTGACTTCAATGAGCTGCTTGAGGCGAATCTGGCTGACGGCTTTTTGCGGAATGCGGAAATCTACCTTGAGCGGATCGAGCACTTCCAGGTTGACGATGTCCTGGCCTTCGCTGAGGTAATCGCCGGGGCTGACGGCGCGTAAACCCAGTACGCCGTCGTAGGGGGCGAGGATGCGGGTCTTGTCCAGGCGCGCCTGAGACAGCGCCAGGCTGGCGCGCGAAGCCTGTTGTTGCGCACTGGCCTCATCCAGCGCTTGAGCGTTACTGGCGCCGCGCTTGAATAGCATCTGCGCGCGCTGAAAGTTCTTTTCTGCCAGATTCAGGTTGGCTTGCGCCTGGGCCAGCTCGGCGCGGGTAATCGAATCATCCAGGCTGATCAGCAACGCACCGGCCTCAACGCGTTGGCCTTCACGAAAATGCAGCTGCGCCACTCGCCCGGCGATTTCCGGTCGGATCATCACCGACTCATCAGGGCTCAGCGAGCCAAAGGTCACCAGCTCATCGCGCACCAGGCTTCGCTCGGCCTTGACCACCTCGACCAGTGGCCCTTCGTTGGCGTGCGCGGGCACACTGGCAAGCGAACACAGCCAGAAAACTGTACCGAGAAGAGCAGGTGCGCGGGCAAACATATACAACCCCTAATTCTTTGTAGAGGCTGAGTCTAACGGCCGAGCCGCGCAGATCAGCCGTTAAAAATGTTTCCCGATGTTGGCTGCCCGGTTACTGGCGCATGCCCCGACCGCTAACCAGCAAGCGGATGCACACGCCATACAGCACAGCAGTAGCGACCAGCATAAAACCGATGGCCACGCCGATGCGGATATCGGACACCCCGAGAATGCCGTAGCGGAAGGCGTTGACCATATGCAGCACCGGGTTGGCCAAGGACACGGTTTGCCAGAACTGCGGCAGCAAGGTAATCGAATAGAACACCCCGCCCAGGTAGGTCAAAGGCGTCAGCACAAAGGTTGGAATGATCGAAATATCATCGAAGTTGCGCGCGAACACCGCGTTGATAAAACCGCCCAGGGAGAAGATGGTCGCGGTCAGCAACACCACCAGCACGGTCACGCCGAGGTGATGCACCTGCAGCTTGGTGAAGAACAGCGAAAGCAGAGTGACGATAAAACCCACCGCCAGGCCGCGCAGCACACCGCCGACCACATAGCCGGTGAGGATGATATGCGGCGACACCGGCGAGACCATCAGCTCCTCGATGGAGCGCTGGAACTTGCTGCCGAAGAAACTCGACACCACGTTGCCGTAGGAGTTGGTGATCACCGACATCATGATCAGCCCCGGCACGATGTACTCCATATAGGTGAAGCCACCCATGTCGCCGATTTGACTGCCGATCAGGTTGCCGAAGATCACGAAGTACAGAACCATGGTGATTGCCGGCGGCAGCAGGGTCTGCGGCCAGATGCGGGTAAAGCGGCGGATCTCGCGGTAGACGATAGTGCGCAGCGCTACCATGTTGGCGGTGAATTCGGAGTTCAGATAAGCCGTGCTCATACCGCCACCTTCGCCAGATTCTTCTCGACCAGGGAAACAAACAGCTCCTCCAGGCGGTTGGTTTTATTGCGCAAGCTGAGCACCTCGATGTTCTGCAAGGCCAGCTGACGGAACAGCTCGGTAATGCCCTGAGCCTTGTCCACCTGCACTTCCAGGGTATGCCCGTCGAGCAACTGCGCCGGGTAGCCGATCAGTTGCGGCGCTACTAGCAGCGCCTCTTTGAGGTCGAGAAGGAAGGTTTCTACATGCAGCTTTTTCAGCAGGTCCTTCATGCTGGTGTTCTCGACGATCCGCCCGTGGTCGATGATGCCGATATTGCGGCATAGCTGTTCGGCCTCTTCCAGGTAATGGGTGGTGAGGATGATGGTGATGCCCTGCTCGTTGAGTTCGGTGAGAAAGCTCCACATCGAACGGCGCAGTTCAATATCAACCCCGGCCGTTGGCTCATCGAGAATCAACAAACGCGGCTGATGCACCAGCGCGCGGGCGATCATCAGGCGACGCTTCATCCCGCCGGACAGTTCACGCGACGGCACATTGTGCTTACCCCACAAGCCGAGCTGGTTGAGGTACTGCTCAGCGCGCTCCTTGGCGATTTTTGCCGGGATACCGTAATAGCCGGCCTGGGTCACGACGATGTCGAAGGCCTTCTCGAACTGGTTGAAATTGAACTCCTGCGGCACCACGCCTAGGCAGCGCTTGAGTGCAGAGGGCTGTTTGTCCAGGTCGTGACCGAAGACGTTCACCGTGCCGCTGCTTTTGGTCACCAAGGTGGAAAGGATGCCGATGGTGGTGGATTTGCCGGCACCGTTGGGGCCGAGCAAGGCGAAGAAATCGCCTTCAGCCACGTCCAGGTCGATGCCATGCAGCGCCTGGAAGCCGTTGCCATAGGTCTTGGTCAACTGGCGAATGGACAGAGCAGTACTCATAAAAATGCGCACACCTGATCAGATAAAAAGAAATTCGAGAGGGGCTGCGCCTGCAGCGCGAAGTGGGCCAAGTCTAGCGCCTGGAAGCTCCCCACCACAGCATCTTTGCGCAAAACTGCCGCCCCCACAGCTAGGCAGCAGCCTACCAGCGCCAGGCGCAGATTAAACCCGGCCGTTTCCGATGGTGCTTATCAACCCTGTCGATAAATCATCCAGGCACGACCTCAGCGGCGAAGTCGCCACTGATCGACAACGCGTCATCGGCAAACAGATGTGGGTAACACGTAGCCAGATGACCGAAGAACAGCGGCTCCGGCACATCGGCAAACTGGCCGTGGTCATGCAGGTATTCCATGTACCGCTCGCCCTGCTGGTTGAACGGGTGAAATACGCTGTCGCTCAGGCCATCGAATTCCAGCGGCGCGACCTTGAATACCCGACACAGCGCCAGGTTGAACGCCGGCGTGGCCTTGACCCAGCGGTCCTCAAGGTACAACTCGGTGTAGCCGTGCATGGCGAACACTTCACTGCGCAGCATTTCCAGCAGTCGTGGAGTGGCCAGATGATTGCGTACATCGGCCAGGCCGATGCGTGCCGGGATGCCGCAATGGCGGGCGCAGGCAGCCAGCAAAGTGGCTTTGGGCACGCAGTAACTTTCGCCCGCCTGCAGTGCGTGACTGGCCTTCAGGGTGTCGGGGTCGCGGCTGAACACATAGGGGTTGTAGCGAATTTCATCGCGCACCGCGTAGTACAGATTGATCGCCTGTTGACGCGGGTCACGACTGGCCCCGCGAAACTTTTCTGCGAACTCCACCAGCGCAGGGTGGTCACTATCGATGAAGCGGCCGGGCTCGAGGTATTCACGCATCAGGGTTTCTCCATGACAGAGACCCAGTCTAACGACACGGCTCCGGCCAATGTAACGACGATTCGGCCAAGCTCACCGCTCTTGTCGCAATCAATGACGACTACGCTCGTGATGGTGCGTAACAACGCATTGTCATCATGGAGGATTCTGCATGCTCGCTCTCTGGTTACTCGCCCTACTGCTCGGCACGGCTTTTCTCGCTCACCGGCGTACCGCCCCCCTACCCGCACTTGGCCTGGTGGCCGGCTTTCTGATTCTGATGAGCACCTTCAGCCACGCTCCCGCCTGGTTGATGGGTATTTTCTGGCTGCTCCTGCTGGCCGTGGCCTTGCCACTGCTGCTGCCCGAGCAACGCCGCAATCTGTTCACTGCGCCGCTGTTTGCCTGGTTCAAGCGCGTACTGCCGCCGATGTCGGCCACCGAGCGCGACGCCATTGAAGCCGGCACGGTGTGGTGGGATGGCGAGCTGTTCAGCGGGCGCCCGGACTGGGACACCCTGCTCGCCTACCCCAAAGCCCAGCTCACTGAAGAAGAGCAGGCGTTTATCGATGGGCCCACCGAAGCGCTGTGCGCCATGGTCAGTGACTGGCAGATCGGCCAGCAGATGGACTTGCCCGCTGAGGCCTGGACGCATATCAAGCAACACGGTTTCTTCGCCCTGATCATCCCCAAGCAATACGGCGGCAAGGGCTTTTCCGCCTATGCCCACTCCCAGGTGGCGATGAAGCTGGCTACCCGCTCCGGCGACCTGGCCTCCACCGTGATGGTGCCCAACTCCCTGGGCCCGGCCGAGCTGCTGCTGCACTACGGCACCGACGCCCAGCGTGACCATTACCTGCCGCGCCTGGCCAGCGGTGAAGACATCCCCTGCTTCGCCCTCACTGGCCCCCTGGCTGGCTCTGATGCCGGCGCCATGCCGGATACCGGAATCATCTGCAAAGGCCAGTGGCAAGGCGAGGAAGTGATCGGCCTGCGTCTGAACTGGGAAAAGCGCTATATCACCCTCGGCCCGATCGCCACCCTGCTTGGCCTGGCCTTCAAGGCTTATGACCCCGAGCATCTGCTGGGTGAAGAGGAAGACCTGGGCATCAGCCTCGCTCTGGTGCCCACCGAAACGCCTGGTGTCGAAATCGGCCGCCGTCACCTGCCACTCGGCGCCGCCTTTATGAATGGCCCGAACTCCGGCAAGGATGTGTTTATCCCACTGGATTACTTGATCGGCGGCCAGGAGGTGCTCGGCAAGGGCTGGATGATGCTGATGAACTGCCTGTCCGTGGGCCGCTCCATCTCCCTGCCGGCCGTCGGCACCGGCGCTGCCAAGTTCACCAGCCTGACCACTGGCCAGTACAGCCAGGTGCGTGAGCAGTTCAACGTGCCGCTTTCAGCCTTTGAAGGCATTCAGGAAGCCCTCGCGCGTATCGGCGGCAACGCCTGGCTGATGGACAGCGCGCGCATCCTTACTGCCAATGCGGTGGATCTGGGCGAAAAGCCCTCGGTGCTCTCGGCCATCCTCAAGTACCACCTGACCGAACGCGGCCGCGAATGCATCAGCCACGCCATGGACGTGCACGGCGGCAAGGGCATCGTCATGGGCCCGAACAACTACCTGGCGCGCTCGTGGCAAGGTGCGCCGATCTTTATCACCGTGGAGGGGGCCAATATTCTCTCGCGCAACCTGATGATCTTTGGTCAGGGCGCGATTCGCTGCCACCCCTACGTACTCAAGGAAATGGCCCTGGCCAGCCGCGAAGACCAGGACCAGGCGCTGCAGGAATTCGATGAACTGCTGCTGCAACATATCGGTTTTGCCGTGAGTAACGCCGCCAGCAGCCTGCTGCTCAGCCTCGGCTTTGGCGTTTTCAGCCAGGTGCCGGGTGATCGCATCAGCCGCCCTTATTTCCGCGCGCTCAACCGCTTGGCAGCGTCCTTCGCCCTGCTCGCCGACACCAGCATGATGTTGCTCGGCGGCGAACTGAAACGCCGCGAACGCCTGTCGGCGCGGCTCGGTGATGTACTCAGCCACCTGTACCTGGCCTCGGCGGCGCTCAAGCGCTACCACGACCTCGGTTATCCCGAGCATTCACAGCCCATGCTGCGCTGGGCCGTGGAAGAAAGCTTGGGCAAGGCCGAACAAGCACTTGAAGAGCTGCTCAGCAACTTCCCCAGCAAACTGCTCGGCTGCGCTCTGCGCGTACTGGTATTGCCGCTGGGCCGCCGTCACAAAGGCCCAAGCGATGAACTGGACGCCGAAGTGGCTGGTATTATCGGCCGCAACAGCGGCGATCCGGCGCTGGAGGAACTGCTCGAAGGCTGCTATCGCCCACAAGCCGAACAGGACCCGGTGGGTGCTCTGCAATATGCGATGAATCTGCTGCAGGATGTACAGGGCCTGCAGAAAAAACTGCACAAGGCCGTCAAAGCCGGCCAGGTCCAGGAACTACCAGGGCAAAGCCTAATTGATGCCGCGTTGGCTGCTGGGGTTCTCAACCCGGAAGAGGCGCACAGCCTGCATCAGGCCGAAGCGGCGCGCCGGGTGGTGATCGATGTCGACGACTTCGCCAAGGAAGAACTGACTCTAGGCTCCGGCAAGGTGCGTTAAACCGACAGGACAGCGGGCGACGCGAGCCTTATACTTGCGCGCCCGTTTTACCTACAGGATTGCCCCATGGCCAACACCCACATCGACCATCACCTCGCCCTGCTGCAGCACCTGCGCACCATTCTGGTCGCCTTGGGCGAAGCCGAGCAGATTCTCGATGACAGCCACGCCATGTACCTGGAGCGCTACGACGAATTGCTCAGCGACCTGCCGAGCGATCCGGAAGCCAGCCTCTACCTGGGCCAGGACCTGATCAGCCAGATCTTCCAGCGCTACCCGCAAATCGCCCACCTGGTGCCGCGCGACCTGCTGTGGTTCTTCGGCGGCGACTGTTTGCACTTCATGCCGGACGAAGAAATCGAGATGTACCAGACCCTCGAAGAACGCCGCTTCTACGCCGAAGAAAACGACGAACCCTTCGACTGGAACCAGGAAAAGCAGCTGCTGGCCATGCCCGCACAAGGCAGCAAGCACTAAGCCTCAGCCAGAAACAAAAAAGCCCGCACGGCATAACCGGCGGGCTTTTTTACAGGCTTCAAAAACAGCAGATACAAAAACGCCGCTCAGTGAGCGGCGTTCTTGATTATTTGGAGCGGGAAACGAGACTCGAACTCGCGACCCCGACCTTGGCAAGGTCGTGCTCTACCAACTGAGCTATTCCCGCATACAACTTGGTACAACAAAAATGGCGTCCCCTAGGGGACTCGAACCCCTGTTACCGCCGTGAAAGGGCGGTGTCCTAGGCCACTAGACGAAGGGGACCTTGGAACTTTTCGGCTACCTGCCTGGGCAGATGACCTGAATCTGGAGCGGGAAACGAGACTCGAACTCGCGACCCCGACCTTGGCAAGGTCGTGCTCTACCAACTGAGCTATTCCCGCATACAACTTGGTTTTAAGCAGCACACTTCATAAAGAAGTGGCGTCCCCTAGGGGACTCGAACCCCTGTTACCGCCGTGAAAGGGCGGTGTCCTAGGCCACTAGACGAAGGGGACGCAGCCCGGAAACTACAACTTCTATCCGGCTTCTACACGTTTTGCCGTGAGGCATTGCGCTACGAAGTGGCGCGCATTCTATGGAGCCTTGTAAGGTCCGTCAACCTCTGTGTAAAAATTTTTATAAATCAACGACTTCAGCTCCGAATGTGAGGCAGCTCTATCAGCCTCCCGGCTAACGCACTACACTCGGACGAAAAACCGGTGATCGAGAGGCTCCACCCATGTCCCCACTCGTGATTACCATATTGATTGTTTCTGGCATCGTCGTATTGATCGCCATTGCTTACATCAATCATATGGTCGAGAACAACAAGCTGGAGAAGGCACGCATCAAGGCCGACCTCAATGATCGCCTGCGCCGCTGCACGGACCTCGCCGAAGCCCTCCCTGGTCAACTGATGTCTCCAGCCTTGAAGCTGATGCTCAGTCGCCTGCAGTTACACTTCAGTGAGCGCATGCTGCTACTGGACAAACGCAACAACGCCCTCAAGGCGCGCATTGAAGAGCTGCGCAAGCTGATCGCCCTGGGCGAGTCGATTGCCGTAAGCAACCCGCCGCAACCCATTGCCAATGAAGCCAAGGCTAAAGAAGTACGTTTCCAGCTGGAAAACCTCCACGGCCAACTGACCCGTTGCGCCAAAGACGGGATTATCCCGGCCAACGAGGCCAAGCACTGGCTCAAAGAAGTGCGCCATATGCTGACCCAGGTGCATATCGAGTTTTTCGGCAACCTCGGCCAACAGGCCTTGCAGCAGAACCAGCCGGGCCAAGCGCGCCTGGCGTTCGAGCGCGGCGTGCAATACCTGCGCAAACAACCCGATCCAACCCCTTACCAGAACGCCCTGAAGAAATTCGAAGAGCAGCTGGCACGCGCCAACGCCATGGTTCTGGAAAGCAGCAAGCCCGTCCCCGACCAGCCCAGCGAACTGGACGCCGGCCTTGAATCTCTCGGCGGTGACGACGAGTGGAAGAAGAAGAATATCTACGACTAACCCCTCCAGCGCGCAGTTTGCGCGCTACCGCCCTGCCCACGAGTGCCGCGCATGAGCCTGACCGTTTACGGTGCCCCGCTGTCGCCCTTCGTCCGTAAAGTCCGCCTGTTTCTGGCTGAAAAGAATCTGGACTACCAGCTGGAAATCATCCTGCCGTTCGGCCAACCGGCCTGGTATCGCGAGCTGAGCCCGCTGGGGCGTATTCCAGCCCTGAGGGATGGCGACTTCACCCTCGCCGACTCCAGCGTGATCTGCCAATACCTGGACGATAAGTATCCGACCCAGAGCAGCCTTCTAGGCCAGAGCGCTGAACAGCGCGCACAGGTACGCTGGCTGGAGAAATATGCTGATTATGAGCTGGCGCCACTCTGTACCTTCACGGTATTCCGTAACCGGGCACTGAAGCCCAGCATGGGGCAAGAATGCGACGAGGCGGCCGTGCAGAAAGCCCTGCTTGAAAAGCTACCGCCACACTTTGACTACCTGGAAAAATGCCTAGGCTCGGCCCATTACCTGGTGGGTGACAGTCTGACCCTGGCCGACCTGGCCCTGACTTGCCAGCTGATCAACATGCAGCATGGCGATGAGCAGGTGGACGCCCAGCGCTGGCCTAATCTGAGCGCGCACGCTGCACGCATCATGGCGCGTGATTCAGTGCAGGGCGTATTGCCCGGTGAGTTGAAAATGCTCGCCAAAATGGCCAGTAAGTCCTGAAAAACCAGTCCCATCCACTAAAAAGCCCGGTCACACCGGGCTTTTTAGTGTTTTGTGTTTGCTCATCCCTTCAGCATTCGGTCAGCTCAACGAACACCTCGACCAAGCGTTCAATACCGGCCTGATCTGCGGCACTAAAACGCGCCAGCGACGGACTGTCCAAATCCAGCACACCCAGCAGACGGCCATGCTTAAAAAACGGCACCACCAACTCACTGTTGGACGCACTGTCGCAGGCGATATGCCCGGCAAAAGCATTCACATCGTCAACCCGCTGGGTCTGCCCAGTCGCCGCGGCGGCGCCGCAGACACCGCGACCGAAAGGAATGCGCACGCAGGCTACTTTGCCCTGGAAAGGCCCGAGCACCAGCTCCTCACCACGGGCCAGGTAAAAACCTGCCCAGTTCAGGTCGCTCAGCTCCTGAAACAGAAACGCTGAGAACTGCGCTGCATTGGCAATAAAGTCGCGCTCCCCGGCCAACAGCGCCTGCAGTTGCGCCACCAGCAGTGGGTAGCCGTCGAGCCCCTGCCCGCTCTGTTGTAGATCAATCATCGTGCTTACTCAGTAGTTGCAGACCCACCCAGTCGCGGGCGAATTGATAGGCGCAGCGCCCATTACGATTACCACGCCCCAAGGCCCAGCGTATGGCCGCCTTTTCCAGCTCGTCATGCCATTGCCAAGCCAAACCGGCCTGCGCGGCATGCACCTCGACCCAGTGCCGGACCACGTCAAGGAAGTGTTCCTGGGTGAATGGATAGAACGACAGCCACAGGCCGAAACGATCAGACAGCGCGATCTTGTCTTCCACCGCCTCGTTGGGGTGCAGCTCGCCATCCACCCGTTGCCAGCTTTCGTTGTCGCTTTGTTTTTCCGGCAACAGATGGCGACGGTTGGAGGTGGCATACAGCAACACATTGTCCGGCGCACGCTCCAGTGAGCCATCGAGCACGGTTTTCAGCATGCGGTAATCACCCTCGCCGGCCTCGAACGACAAGTCATCGCAGAACAGCACAAAACGCTGCGGCAGATCGCACAACTGCTCGACGATGCGCGGCAGATCGGCCAGATGGTCACGCTCGATTTCAATCAGGCGCAGCCCCGCCGCCGCATGCTCGGCCAGCAGTGCCCGCACCAGCGATGATTTACCCGTACCACGCGCGCCCCAGAGCAATGAATGGTTGGCCGGCAGGCCCTGGATAAACTGCTGGGTATTGCGCGCCAACTGAGCACGCTGGCGATCCACACCGATCAAATCAGCCAGCTCCACATCCAGACTGACCTGCAGCGGTGCCAAATAGCCGCTGCGCCCCTCACGCTGCCAGCGGGCAGCCAAGCTTTGCTGCCAGTCGATAACCGGGCGCTGCACCGGCAGCAAAGGCTCCAGACGCGCCAACACAGCCTCAGCACGCAACAAAAAATCACTTAAACGCGAATCCACAACACACTCCAGGGTTTTCGAGTTGTTCTGCCACTGCCGTCCGGCAAAACAGATGGGCTATGCTTGGCAAGCGATTCAACATGAGATCAACCGGCCAATATGGATATAGCGCTTACCCAACGCCTGTCATTCAAACAGGCCGGTTTGACCGTATTGGTAGCCTTCATCCTCGGCACTGCGCTCAGCTTGATACAAGTGGGCATCGATTATGCCAGCGAAGATGCCTCCATCAACCGCGAGATCAACGCACTGATGGAGATCAGCCACAACCCGGCTGCGCGCATCGCCTACAACATTGACGCTGAACTGGCGCAGGAACTGGTACTGGGCCTGCTGCGCTCACCGGCCGTGATCAGCGCGCAAATCATCGACAACAATCAGCTCACCCTGGCCAGCGTTAGCCGCCCGGCCATGGAAAGTCGCTACCGGGTGCTCAGCGATTTCATGTTCGGCGAGCGCCGGCACTTTGAAACGGCCCTGTTCGTCAGCCATTCCCCCGAAGAGCCGCTGGGCAAACTGAGCCTGGAAGTCGACACCTACGCCTTTGGCAGCCACTTCCTCAATCGCTCACTGCTGACCTTGTTGACCGGTTTTGCCCGTAGCCTGCTGCTGTCACTGATCTTGCTGGTGCTCTTCTATTTCATGCTGACCAAGCCACTCACTGGCTTTATCCGTGCCCTCAGCGAACGTGACCTGCGCAGCCCCAACAACGCCAAGCTGCCCTACCCGCCCAACCATGAACGCGATGAAATCGGCGTATTGGTCGATGTCACCAACCGTCAGCTGAGCAGCATCGCCAGCGAGATCGAGCAGCGTCAGCAGGCCGAAGCCCGCCTGACTCGCTACCTGGCCGAGCTGGAAGACATGGTCTCGGCACGCACCGAACAACTGGAAGCCGCCAACAGCCGCCTGCTCGACTCCAACCGCGAACTGGAGCAGGCCAAACGCACGGCATTGGACATGGCTCAGGCGCGTTCAGCCTTCCTGGCCAATATGAGTCACGAGATCCGCACCCCACTCAATGGCCTACTCGGCATGCTCGCACTGTCATTGGACGGGCCGCTGAATAACGAGCAGCGCCAACAGCTGTCGATCGCCCATGACTCCGGTAAGGTGCTGGTCGAGCTGCTCAACGACATTCTCGACCTGTCGAAATTCGAGGCTGGGCAGCTGGAGCTGGAACACATTCCCTTTGACCTCGGCAGCATGGTCGAAGACACCGCCAACCTGCTTTCGCAGAACGCCGCACCCGGCGTTGAACTGACCTGCCTGATTGATCCCCAGCTGCCCAACCAGCTGCTCGGCGACCCAACTCGGGTTAGGCAGATTGTCAGCAACCTGCTGTCCAACGCGCTGAAATTCACCCGCTTTGGCCGCGTAGACATCAGTGTCAGCACGCATAACGATGGCGTCAGGATCATTGTGCGCGACACTGGCATCGGTATTGCCGAAGAGGCTCAAGCACGGATCTTCCAGCCGTTTGCTCAGGCCGGCGTTGGTATCACCCGGCAATTTGGCGGTACCGGCCTGGGCCTGGCCCTTACCCGCCGACTTTGCGAAGCCATGCGCGGCCAACTGAGCCTGGAGACACAGGAAGGCTTCGGCAGCACCTTCTGCGTTGACCTGCCGCTGCCCAGCCAGAACTACACCCAGCCACTTCCCGTGTTGCACGGACGCGTTATTGGCCTCAGCCCAGCGAGCTCAGGCCTGAGTGAACAGCTGAGCCGATTGCTGCCCGCTTGGGGCCTGCACTATCAGCATCAGGATGCCGACAGCGTGCTGGGCCCACTTGATGCGGACGTGCTGATCAGCGACAGCCCGCAGCGCTTGAATGAGCTGCGCGCGCACTCCAGCCTGCCCATTCTGGTGGTCAGCGCCTACGGTAATTTTCTCAGCAGCGAACAGGTGGAGAACCTTGCGCCTATCGAGCAACTGGCCCGACCGCTGTCACGCCAGGTGCTGCTGCAGGCCTTACGCCGCATTCTCGGCCAGGGCACTGCACATGCCGCCGAGCAGCACAGCGAACCGCAACGCAGCCGCCAGGCGCGCGTCTTGCTGGTGGAAGACAACCCAGTCAATCAGCTGGTAGCCAAGGGCATGCTCGGCAAGCTCGGCTGCGAGGTGTTATTGGCCAATCATGGTGGCGAAGCGCTGACCTTGCTGGAAACCCAGACGGTCGATCTGATTCTGATGGACTGCAACATGCCGGTCATGGACGGCTATGAAACCACCCGACAAATTCGCCAGAAAAGCGAATTCGCCGAGTTGCCAATCATTGCCCTCACCGCCAACGCGCTGTCCGATGAACGTGAGCGCTGCCGTGCTGCGGGGATGGACGACTACCTGGCCAAGCCCTTCCGTAAAGACGAGCTAGCGGTGCTGCTCGATCAGTGGTTAAGCGCCATAAACTGATCCAGCAACACGCCCACCTGACCGCGCAACGCCGCGACCTGATCCAGGTCAACACCGCGCTCGCACAACAACTGGCTTTTCAACGGCAGCACCTGCGCACGCAAGGCGCCGCCGGCCGGGGTCAGCGCCAAGTGCACCTCACGTTCATCACTGACAGAACGCTTGCGCATCAACAAGCCTTGCTGCTCCAGGCGCTTGAGCAGCGGCGTCAACGTGCCGGAGTCGAGCAACAAACGCTCACCCAACGCCTTGACTGTTGGCAGCGCCGGCGGTTGCTGCTGCCACTCCCACAGCACCAGCATCGCCAGGTACTGCGGGTAGGTCAGACCGAGCTGATCAAGCATCGGCTTGTAGGCGCGGATCACCGCCCGTGAAGCGGCATAGAGTTTGAAACACAGCTGGTTGTCCAGCTGCAGCTCCTCGTCCACGTGCTGACTGGCCTGGATCATTTCAACAATGCTTCGATCTCGGCAGTCAGCTCTTCAGGCTTGGTGGTCGGGGCGAAACGCTTGATCACCGTACCGTCGGCGCTGAGCAGAAACTTGGTGAAGTTCCACTTGATACCCTGACTGCCGAGCAGGCCCGGCGCGCTCTTCTTCAGGTTGACGAACAGCGGGTGGGCATCGCTGCCGTTCACATCGACCTTCTTGAACAACGGGAAGCTCACACCGAAGTTCAGCTCGCAGAACTCACTGATCGCGCCTTCATCGCCCGGCTCCTGCTTGCCAAACTGGTTGCAGGGGAAGCCCAGCACCACCAGACCTTGATCCTTGTACTGCTGCCAGACGTTTTCCAGGCCCTTGTACTGCGGGGTGAAACCGCACTTGCTGGCAGTGTTGACCACCAGCACGGCCTTGCCGCCGAAATCGGCCAGGGTTTTCTGCTCGCCCTTGATGGTGGTAACCGGAATATCGAAGAGTGCGTTGCTCATGCTGGTCATCCTGATGAGTGGGAGTTAACGCAAGATAGCGAGCAATTAAATTGCATGCAATTTAATTAAAGCAAAATAAGGCCCGCTGATAGCGGGCCTGTGCAATAGCATTAAGCCTTCGGTACTAGCTTGAGCGACGCTGAGTTGATGCAATAACGCAGCCCCGTCGGCGCCGGCCCATCAGGGAACACATGCCCCAGGTGAGCATCGCACTTGGCGCATTTGACTTCGATACGGTGCATGCCGTGATTGAAGTCATCCAGACTGGCGATGGCCTCGCTGCTGACCGGCTGAAAATAACTCGGCCAACCGCTACCAGAGTCGTACTTGGCGTCCGAATCAAACAACTCAGCCTGGCAGCAGGCGCAGTGGTAAATACCTGGCACCTTACTGTCGTGGTATTGGCCAGTAAACGCGCGCTCGGTGCCGCCCAGGCGACAGACATGAAACTGCTCCTCGGAAAGCTCTTCGCGCCAGGCTTCCAGGGGTTTTTCCAGCTTGTCCACAGGCAAGTCTCCTCTACATGAAAAAATCGCCGGGAGCGATTTTTAACGTCGCGCAGCGACGGCCCAAAGGGTGGCGGCCATGGATGGCACGCCATAAAAAAGCCCGACCAGTACCTTTGCCAAGGTCGGACTGCCACGTATCATTCGACCCCAGTCTGTCACCGGCGTTACAACCTGCCAAGGCTCGTCAGATCGCGTCTTTTTGCAGGGTAATTCAGCGGCGTCCACCATTCGGGATCACATACATGCAGTTCAGCAAATCGAACAAGCTTGCCAACGTCTGCTACGACATCCGCGGGCCGGTGCTCAAGCACGCCAAACGCCTGGAAGAGGAAGGCCATCGCATCCTCAAGCTGAACATCGGCAATCCGGCACCGTTCGGTTTTGAAGCGCCTGAAGAAATTCTGCAGGATGTGATCCGTAACCTGCCCACAGCCCAGGGCTACAGCGACTCCAAGGGTCTGTTTAGTGCGCGCAAGGCGGTCATGCAGTACTACCAGCAAAAGCAGGTAGAAGGTGTTGGTATCGAAGACATCTACCTGGGCAACGGCGTATCCGAGCTGATCGTGATGGCCATGCAGGCGCTGCTGAATAACGGTGATGAAGTACTGATCCCGGCACCGGACTACCCGCTGTGGACGGCGGCAGTGGCTCTTGCCGGTGGCAAGCCTGTGCATTACCTGTGCGACGAGCAGGCGGGCTGGTTCCCCGATATCGCCGACATGCGCGCGAAAATCACACCAAACACTAAAGCCCTGGTGCTGATCAACCCGAACAACCCGACCGGCGCGGTGTATTCCAAAGAAGTGTTGATGGACATCGTCGAACTGGCCCGTCAACACAACCTGGTGCTGTTCTCCGACGAGATCTACGACAAGATTCTCTACGACGAAGCCCAGCATATTTCTACCGCATCGCTGGCCCCAGATGTGCTCTGCCTGACGTTCAATGGCCTGTCCAAGTCCTACCGCGTGGCGGGTTTCCGCTCCGGTTGGGTGGCGATTTCCGGGCCCAAGCACCGCGCACAGAGCTACATCGAAGGCATCGACATCCTCGCCAACATGCGCCTGTGCGCCAACGTGCCAAGCCAGCATGCGATTCAGACAGCGCTGGGCGGCTACCAGAGCATCAATGACCTGGTGTTGCCGCAAGGACGCCTGCTGGAGCAGCGCAACCGCACCTGGGAACTGCTCAACGACATTCCCGGGGTCAGCTGCGTCAAACCGATGGGCGCGCTGTATGCCTTCCCGAAGATTGACCCGAAGGTCTGCCCAATCCACAACGACGAAAAGTTTGTGCTGGATCTGCTGCTCTCGGAAAAACTGCTGATCGTTCAGGGCACCGCGTTCAACTGGCCGTGGCCGGATCACTTCCGCGTGGTCACCTTGCCGCGCGTGGATGAGCTAGAAATGGCCATCGGCCGTATCGGCAGCTTCCTCAAGACTTACCAACAGTAATCGGAGCGCACATGAACCAGAGCAAACGCTACCTGCTAACCGGTGCCAGCTCTGGTATCGGTGCCGCTCTGGCCCGCGAATTGGCGGCCAAGGGTTATGACCTGGCCCTAGCCGCACGCCGCGAAGACAGCCTGCACCTCTTAGCCGCCGAACTGCAGGCGCGCTTCAAGCGCAAAGTGGTGGTCTTGCCGTTGGATGTGACCGACTACGACGCATGCCAGGACGCCGTAGGCCTGGCCGCAAACCTGCTCGGTGGTCTGGACGGAATTATTGCCAATGCCGGTATCGCACTAACCGGTAAAGCCGGCGGTGGACATTTCAAACGCGCACGTTTGACCGTGGAAACCAACCTGATCGGCGCGATTGCCTGCCTGGATGCCGCCTGCGCACTGTTTCGCCAGCAAGGCCACGGCCACCTGGTTGCCGTCGCCTCAGTCGCCGGCAAACGCGGTTTACCGCATACGGCGGCCTATTCGGCGAGCAAAGCTGGCCTGATCAGCTACATGGAAGCCACCCGCGCCGAGCTGCTGGGTAAGAACATCGACACCACCCTGCTGCTGCCGGGTTTTATCGACACCCCACTGAACAGCGATATGGCCAGCCGGCCATTTCTGATTGATGTAGAACGCGGCGCGGCGCTGATCGCCAAGCACATCGACAAACGCCATGTTAGCGCCTACGTGCCTGGCTGGCCCTGGGCGCTCCTGGGCCGCGTGCTGCCTTATCTTCCAACCTCAATGATTGGCAAATTCTGATGGACCTGCAGATCGACGACTTCTACAAGGATGCCGCCGCCGGCATGCTGACTCTGTACCAGGCGTTTCCGAGTAAATCCGCACTGTATGTCGAAGACCTGATCGGCCGCGAAGAGCCGGATGAGTTCGGCCTGCCCACACCACGCCATCAAAGTTGCCTGGGCGCCCTGCTGTGGCTGGCCGAGGAAGGCTATATCCGCTTTGACTCCACCATCGGTTACGACGCACTGGATCAGGCCGTGCTCAGCGAAAAGGGCTTTCTGCGCCTGACCCGCGGCGTGCCTCACGCCCTGCCAGAGGGTGACGCCCTGCCGCCCAGCGTGCGCCGCGTGCACGCCACCCTGGCCTTTCAGCTGCGCGAAGCGCTGGGCCAAAGGCATGGCGAGCGCATAGCCCGCCTGACTCGCCTGCTGTTCGAATCCAGCCTAAACGGCGCAAGCGACATAGTTTGAAATAGTCGCCAGGTTGAAGTGCCTGGGGGTGCGCCCTTATATAGCCGTCATATCCAAGAGTGGTCGTTGAAAACCCGGCGAAACAGCCAAAACAGGGTTTCAACGACCTTATAGAACGTTCTCGTGAGGAGTCTCAATACACCATGATGCGCATTATGCTGTTCCTGGCCACCAACATTGCGGTGTTGATCATCGCCAGCATCACCCTGAAGTTGCTCGGGGTTGACCGCTTTACCGGCCAGAACTATGGCAGCTTGCTGGTTTTCTGCGCCGTGTTCGGTTTTGCCGGCTCGCTGGTCTCGCTGTTCCTGTCCAAGTGGATGGCGAAGATGAGCACCAAGACCGAAATCATCACCCAGCCACGCACCCGCCACGAACAGTGGCTGATGCAGACCGTGGAAGAACTGTCCCGCGAAGCCGGGATCAAGATGCCAGAAGTGGGTATCTTCCCTGCCTACGAATCCAACGCCTTCGCCACCGGCTGGAACAAGAACGATGCCCTGGTAGCCGTCAGCCAGGGGCTGCTGGAGCGCTTCTCGCCTGACGAAGTACGCGCGGTACTGGCCCACGAAATCGGCCATGTGGCCAACGGCGACATGGTTACCCTGGCGCTGATTCAGGGCGTGGTAAACACCTTCGTGATGTTCTTCGCACGGATCTTCGGCAACTTTGTCGATAAGGTCATTCTGAAAAACGAAGACGGCCCAGGCATCGGTTACTTCGTTGCCACCATCTTCGCCGAGCTTGTTCTGGGCATCCTGGCGAGCATCATCGTTATGTGGTTCTCGCGTAAGCGCGAGTTCAAGGCCGACGAAGCTGGTGCACGCCTGGCCGGCACAGGTGCCATGATCGCCGCTCTGCAGCGCCTGCGCGCCGAACAGGAAGTGCCGGTCACCATGCCTAACAGCATGACCGCGTTCGGCATCAACGGTGGCCTCAAAGGCGGCCTGGCTGGCCTGCTGATGACCCACCCGCCACTGGAAGTCCGCATTGAAGCCCTGCGTCAGCGCGGCTAAGTAGCAAAAGCAAAAAGGGCGACTCTTGAGTCGCCCTTTTTTGTGGCTGTGATTCAGTCTTTACGCAGCTGATAGACCCGCTCATCCAGGCGCTCAAGGCCGCGCTTTAAAAACTTCCAGTTATCGCCCAGCACATCGCCGCACATCAGCTCCTGCAACTGCCATTCAGGCGTATACAAGCGCTGCACCTCCTCATCTGCCACAGCGAAGGGCGGGCCGTCCATCCGCGCCTGGTCATAGTCCAAGCTCACCAGTAGCCCCTGGCAGCCGCTAGGTAAGACTTGCGTCAAATGCGCCACATAACGCGCGCGCATTTCTGGCGGCAATGCAATCAGTGCGGCGCGGTCATACAGTGCGGAACAGCCATCAAGCTGCTGAGCCGTCAGGGCGAAGAAATCACCGCAGTAGATTTCCACAGCGCCAGCCCGATACAGCCTGAGCGCGCCGACCTCACTGACCTCCGGCAGCAGCTTATGCTCGTCGAAGAAATCTTCCACTGCACGCTGCGCCAGCTCAACACCGACGACGTGATAACCCTGCCCCGCCAACCAGGCCAGATCCAGGCTCTTGCCACACAGCGGCACCAGCACACGTGCGCCCTCCGGCAAACCCAGCGCCGGCCAATACTGCTGCAGATAGGGATTGACCTCAGGTAGATGAAAACCGATTTCACTGCGCGCCCAACGTGCCTGCCAAAATTCTGCGTGCATACCCACTCCTGAAAAGACTCAACGAAAGATCGTGACGCACACAGCCCATAAGGCCAAGAAGCTCCCCCGCGAAAACCATCGATTTAAGCGATTTAAATACCCAGTCTTTTACGCTTTTATGTACAGATTGGCTGATAGAAGATGCAGGAAACCGATCAGGAGCCTGTCATGTCACTGCCCAGTATATTTATCTCCCACGGCTCACCCATGCTGGCCCTGCAACCCGGCGCCAGCGGTCCAGCCCTCGCCAGCCTGGCCAGCCAACTACCAAAGCCGCGCGCGATTGCGCTGGTTTCGGCGCACTGGGAAAGTCGTGAGTTGCGGGTTGGCAGCGCCGTACACCCACAAACTTGGCATGACTTTCACGGGTTTCCCGCTGAACTGTATCAGGTGCAATACCCAGCACCAGGCGAGCCCGAGCTGGCCGCCGAGATCGCCAATCTGCTGGAGCAAGCCGGACTTCCGGCCCAGCTGGATCCTGAACGGCCGCTGGATCACGGTGCCTGGGTGCCCCTGGCGCTGATGTACCCACAGGCAGATATACCCGTGGTGCAAATCTCCCTGCCCAGCCACCAGGGTCCTGCCCTGCAGCGCCGCGTCGGCCAGGCACTGACCAGCTTACGCGCGCAAGGCGTGCTGCTGATCGGCTCGGGCAGCATCACTCACAACCTCGGCGAACTTGACTGGCATGCAGGTTCAGATGTCATCAAGCCCTGGGCGCAGGCTTTCCGCGACTGGATCGTGGATAAACTGACGAGACAGGACAACGCCACCCTCGATGATTATCGCCGGCAAGCTCCCTATGCTGCGCGCAACCACCCCAGCGATGAACACCTGCTGCCGCTGTTTTTTGCCGCAAGTGCTGGCGGGCAGTTCAAGGTCGAGCACAGCGGCTTCACCCTGGGCGCACTGGGGATGGATATCTACAGCTTCACCTAAGCCCTATGCCCACAGAGTTACAGCCATAAAAAAGCCCCGCATTGAGCGGGGCTTTTTTATTCAGCGAAGTATCAATCTTCGCGATAACGACGCAGTTTCAGCGGCTTGCCACCGACGCGGGTGTCTTTCAACTTACCCAGCAGACGATCAAGGCCTTCTTCCGGCAGCTCGACCAGGCTAAAGCTCTCGCGCACCTGAATGCGACCGATGTCTTCACGGGTCAAACCACCTTCGTTGAGGATCGCACCCAGCAGGTTCTTCGCGGCAATCCCGTCACGCGCACCCAGGGCGGTGCGGCAACGCGCGCGGCCTTCGGCCAACGGCACCGGTGCACGGCGCTCGCGGCTGACTTCACGATCAGGACGCTCACTGCGCTCGCTGCGTTCACGCGGAGCGCTGCTACCACTACCCGGAACCAACGGCTGATCACGTTGAACTTCAGCCAGGGTAAGAGCTTGGCCATTGGTGGCCTTGCGCAGGAGTGCTGCGGCCAGAGCACGTGGGCTGCAACCGATATCGGCCGTCAAGCGATCCAGCAGATCACCGTGACTGGCTTCGGCATCGGCCACCAGTGGCGCCAAGCTGTTGGTCAACTTCTTGATGCGTGCGTCCAGTACTTGCTGAGCGTCCGGCAGCTTCACCTCACCCACTTTCTGCCCGGTTACACGCTCAATCACTTGCAGCATGCGGCGCTCACGTGGCGTTACCAGCAACAGGGCGCGACCGGTACGACCCGCACGGCCAGTACGGCCGATACGGTGCACGTACGATTCTGGGTCATATGGCATGTCCACGTTCATAACGTGGGTGATACGCGGCACATCGAGACCGCGAGCAGCAACGTCGGTAGCGATGACTATGTCCAGACGGCCATCCTTCAACGACTCGATCACGCGCTCACGCTGGTTCTGGGCAATGTCACCGTTCAGTGCAGCAGCCTTGTAACCCTTGGCTTCCAGCGCAGCTGCCAGGTCCAGGGTGGCTTGTTTGGTGCGCACAAAACCGATCAGCGCGTCGAACTCTTCGACTTCCAGCAGACGCAGGACAGCCGCGTGCTTCTGGTCGGCGTGGACCATCAGGTGCGCCTGCTCAATCGCAGTCACGGTCTGGGTCTTCGAAGCGATTTTGATGTGTTGCGGATCGCGCAGGTGTTTTTCTGCGATGGCGCGGATCGAATGCGGCAGGGTCGCGGAGAACAGCACGCTCTGACGGCTGGCTGGCATGGCTTCGAAGATCACTTCGAGGTCATCCATAAAGCCCAGTTTGAGCATTTCGTCAGCTTCGTCGAGGACCAAGTACTGAATGGTCGACAAGACTTTCTCATCACGACGCAGGTGGTCAACCAGACGACCCGGCGTAGCCACGATGACCTGTGCACCCTGACGGATAGCCTTCAGCTGCGGCCCCATTGGCGCGCCGCCATAAACGGCCACCACATTCAGACCTGGCATCTGCTTGGAATAGGTTTCAAACGCGGTGGCCACTTGCAGGGCCAGCTCGCGGGTTGGCGCGAGGATCAGCGCCTGCGGCTCTTTCTTGGCCGGGTCGATTTTCGACAGGATCGGCAGCGCAAAAGCAGCGGTTTTACCGGTACCGGTCTGGGCCTGACCGATCATGTCCTGACCGGACAGAATTACGGGAATGGCCTGCGCCTGAATCGGCGACGGCTCTTCGTAACCAACGGCGGTCAGTGCAGCGAGAATATTGGAGTTGAGTCCGAGTGCGGCGAAGCCGCCGGTTTCCTGGGTCATGGGTCTGCCTCTAGTGCATCCGCAAAGACCCATGTTCCAAAGCTGCGCATGCCGTGTAAGACCCGAGAGTCACCCTGGCAGCCATGTCGGCGGGGATTTGCGAAAACGTGTGATAAATGAATCGTCAAGGATAGTCCGCAAAACGGACTAACTGCCAAAGTAAACCTTCGGGCGAGTTGTACTACCTGAACGTGGCCAAGAATTGACCGGCGCGCACTATACCGGAAAACCTGGCCGATGTGCCTGTTTTTCCATCAACCAAGTATAAAAAATGCATAAGCAGCACCTATAACGTGCCATACAGCCATCCTCTGATAGCCTGCAACTGCCATGCTGTAACGGCCTCAACCCCAGCTCACCTACCTGCGCACAAGGACTCCCAGCCATGACCCAAAGCACCAGCGGCCGCGTCAGCCGTGAAAAACGTGGCCAGATCATGTTGATCGGCCTGGACCGAGCGAGCAAACGCAACGCCTTCGATATGCCCATGTTGGATGATCTGTGCCGGGCTTACGGCGAGTTCGAGCGCGACAGCGATGCGCGTGTGGCGCTGGTATTTGCCCATGGTGAACACTTCACCGCTGGTTTGGACCTGGCAAACGTAGCGGCGCAATTTGCCGCCGGCTGGAAGATCCCTGACGACGGCTGTGACCCTTGGGGCGTGTTCGGCGGGCCGCGAGTGAGCAAACCTGTGATCGTCGCTGCTCAGGGTTACTGCTATACGATCGGTATCGAACTGATGCTGGCCTCGGATATCAACCTGTGCGCCAGCAATACCCGCTTCGCGCAGATGGAAGTGCAGCGCGGGATCTTTCCGTTCGGCGGCGCCACCTTGCGCATGCACCAGAGCGCGGGCTGGGGCAATGCCATGCGCTGGCTGCTGACCGGCGATGAGTTCGATGCTCACGAAGCCTATCGCCTAGGGTTGATCCAGCAGGTGGTAGCCAGCGAGGAGCTGCTGCCCAAGGCACTGTGGCTGGCTGAACGCATTGCCGCACAAGCCCCGCTGGGTGTGCAGGCTACCCTGGCATCGGCGCGCCAGGCGGTGGTCGAAGGCCCGGCTGCCGCAGCCGCCAGCCTGCACCCGACCGTGACTCGCTTGATGGCCAGTGAAGATGCGCAGGAAGGCGTGCGAGCGATGCTGGAACGCCGTCCGGGCGACTTTAAAGGGCGTTGAACGTGATCAGGTCGCAGGACGTACCGCTTTGATCAACGACTCCAGCGAATAACCGAACCGCGGCGCCAGCAGCTCATTGCGGCGCCGCAGTTCGGTAAAGTCGATGTTCTGCTCAAGATCCGCCGGCACCAGCAACACGACATTGCCCTCCTTCACCGGGCACTCCCAGTAATGCCGGTGGTAGAGGCCGCGCAGCAGCGGCGCACCCAGTGGTTTGCCGTCGTTGCCGGCCCACTGGTTGATGATCAGCCAGCCGCCAGGGTTAAGCTGCTTTTGGCAGTTTTCCAGAAAACGCCAGGCCAGATGCCCAGTCGCCGGGCCATGGTCGGTGTACAGATCGACAAACAGCAGGTCGGTCTTTTCCGCGCTTTCCAGCAGTTCCAGCGCATCGCCGATACGAATGGTCAGGCGCGGATCATCGGTCAGCCCCATGTGCTCCATGGCCAGGCGCGGCACATCGGCGCGCAGCTCGATCACCTCAACATCGTCCAGCGGCAGAAACTTCAGGCAGGCCTGGGTCAGGTTGCCGGCGCCAAGGCCCAGAAACAGAGCACTTTCCGGGTGTTCATGGCACAACGCGCCAAGCAGCATGGCGCGGGTGTAGTCGTACTCCAGCCAGCTGGGGTCCGGCATATAGACGCAGCTCTGCTCAATCGCCTCACCAAATTCGAGAAAGCGATACGCGCCCATTTCGACCACCTGAATCACCCCGAAGGCATCGTGCACTTCAGCGATCAACAGCGGGTCCGGCATCTGTCCAACCGGAGGTAAACCTGGCATCCCGCACACTCCACCGTGACATCCCCGACCATTTCGGCCAGAGGAAAGGCGCTAATTGTCATTGAGGCACCCTCCCCCGGTCACGCGATAATTTGCCGCAGTCGGGAGCGCCGAGTTCGTCGTTATGCGGCTACAACAATAAAAACAAATATCGAGGTTTGCCATGTACGCCATTATCGGTGCCGGCCCCATGGGGCTGTGTACAGCACGTCAACTGCACAAGTACGGTATCGACTTTGTCGGTTTCGAACTGCACGCGGATGTTGGCGGCTTATGGGATATCGATAATCCGAACAGCACCATGTACGACTCGGCGCACCTGATTTCCTCCAAGGGCACCACCCAATTCACTGAATTTCCGATGCGCGACGAGGTGGCCCCCTACCCGCATCACAGTGAGATGCGCCGCTATTTCCGCGACTACGCCGAGCACTTCGGCCTGTATGCGCACTACCAGTTCAATACCTGCGTGGTGGAAATCCAGCGCCTGGACAAAGGCTGGAAGCTGATCAGCGAGCAGAATGGCGTGCAGCGTGAATGGCTGGTCGACGGTGTGCTGATGGCCAACGGCACCCTGCACACACCCAACCAGCCGGCATTGCCGGGCGAGTTTACGGGTGAGCTGATGCACTCCAGCGACTACCGCTCAGCAGCGGTGTTCGACAGCAAGCGCGTGCTGGTGATCGGCTGCGGCAACTCGGCCTGCGATATCGCCGTGGACGCTGTGCACCGCGCCGTCTCGGTGGACCTGTCGGTGCGTCGCGGTTATTACTTCCTGCCCAAATTCACCCTGGGCCGGCCGACCGACACGCTTGGCGGCGCGATCAAGCTGCCGCGCCCGTTCAAGCAATTCCTCGATGGCCTGCTGATACGCGCACTGGTCGGCAAACCTTCGCAATACGGCCTGCCCGACCCGGATTACAAGCTCTACGAGTCACACCCGGTGATGAACTCCCTGGTGCTGCATTACCTCGGCCATGGCGATATCAAGGCGCGCCGTGATGTGGCCAAAATCGACGGTTTGCAGGTGACCTTCAGCGATGGCGAACAAGCCGAGTACGACCTAATTCTGCAAGGCACCGGCTACAAGCTCGACTACCCCTTTATCGACCGTGCGCACCTTAACTGGCCGAGCAACGCCGGCGCGCCGCAGCTGTACCTGAATGTGTTCCATCCCGAGTACGACGATCTGTTTATGCTGGGCATGGTCGAAGCCTCAGGCCTTGGCTGGCAGGGCCGTGACGAGCAGGCTGAGCTGGTGGCGCTTTATATCAAAGGACTGCAAGCCGGCAGCCAGGCGGCCAAAGACTTCCAGGTGCTCAAACGCGAACGCGCCGGCATACGCCTGGACGGCGGCTACCAGTACCTGCAACTGGAGCGCATGGCCTACTACGTGCACAAGGACAGCTATCGTCAAAGCATCGCGCAGCACAGCAATAGCCTGCGCGCCGGCCTGGCTGCGCTGCCTGCTACCGCCAGCCGCACTGTTGAAGGAAGCCTGTGATGGAGCCGGTGAATATCCAGTTCGACCCCAGCAGCCTGGTGCTGATCAACATCATCCTCGCGGTGATGATGCTCGGCGTCTCGCTGGACCTGCGCCTGGATGACTTCAAACGCATCGTCCGCGAGCCCAAGGCACCGCTGATTGGCCTGTTCGCGCAATTTGTCCTGCTGCCGGCGCTGACCTGTCTGGCCTGCTGGGCGCTGCGCATCGAGCCGATGCTGGCCCTGGGCATGATGCTGGTGGCGGCCTGCCCCGGCGGCAGCTTCTCCAACATCATGACCTGGATGGCGCGGGGCAACGTCGCGGTCTCGGTGAGCATGACGGCGGTATCCAGCCTCGCGGCCAGCGTGCTGACGCCACTGAACTTCGGCTTCTACGCCTGGCTTAATCCGCTGACCCGACCACTGCTGACGCAGATAGCCATGGATCCAGTCAGCCTGCTGCTCCTGGTATTGCTGGTGCTCGGCCTGCCGCTGATCGCCGGCATGTGGATCGGCCGGCGCTTTCCCAGCCTGTCGCTCAAGGTGGAAAAGCCGCTGCGGATCTTTGCCCTGCTGGTGATGCTGGCCTTCGTCACCCTGGCCTTCAGCCGCAACTTCGACCAATTCATCGCGCACTTCCATCTGTTCTTCTGGCTGGTGGTGGCGCACAACGCCCTGGCTTTGGCGGTGGGTTACGGCTGCGCGCGGCTGTCCGGGCTGCCGGCAGCGGATCGCCGGGCGATCACCCTGGAAGTGGGTATCCAGAACTCGGCCCTGGGCCTGGTGATCATCTTCACCTTCTTCCCGCAGGCCAGCGGCATGTTGCTGATCGCCGCGTTCTGGGGCTGCTGGCATTTGGTCAGCGGTCTGACCCTGGCCTTTATCTGGTCGCGCAGTGCGCCCATCGCCGCCTCACCCGCACCTACAGCCCTAGCCAGCGCTGGAGAAAAATAATGCCCACCATCATGATCACCGGGGCCGCCAGCGGCCTCGGCTGGCAGCTTGCGCGCGCCTATCACGGCCAAGGCTGCAACCTGCTGCTCACCGATATCAATGCAGACGGCCTGACCGCGCGGGTAAATGAGCTGGGCGCCGAGCGGGTAATCGGCCTGGCCGGCGATATCACCGACCCGCACCTGCATCAGCAATTGCTGCAAACCTGCCGCGAGCGCTTCGGCGGCCTGGATGTGCTGATCAACAACGCCGGCATCACCCACCGCTCGCCGGCCATGCAGACAGACCCAGCCGTGCTGCGCAAGGTCATGGCCGTCGATTATCAGGCGCCCGTGGAGCTGACCCTGAGCGCCCTGCCGCTGCTGCGCCAGAGCCGTGGGCAGATCATCGCCATTGGCTCCATGGCCGGCTGGATGCCGGTGCTCGGCCGTGCCGGCTATTGCGCGGCGAAAAGCGCCCTCGGCCAGTTCTTCGAGGTGCTGCGCGCTGAGGCCGCCCGCGACGGCATCAAGATGCTGCTGGTGTACCCGAGCTTTCTCGATACACCTATCGAAGAGAACGCCCTCGGCGGCGATGGCCAGCAGGCGCAGCACGGCCGTTCAACCATCGGCCAGGTACGCGGTGCCGATTGGATGGCCGCGCAGATTCTCCAAGCACAAATGCAAGGCCGCGAGCGCCTGTTCCCCGACCGTGGCAGCTGGTTGGCCAGCCTGCTCTGGCGCATCGCCCCTGGTTTCTACTACCGCAAGATGAGCGCGCGCTTCGTCGGGGAGATGGGCTGATGGAGCTTATCTGGCTGACCCTGGCCGGGTTTATCCTGCTGGCCTACACCCTGGAGGCGATCACCGGTTTCGGCAGCATCGTGATTGCCCTGTCACTGGGCGCCCTGCTGCTGCCCATCGACCAGCTGCTGCCGGTGCTGGTGCCGCTGAATATCTGCATGACCGGCTACCTGGTCTGGCGGCATCGGCAGATGATCGACCACCGCCTGCTGCTGGGCATGATCCTGCCCGGCATGCTGCTCGGCACGGCTCTCGGCTATGCCCTGCTGCCCTTTCTCGATGCTGCCCTGGCCAAGCGCCTGTTTGGCGCATTGGTGCTGTGGTTTGCCGCTCGCGAACTGTGGCGCCTGCGTCATGCGGTCGTGCAACCCGTGCGGCCCATGTGGCTTAGCCGCCTGCTCAGCCTGTGCGCGGGCATCAGTCACGGCCTGTTCGCCTCCGGCGGGCCGCTGCTGGTATTTGCCCTGGCCGGTACGCAACTGGATAAAGCGCGCCTGCGCGCCACCCTGGTCACGGTGTGGTTCACCCTCAACAGCCTGCTGACCCTGGCCTTTCTGCTCGACGGCCGCCTGCTGCCCGCCCTGCCGCAAGTCGCCAGCTACGCGCCGCTGCTGCTGGTCGGCGTGTGGCTGGGTGAACGCCTGCACCAACGCTTCAACGAACAACATTTCCGCATTGCCATCTACCTGTTGCTGCTGGTCACCGGCGGCCTGCTACTCGCGCCCTGGAGTCTGCTATGAGCCACGACATCATCATCAAGAACGGCCTGTACTTCGACGGCAGCAACCAGCCAGGGCAGCTGCGGCATATCGGCATCAAGGACGGACGCATCGATGTACTCAGCCTCAGCCCGCTGGATGAAAGCGGTTGCCCCGAGGTGCTGGATGCTGCCGGCAAGTGGGTCACCCCGGGCTTTCTGGAAATCCACTCGCACTACGACGCCGAAGTGATCGCTGCGCCAGCATTGAAGGAATCGGTGCGCCACGGCGTGACCAGCGTGACCATCGGTTCCTGCTCGATCAGCATGGTGTTGGCCGATGCCGAGGACTGCTCGGACCTGTTCACCCGCGTCGAAGCGGTGCCGCGTGAATACGTGCTGCCGATTCTTAAAGAGAAGAAAACCTGGCGCGACGCCGCCGGCTATCGCGCGTTCTACAACCAGCAGCCGCTGGGACCGAATGTCAGCTCCTTCCTTGGCCACTCCGAACTGCGCGTGGCGGTAATGGGCCTGGAGCGCGCCACCAGCCAGGTCAAACCGACCGAAGCCGAACTTGCACGCATGGAGCAACTGCTGGAAGAGGCGCTGGACGCCGGCTGCATCGGCCTATCGGTGATGACCACGCGCCTGGACAAGATGGATGGCGACCGCGCCTGGTCCAGCCCACTGCCCTCGACCTTCGCCAGCTGGACGGAGTTCTCCCGCCTGTTCGCCATCCTGCGCCGGCGTGGTGCGGTGATGCAGGGCGCACCGAACGCGGTGACCAAGGTCAATGTGTTCGCCTTCCTCTGGCAGGCCCACGGCTGGTTCCGCCAACCGCTGAAGTGTTCAATGCTGACCGCCCTGGACCTGAAATCCCAGCCGCTGCTGCATTATTTCACCCGCCTCTCTGGCTGGCTGGCCAACCGCGTGCTGGGCGGCCATTTCCGCTGGCAGACTCTTCCAGCGCCCTTCACCCTGCGCCTGGAAGGGCTGAATGTGAACGCCTTCGAGGAGTTCGGTGCGGGCGAGATCCTGCGCAACATCAAAGACCCGGACGAGCTGTACGCCAAGGTGCTGGAGCCGGAGTTCCGTGCGCTGTTCAAAAAGCAGGTCAAGGCCGTGCTGACCAAGGGTTTGTGGCACCGAGACTTCTCCGACTGCTGGGTAACCGAATGCCCGGACGCCAGCATGGTCGGCAAGAACTTCAAGCAACTCGGCGCCGCCCATGGCCTGGACCCGGTGGACGCCTACTTCGAGCTGGCCTGCCAGTACCGCGAGGCACTGAAGTGGACCACCTGCTATGGCAACCAGCGCGAGGCAGTGATGCATAAGCTGCTCTCCAGCCCCTGGACCCAGCCGGGCTTCGCTGACTCGGGCGCACACCTGCGCTCGATTGCTCAGTACAACTTTCCGCTGCGCTTCCTTAAATACGTGCGCGATGCCGAACTGGCCGGTACGCCGTTTATGGACATGGGCAGCTCCATCCACCGCCTGACTGGCGAGCTGGCGGACTTTATCGGGGTCGACGCCGGCACTATCCGCGTTGGCGACCGTGCTGATGTGGTGATCGTTAACCCAGCCGGGCTGACCGATGAGCTGGACGACATCCATGAAGCGCCGATGGAGGTGCTCGGCCTGGAGCGCGTGGTCAAACGCAATGACGCAGCGGTGGACGCCACACTGATCAACGGTCGCATCGCCTACCGCCGCGGCGCCGAGTTCCCCGACGCGCTGGGCAAGCAGCCCGGCTTTGGCAGCTTTCTGCCGGGGCGTGACGTTGCGCCGCGCACAATGCCAGCAGCAGGGTTCAAACCCACCACGGCCTGAGCCGCACGTCACCATGCAGCGGCTCTATCGCGCCTATCGGCTTGCCGGCCATGGCTTATCGGTTACCATGCCCGTCCGCCTAAATTGACTTAAGCCGAGAGCCGCAATGTCGCAACCCTGGAGCCCTGAAAGCTGGAGAGCCAAGCCGATCCAGCAACAACCGCAGTACCCGAACGCCGCGCAGCTGGCCCAGGTCGAGCAGACCCTGGCCGGTTATCCGCCGCTGGTATTTGCCGGTGAAGCCCGTGAACTGCGCCGCCAGTTTGCCGAAGTCACCCAGGGGCGCGCGTTTCTCTTGCAGGGTGGCGATTGCGCCGAGAGCTTTGCCGAGTTCAGCGCGGCAAAAATCCGCGACACCTTCAAGGTGCTGCTGCAGATGGCCATCGTCATGACCTTCGCCGCCGGCTGCCCGGTGGTCAAGGTCGGGCGCATGGCCGGCCAGTTCGCCAAGCCGCGCTCGGCCAATGATGAAACCATCGACGGCGTGACCCTGCCCGCCTACCGCGGCGATATCGTCAACGGTATCGGTTTTGACTCGGCCAGCCGCGTGCCAGACCCGGAGCGCCTGCTGCAGGCCTACCACCAGTCCACGGCTTCGTTGAACCTGCTGCGCGCCTTTGCCCAGGGCGGATTCGCCGACCTGCATCAGGTGCACCAGTGGAACCTCGACTTTATTGCCAACTCGGCGCTCGGCGAGAAGTACAGCCAGCTGGCTGACCGCATCGACGAAACCCTGGCCTTTATGCGTGCCTGCGGCATGGACGGCGCGGCGCAAGTGCGTGAAACCAGCTTTTTCACCGCCCACGAAGCATTGCTGCTGAACTACGAGCAAGCGTTTGTGCGCAAGGACAGCCTTACCGGCGGCTGGTACGACTGCTCGGCGCACATGCTGTGGATCGGCGACCGCACCCGTCAGCTGGACGGCGCGCATGTCGAGTTTCTGCGCGGCGTGGGCAACCCGATTGGGGTGAAAGTCGGCCCGAGCATGGACAGCGAAGACCTGATCCGCCTGATCGATATCCTCAACCCGGACAACGATCCCGGCCGCCTCAACTTGATCGTGCGCATGGGCGCCGACAAGGTCGAAGCCGGTCTGCCGCGCCTGATCCAGACCGTGCAACGCGAAGGTCGCCAGGTGCTGTGGAGCAGTGACCCGATGCACGGCAACACCATCAAGGCCTCAAGCGGCTACAAGACCCGCGACTTTGCGCAGATCCTTGCCGAAGTGAAGCAGTTCTTCGCCGTGCACCAGGCCGAGGGCAGCTACGCTGGCGGCATTCATATCGAGATGACCGGGCAGAACGTCACCGAATGCATCGGCGGCGCGCGGCCGATCACCGAAGACGGCCTGTCAGACCGCTACCACACCCACTGCGACCCTCGGATGAACGCCGACCAGTCGCTGGAGCTGGCCTTCCTAATCGCCGAAACCCTCAAGCAAGTCCGCCGCTAACGGCTGTCGTTCACGGACATGGGCCACTCCTACAACCTCTGTATGGCGTAGGAGCGGGCCATGCCCGCGAACAATCTCTGATCCAATCAGGCAATCAGGCGTTCACGCAAACGCCCGAGCATGCCGAGCAAACTGCCAACCTTCTCCCGATCCCGCTCTTCACGCGGCTGCTGCGCCAGGCGGGTGACGACCTGCGCCGGCTGTGCGCGCCAGATCTGCGCCTGTTCGGCCGCTGCCAACAAGCCCTTGTCGAACAGCCCGCGACGAATCGGCTTGGGCAGGTAACGGAAAATCTGCGCTTCGTTGATCAATTTGAGCAGCGCCTGGGTATCGCAGAACGGCGTAACCACCAGGCTGAGCAGACGTGGATGGGCCTGGGCTAGGCTTTTCAACAGTGGTGCAGTGTCTTCTCCAGCCACTTGCAGGTCACTGACCAGCAGATCAATCGGCTGGCTGTTAAGCAGCATCACGGCGTCGCTCAGCGAAGCCGCGCGCAGCAGACGATGACCGCCGGCCACGCAGAACTCGGCCACCACATCCAGAGTCGACGCATCCTCATCCAGGAGCAGCACATTGAGCGCCGCCGGCGGTATGACTGCCGAGACTTTCGGTGCCTGCAACTGGCGTGCAGCAATCTGCGCGGCCTGGCGCAGGGTGAAGGCCATTTCCTGCTGATCCCAGGGCTTGGTCAGGTAACGGAAGATACCGCCACTATTGAGCGCCTCTACGGCGGCATCCAGGTCTGAATAGCCGGTCAGCAGAATGCGCAGGGTATCGGGGGCAATCTCACGCGCCTGGGCCAGCAGCTCGGCACCGCTCATCTGTGGCATGCGCTGGTCGCTGACGATGATCTGCACATTCTCGCTTTTCAGCCGCTCCAGGGCGCGACGCGGGTTGCTCTCGGTCAGCACTTCATATTCACGGCGAAACTGCAGGGCCAGGCTGCGCAGAATGCGCTCTTCATCATCAACAAACAGAATACGAATCGGCTCACTCATATCAGGCACTCCGTTGTAGTGGAAGCGCCTGCGGGCGCGGCAGGCGGATCAGAAAGCGCGTACCGCGCCCAGGCTCGGACGCTGCGCGGATCTGCCCGCCGTGGTCCTGGATGATCTTGTAGCTGATCGATAGCCCCAGGCCGGTGCCCTGGCCCACCGGTTTGGTGGTAAAGAACGGATCGAAGATGCGCGCCAGCACTTCAGGTGGCATACCACGACCGGAATCCTGCACGGAAAGGCACACGGCACTGTCGTCGGCCCAGGTTTTCACCAGGATCTGACCGAAGCCGTCGATGGCCTGGGCGGCGTTGTTGAGCAGGTTGAGCAGCACCTGGTTGATCTGCGACGGCGCACAGGGAATGCGTGGCAGTTCACCCAATTGCAAGATGGTTTCGGCCTTGTCCTTGATGCCGTTACGGGCAATCACCAAGGCGCTGCGGATGCACTCATTGAGATCGACCTCCTCGCTCATGGCGCGGTCCAGGCGGGCGAAATCCTTCAGCCCGACCACCAGCTCGGCAATCTGCTCCAGGCCATAGAGGGTGTCGCTGAACAGCTGGGTAAAATCCTCCAACAGCAGTTCCGGAGCAGCTTTAGTGCGGGCTTCGGCGGCAACCTCCAGGGCCATGGCCATGTGTGCCTCATCACAGGTCGGATCGTTCAGGCAATCGCCCAGAGCAGCCTGCGCCTCGGCCAGTTCAAACAGCGGCGCACTCAGTTCGCGCAGTAGCTGCACATTGTTTTTCACATAACCCAGCGGGGTATTCAGCTCGTGGGCGACGCCGGCGACCATCTGCCCCAGGGATGCCATCTTTTCTGACTGTACCAGTTGAGCCTGCGATTCCTTGAGCTCAACAAGCGCCTTGCGCAGCACCAAATTGCGCTGGGCGATGCGCGCCTCCATGGCCTTGAGCAGATCGAGCACAGTGCCCAGACCGCGATACAGGCCTTGGGCGTCGACCAGGATAAAGTCCTCAGTAATCGGGTACTGCAACTGCCCGGTGATCTGCTTGGCCGCATCCTCCAAACTAGTCTCCAAGCTGACCACCAGCGGTGCCGCATTCATCACCTCTTGCACCGCGTGACGGCCGCGCAAATCGCGACCGAAGCGCTGCATAAAGATGTCCTGCAAGGTGGTGCGACTGACCAGGCCCAGTGGCCGGCCGGCGCTATCTACAATGGGCAGCGAGAGAAAAGCTTTGAGCTCCGGCGTCAGAAGACGATCCGCCACATCGGCGATGCTCATGTCTGCAGCCAACGGCGTAACCGGCTTGAGCAAGCGCGTGAGCGCGCTGGCAGTGGTCATGGGCAGACTCCCTGTGCGTTGGAAAGCCGCCATTCAACCAGCGCCAAGTTGCCGCCATGTGACAGTCATCACATTTAACCCCGCACGCCAGAGCCTTGCGCGCCTCCCTTCGAAACGCTGTTGCCGTTTAATTACCGACTGCCGCGCGCTATGGTGGCTGCTCAACTCTGCAAGGATGGTGTTATGACCTGGTATATCTGGCTGTTCATACTTCTGGTATTGGGCTCCATCGTGGGCGGCTTGATGGTGCTGCTGCGCACCGCCAAACCACTGCCCTTGAGCGAGGAACAGCTGACAAAGATTCACCAGCGTGAACGCGAACAGGCAGCCAAGGACGCTGACCAGCGCTAACCCCCTCACAAGGATGTTTCATGCCACTGCATCTGCGCCTGCTGCTCCCCGCCCTGTGCCTGGCAAGTGGGTTTGCCCTGGGTTATATCCACCTGGCGGGGTTGGCCGCTGGAGCCGCACTCGGTGCATGGCTGTTGTATGCCGAAAAGCACCTACACCCAGCACTGTGGACCGGACTGAGCCTGCTGGCCTGCATCGCCTTTGCCGCACACCTCGTTCCAGGCTTTAGCGCCACACCGTTATGGTCGCCACGCCAACTCAGCGTCGATGCCGCGCCATACGTACTGCGCCTGTCCTGGGACAAGTTGCTGGTCGGTGTCACGCTGCTGGCCTGGTGGCTGGGGCAGAAAACGCCGAGCAAGCCACTGTCCAAAAACGTCTGGCTCACCGCCGCACTGACGTTGCTCGGTGTACCGCTGATGGCGTTGGCGCTAGGCTTGGTGGGCTGGCAGCCGAAATGGCCAGACGGGCTTTGGCTGTGGTTGGCGGTCAACCTGGGAGTGGCCGTGCTGGCCGAAGAATTACTGTTTCGCGGCTTGTTGCAGCGCCACCTGGTCAGTTGGCTCGGTGCCTGGGCGGGGATCGGCCTAACGACGCTGCTGTTTGCCGCGGTGCACCTGCCCTTCAGTCCTTTATTCGCTGTGGTCGCCGGGGTCGCCGGACTGGGCTATGGGTTGATTTTTCACTTCAGCGGACGCATCAGCCTGGCCATCGCCCTGCATGGTGCAGTTAATGTGCTGCACCTGCTGCTGCTGAGCTATCCGTTGCGCGCGGCATGACCGCAACCTGATAGCGGCTAAAAATCGCTTCCAACTGGCCGCTATCGCGCAGCGGCTCATACAGCGCCACAAACTGCTCAGGCGTGATCGGCGACTGCGGGCGTAACAGCACGTGATGGCGATAGCGCTGGTCGGCACGCTCGGAAATTAACAACTGCCCTGCATATTGCCGATTACGCTCCAGAAAATCCCCAATGTAGGAGCGCGTGACCAGGGCGATCTCCGCCCGTTCGTGCAATACCATCAACAGATTGCTTTCGTGGGAATGGGTCAAGGTGGCGTTAAAGGTCTTGGTCAGGTGTTCAGGCGAGGAATCAAAGCCGGCAAAGGCATAGTGATAGCCATGATAGAGGGCCAAGCGCTTGTCTTTGAGCGAGTCAAAATAGTCTTGACCACGTTTCGCCTTTACGCGGGCGACAAACACTTCAGAGTCTTCCAGCCCCATGTCCAAGGCAACATGTGGGACGTTCTGCCAGCCCCAACCGGGGTTCTCGAAAATCGCCAGGTCGATACGCTGCTGCTTGAAATCACGAAAGCGCCGCTTAACCGCGGTTGGCACCATGACAAAGTGGAAATCCGTTTGGGCCTGATTCAGTGCCACGACCAACTCTTCGAGCAAGCCGGTGGAGCGCGTCTGCTCGGCTTTGAACACATAAGGTGGGAAGTACACAGAGGCCACGCGCACTTCCTGCGCGGCCATAAGTGGCCCGGCGAGCAACAACGCCAAACCCGTGCCCAGCACTCTGATTACTCTGCGTCCTAAGAACCCCATTTGACGACAACTTCCTTATTTTTTGAGTATCCGCAGCCTACCCCAGGAAAATCTGACCGAACAGAGCGTTTTCAGTCATTTATAAGTGCTGATGCGTCACGCAGATGGTAGCGATTAAGCAACTTATCCAGCTGTTTATCACGGTTGAGTTGCTCAAGCAGCAGGGCAAAAGTGTGTGGCTCTATCGTCGACTCCGGACGGAAGAGTGCTTGGTGCTGGTATATCTGATCGACTCGCTGGGAAACCAGCAATGCGCTGCTTTGCTCAGGGTAGAGCTGCTGATACGTGCGTAGGTATGAACGTGTCACGACGGCGACATCGGCGCGACCGCGCAGCAGCATGATCAGATTACTGTCGTGGGAATAGGTCAACACCGCGTTGAATGCATGGGTTAAAAACTGTTTGTCCGAGTTAAAACCGGCAAAACCATAGTGATAGCCGCTGTACAGGGCCATCCGTTTACCCGCGAACTCGTCGAAATAATGCTCATCACGACCTGGCTGCCGACGTGCCACATAGACTTCGGCATCTTCGACACGCAGGTCCAGCGCAGTGTGCGGGGTATCCTGCCAGCCCCAAACTGGGGACTCGAACAGCATCAGGTCGAAACGACCACTTTGCAGATCGCGATAACGCCGCATGGCTGAGGTCGCGACCAGGCTGAAGCGGTAGTCGCTTTGCATCTGATTGAGTGCCTGCAGCAATTCGGGCAACAGCCCACCAGGGCGCTCGCTTTCGGGTTTAATCACATAAGGCGGGAAATGGTAGGCCCCCACTCGTACATCTTCTGCGGCCTGCACAGCGCACACCGCAGAAAACATCAATCCGAGCAGTACCCACCGTAACAACGCGGCCACACAGCGAACCTCAGAAAAAACGCAGCGACTTCTTCCGTGACCTAAGACACCAGTAATCCATTGGCGCCAAAATACTATCAATAGGCCATGTAGCGTAGCTGAATTTCCTCAAGCGTCCTTTAGTACCAGCGACAGGGCCTCTTCGGCCAGTTGATCAAGAGTCATGGGGCCTTCAGGACGGAACCAGGTTGTGGTCCAACTCAGCGCACCCGTCAGCAGGCGCCGCAGAATAAACGGGTCAGCTTTGAAGTAACCGGCCGCCTTTGCCTCGCCCAACACCTGCAGCCAAAGCTGCTCATAGTTATCGCGCAGCTCCAGAATAAAGGCCTGGCCTGGCTCTGACAGCGAACGCCATTCGTACACCAGCACCGCCATGGCCTCACCGGTGCCGCCCATGATCGATTGCAACTCGCAGCGAATCAGCGCCAGCACGCGGCCGCGCAGGTCCGTCGCTTCGGCCAGCGAAGCCTGCATCAACGCGGTGTTGTAGCGGATGGTTTCTTCCATCACCGAACGCAGGATCTCGTCCTTACTCTTGAAGTGATGAAAGATGCTGCCGGACTGAATGCCCACGGCACTGGCCAGATCACGCACCGTGGTGCGTTCATAACCCTTGCTGCGAAACAGGTGTGCTGCGGTTTGCAGCAGCTTGCCACGTGCGCTGTCCGGATCGGTGATCTGTCCGCTGGCCACCAGTTGCTGCATTACCGCCTGCGCTTGTTGATCATCCACGCTAAGTACTCTCCAACTCTCTTTATGCCTCGGGCCAAGCGGCCCAGCCTGCAATTGCACGCTGGCTCTCAGCTGGTTTACCCAAGTGCTTGTCGTTATTAGTGAAATTTATGCTGCGCCAGCCACCCAAGCAAGCGCTTGGCCACACTTTAGGTTAGAAAGATTCGCCCCAGGGCTTTTCAACCAAGCGCTTGCTTGGTAGCCTTCGATTCACCTTATTCATGTGTTGCGGACCTATTCCAATGACTAAAACCGTACGCATCGGCTGCGCTTCCGCCTTCTGGGGCGACACCAGCACCGCCGCCGCCCAGCTGGTACAGGGCACCGAACTGGACTACCTGGTATTCGACTACCTGGCCGAAGTGACCATGTCGATCATGGCTGGCGCGCGGATGAAGAAGCCGGATGAAGGCTACGCCCGCGACTTTGTTGAAGTGCTGACACCGCTGCTAGGCGAGATCGCCGCGAAGAACATCCGCGTGATCAGCAACGCTGGCGGCGTCAACCCAAGCGCCTGCGCTGCTGCCCTGGCCGCTGCCTGTGAGCAAGCCGGGGTCAACCTGAAGATTGCCGTACTGCACGGCGACAACCTGCAACCCAAGCTCGGTGAGCTGGCCAAGGCTGGCACCGTGGAAATGTTCAGCGGCGCACCACTGCCCCCCTTCTGCGTCTCGGTCAACGCTTACCTGGGCGCGCCCGGCATTGTCGAAGCCCTAAAGCTGGGTGCAGATATCGTCATCACCGGCCGCGTGGTCGACAGCGCCGTGGTCAGCGCCGCGCTGGTGCATGAATTCGGTTGGCGCTGGAGCGACTACGACCATCTCGCTCAGGCCGCACTGGCCGGGCATATCATCGAATGCGGCGCGCAGTGCACCGGCGGCAACTTCACCGACTGGGAAAGCGTGCCGGACTACGAACATATCGGTTTCCCCGTGGTGGAAGTGGCAGCCGACGGCAGTTTTGTCGTGACCAAGCCGGAAGGTTCCGGCGGCTTGGTCACGCCTTTTACCGTGGGCGAGCAGATGCTCTATGAAATCGGCGACCCAAGGGCCTATTACCTGCCTGATGTGCTCTGCGATTTCACCCAGGTGCAATTGAGCCAGGTCGGCGACAACCGTGTGCAGCTGAAAGGCGCGCGCGGCCTGCCGCCAACTGATCAGTACAAAGTCAGCGCCACCCACCCGGACGGTTTCCGTTGTACCGCCAGCTGCTTGATGGCTGGTATCGATGCGGTAAAGAAAGCCCAGCGGGTCAGCCAGGCGATCATCAACAAGACCGAAGAAATGTTCGTCGAGCGCGGCTGGGGGCCTTACAAGGAAGTCAGCATCGAGCTGCTGGGTTCCGAAGCCACCTACGGCCCGCGTGGCCAGCGCACCGACACCCGCGAGATCGTGATCAAGATCGCCGTGCGCCATGCCAAGAAAGAAGCGCTGATCCTGTTCTCCCGCGAAATCGCCCAGGCAGCCACCGGCATGGCACCGGGACTGACCGGCATCGTCGGTGGTCGCCCTACGGTTTACCCGGTAATCCGCCTGTTCAGCTTTCTCACTGACAAAGGCGCCTGCGCCATGGAAGTGGAACTGAACGGCGAACGCACACCGGTCGCACTGCCGCAGATCACGGTGCTGGACAGCGCGCAGATTGCTGCCGATATCGCCGCCCCGCAGCCAAGCGGCCAGGCCGACGCCTGCGTACCGCTGATCAAGTTGGCTGTAGCGCGCTCTGGCGACAAGGGCAACCACAGCAATATTGGTGTAATGGCCAGAAAGCCCGATTACTTGGCCTGGATCGCCGCTGCGCTAACCGAGGGAGCCGTGGCCGAATGGATGCAGCACGCGCTCGACCCGCAAAACGGCAAGGTTAGCCGCTGGTATCTGCCCGGCAGCCATAGCCTGAACTTCCTGCTGGAGAACGCCCTGGGCGGCGGCGGCGTAGCCTCCTTGCGCATCGACCCGCAAGGCAAGGCCTTCGCCCAACAGTTGCTGGAATTCCCGATACCGGTGCCCAAGGCGCTGGCCGCTAGCCTCGAACAAGGACAATAACAATGAGCTACGACTCGGTGTTTAAACCCGGCCTCTTTAGCGGCCAGACCATCATGGTAACCGGTGGCGGCAGCGGCATTGGCCGTTGTACCGCCCATGAACTGGCGAACCTGGGTGCCCATGTGGTGCTGGTCGGGCGCAAGTTGGAAAAGCTCGAAGCCACCTGCGGCGAGATCATCGAAGACGGCGGCAGCGCCAGCTTTCAGGTCTGCGATATCCGTGATGAAGAAGCGGTCAAAGCCATGGTCAAAACCGTGGTCGCCGAGCGCGGGCAGATCCATCACCTGGTCAACAACGCTGGCGGCCAGTTCCCTGCGCCGCTGATCGGCATCAATCAGAAAGGCTTCGAGACCGTGGTGCGCACCAACCTGGTCGGCGGTTTTCTGATCGCCAAGGAAGTCTTTCTGCAGAGCATGAGCAAACATGGCGGCAGCATCGTCAATATGCTCGCCGATATGTGGGGCGGCATGCCCGGCATGGGCCACTCCGGCGCCGCGCGCGCCGGGATGGAGAACTTCACCAAGACCGCCGCCTACGAATGGGGCCACGCCGGGGTGCGGGTGAACGCCGTGGCACCGGGCTGGATCGCCTCAAGCGGCATGGACACCTACCCAGAATCGATGAAGAACATGATCCGCTCGCTCAAGGATCACGTACCGCTGCAACGCATTGGCAGCGAATCGGAAGTGGCCGCCGCCATCGTCTTCCTGCTCACGCCAGGCGCCAATTTCATCAGCGGCAATACCATCCGCATCGACGGCGCCGCAAGCCAGGGCACCCGTGCCTGGACCCTGGGCAAGGCGAAGAACAGCGAAACCTATAACGGCTTCCATCGGGCCTACGTGCCTGACGTACTCAAGGGCGAGGAGTAACGCCATGCCGGTTATCCACTCCGAAATTGACGTGCATGGCGAGGAGTTCGCCAAGAACCGCGAAGTCATGCTCGCTGCCGTCGACAGCTTTCGCCAGATCGAACAGAACTGCCTGAACAAGGCTGCCGAGGCCAAAGCCAAATTTGAAAAGCGCGGCCAGTTGCTGCCGCGTGAGCGCCTTAACCTGCTGCTCGACCCCGGCGCGCCCTTTCTTGAACTGTCGTCGCTGGCTGGCTACAAGTTGCATGACGACAAAGACGGCACCCAGGCCGGCGGCGGGATTATTTCCGGCATCGGCTATATCGCCGGCGTGCGCTGCCTGGTCACTGCCAGCAATAGCGCGATCAAGGGCGGTACCATCTCCCCTACCGGGCTGAAAAAGACCCTGCGCCTGCAGCAAATCGCCTTCGAGAACAAACTGCCGGTGGTGGCGCTGACCGAAAGCGGCGGCGCCAACCTCAACTACGCCGCCGATATCTTCGTCGAAGGCGCACGCGGCTTTGCCAACCAGGCGCGCATGTCAGCCATGGGTTTGCCGCAAATCACCGTGGTGCACGGTTCCAGCACTGCTGGTGGGGCCTATCAGCCAGGGCTGTCGGATTACGTGGTAGTGGTACGCGGCAAGGCCAAGATGTTCCTTGCCGGCCCGCCCTTGTTGAAAGCTGCCACCGGCGAAATCGCCACCGATGAGCAACTGGGCGGCGCCGAGATGCACGCCCAGGTCGCCGGCACCGCCGAATACCTGGCGGAAAATGACGCCGATGGCGTGCGCATCGCCCGCGAAATTCTCGCCATGCTGCCGTGGAATGCCCAACTACCGGCGCGCCCAGCCAAGGCCTACAGCGAGCCGCTGTACCCGGTCGAAGAGTTGCTCGGTTTGGTGCCGGCAGACGCCAAGAAACCCTACGACGTACGCGAAATTATCGCCCGTATCGCCGACGGTTCGGCCTTTCTCGACTTCAAGAACGAATTCGACAACCAAACCGTCTGCGGCCACTTGCAGATCGAAGGCCAGCCCTGCGGCTTTATCGGCAACAACGGCCCGATCACCCCACAAGGTGCGGCCAAGGCGGCGCAGTTTATCCAGCTGTGCGAGCAGAGCAACACACCGATCCTGTTCTTCCACAACACCACCGGCTTTATGGTCGGCACCGAGTCGGAACAGCTCGGCGTGATCAAGCACGGCTCGAAGATGATCCAGGCCGTGGCCAACGCCACCGTGCCGAAACTGACCATCGTCGTTGGTGGCTCGTATGGGGCCGGCAACTACGCCATGTGCGGCCGTGGTCTGGACCCGCGCTTTATCTTCGCCTGGCCCAACAGCAAAACCGCGGTAATGGGCGGCGCCCAGGCCGGCAAGGTGCTGCGCATCGTCACTGAGGACAAGCACGCTAAGGAAGGCAAGGAAGCCGATCCGAAGATGCTCGACATGCTCGAGCAAGTCACTGCGCAAAAACTCGACAGTCAGTCCACCGCGCTCTATGGCACCGCCAGCCTGTGGGACGACGGCCTGATCGACCCGCGCGATACGCGCAAGCTGCTCGGCTACCTGCTGGATATCTGTGCCGAAGCCGCTGTTCGCCCGCTCAAATCAAACACCTTTGGCGTAGCCCGCCTGTAACTTTTCGGAGAACAAGACATGATCTTCACCCAAGAACACGAAGAGCTGCGCCGCACGGTCCGTAACTTTGTCGACAAGGAAATCAACCCGCACGTCGAGCAATGGGAAAAGGACGGCCGCTTCCCGATCCACGATATTTTCAAGAAAGCCGGCGACCTCGGCCTGCTGGGCATCTCCAAACCGGAGAAATTCGGCGGCATGGGCCTGGACTACAGCTACTCGATCGTCGCGGCCGAAGAATTCGGCACCATCATCTGCGGCGGCATTCCGATGTCCATAGGCGTGCAGACCGATATGTGCACCCCAGCCCTGGCACGCTTCGGCTCCGATGAGCTGCGCGAAGAATTCCTCAAACCGGCAATTACCGGCGAGATGGTCGGCTGTATCGGCGTTTCCGAAGTCGGCGCCGGCTCGGATGTCGCCGGGCTGAAAACCACTGCCAAGAAAGACGGCAGTGACTATGTGATCAACGGCAGCAAGATGTGGATCACCAACTCCCCGTCCGCTGACTTTATCTGCCTGTTGGCCAATACCAGCGACGACAAACCGCACGTCAATAAATCGCTGATCATGGTGCCTATGAACACCCCAGGCATCACCCTCAGCCCGCATCTGGACAAACTCGGCATGCGCAGTTCGGAGACCGCTCAGGTGTTCTTCGACAACGTACGCGTGCCGCAGCGCAATCGCATCGGCCACGAAGGCGCAGGCTTCATGATGCAGATGCTGCAGTTCCAAGAAGAGCGCCTGTTCGGCGCGGCCAACATGATCAAGGGCCTGGAACACTGCATCAACGCCACCATCGATTACTGCAAAGAGCGCAAAACTTTCGGCAATGCGCTGATCGACAACCAGGTCATCCACTTCCGCATGGCCGAGTTGCAGACCGAAATCGAATGCCTGCGCGCCCTGGTCTACCAGGCCACTGAGCAATACGTGCGCGGCCGCGATGTAACTAACCTGGCCTCGATGGCCAAGCTCAAGGCCGGCCGCCTAGGTCGTGAAGTCACCGACAGCTGCCTGCAGTACTGGGGCGGCATGGGCTACATGTGGGAAAACCCGGTGGCCCGCGCCTACCGCGACGTACGCCTGGTGAGCATCGGCGGCGGCGCCGACGAAATCATGCTGGGCATTATCTGCAAGCTGATGGGCATTCTGCCTGGCAAGAAGAAAGGCTGAGGACGCGACCATGGCCGCTCTACCGAACTGCGAAACCCTGCTGCTAAGCCTCGACGCCGGTGTGCTGCACATCACCCTCAACCGCCCGGACAGCCGCAACGCCATGAGCCTGGCCATGGTCAGCGAATTGCGCGCGGTGCTGGAAAGCCTGCGCGTAGACCCTCGCGTGCGTGCCATTGTCCTGCGCGGTGCCGGTGGGCATTTCTGCGCCGGTGGCGATATCAAGGATATGGCCGGTGCCAGAGCGGCCGGTGGCGATGCCTACCGCAGCCTTAATCGCGCCTTCGGCAGCTTGCTGGAAGAAGCGCAAAACACGCCGCAGGTGCTGATCGCCGTGCTCGAAGGCGCAGTGCTCGGCGGCGGTTTCGGCCTGGCCTGCGTCTCGGATATCGCCATCTGCCAGCAGGACGCCAAGTTCGGCCTGCCGGAAACCACCCTGGGCATTCTCCCGGCGCAGATCGCACCCTTTGTGGTGCGGCGCATCGGCCTGACCCAGACCCGCCGTCTGGCCCTTACTGCCGCCCGCTTCAATGGCAGCGAGGCCGAACGCCTGGGTCTGGTGCATTTCAGCGAAGCCGATAGCGAAGCCGTCGACGCCCGTTTGCACCAGGTACTTAGCCAGGTGCGCCAATGCGCGCCCCAGGCCAATGCCCAGACCAAAGCCCTGCTACTGGCCGCCGAACACGAAGCCCTTGGCCCGTTACTGGACCGCGCCGCCGAACAGTTTGCCGCAGCGGTAACCGGCGCCGAAGGTATCGAGGGCACCATGGCCTTTATGCAGAAACGTGCGCCTAAGTGGGCTGCTGAATAAGCCCACTACAACATGACCTGATTGCCAGATTTACGACCCCAGCAGGAGCACACAGATGCCCGCCTTTAACAAAATCCTGATCGCCAACCGTGGGGAAATCGCCTGCCGGGTGATGCGCACCGCCCAGGACCTCGGCTACCGCACCGTGGCCGTCTACTCAGAAGCCGACGCCGGTGCACGCCATGTGCAGGAAGCCGATGAAGCTGTGTGCATCGGCCCAGCCCAGGTCAACCAGTCCTATCTCGTCATCGACAACATTATCAAGGCAGCGCAAAAAACCGGGGCCGACGCGATCCACCCTGGCTACGGCTTTCTCTCCGAGAATGCGGACTTCGCCCGCGCCTGTGAGGCGGCCGGCATCGTGTTTATCGGCCCGACCGTGGAAGCCATCCACCTGATGGGCAGCAAGCGCCTGTCGAAAATCGCCATGCTTGAAGCAGGCGTGCCGTGCATTCCCGGTTTTGAGGGCGCTGCCCAAGACGACGAAACCCTGAGCCGCGAGGCCGGGCGTATTGGCTACCCACTGATGATCAAGGCCAGTGCTGGCGGCGGTGGCCGTGGCATGCGTCTGGTACACGAATCCAGCGAGCTGCTGGCGCAGATTCGTACCGCCCGCTCCGAGGCGCAGAATGCCTTCGGCTCCGGCGAGCTGATTCTCGAGCGCGCGGTAATTCAGCCACGCCATGTGGAAATCCAGGTGTTCGGCGATCAGCACGGCAGCATCGTTTATCTCGGCGAGCGCGACTGCTCGGTGCAGCGTCGCCACCAGAAAGTGGTCGAGGAAGCGCCCTGCCCGGTGATGACACCCGAGCTGCGCCAGGCCATGGGCGAGGCGGCGGTGAAGGCTGCGGCATCAGTGAACTACGTCGGCGCCGGCACCGTGGAATTTCTCCTCGATCAGAGCGGCGAGTTCTTCTTTCTGGAAATGAACACCCGTCTACAGGTGGAGCATCCGGTCACCGAACTGATCACCGGCCAGGACCTGGTAGCCTGGCAGATTCGCGTCGCCGAAGGCCAGCCGCTACCGCTTAAGCAAGACGAGATTCGCCTTACCGGCCACGCCATGGAAGTGCGCCTGTACGCCGAAGACGCCACGCAGAATTTCCTGCCGCAAACCGGCACCGCCCTGCGCTGGGAGCCGGCGCTACGCGATGGCATTCGCATCGACCACGGCCTGGTCGAAGGCCAAGCGATTACGCCGTTCTACGACCCGATGCTGGCCAAGGTCATCGCCTATGGCGCCACCCGCGAAGAAGCGCGGCGCAAGCTGGTGCGTGCGGTTGAGGATTGCGTGCTGCTGGGCGTCAACGGCAACCAGCGCTTTCTCGCCAACCTGCTCAGCCACCCCGAGTTTGCCGCCGGCAATGCCACCACCGCGTTTATCGCCGAGCATTTCGCCAGCGACCCAAGCCTAAGCCCGCAGCCGCCCAAAGCCAGCGAACTGGCCGCCGCAGCCGCCCTGCTGTTCCAGCAATCGGCAACTGCCCGCGCGCACCAACCGGGCCTCTCCGGCTGGCGCAATGCTGGCAGCGCGCCATGGCGCTTTCTGCTCAAGCAGGGCGAACAGGCATTTACCGTGGAGCTGCAAGTGCTGGGCGACGGCCCACAGCCCAGCCTGCTGGCCACGATTGGCGAACAGCAGGTCAGCCTTAAGCTGCTGGCCAGCGACGGTCGTTGGGCCACCCTGGAGCTGGACGGCATTCGCCAGCGTCTGGCCTATCACCTAGCCGGCGAAAACCTCTGGCTGTACGGCCACAACGGCAATCTGCAGCTCACCGATATCACCCACCTGCCGGTCAGCAGCGCCGCCGGCGCCGGCTCGGGCAGCGTCAAGGCGCCGATGGATGGGGCGATTGTCGAGGTTCTGGTGGAAGAAGGCGCCAGCGTCAGCAAAGGCCAACTGCTGGTGGTGCTGGAAGCGATGAAGATGGAACACCCGCTCAAGGCCAGCATCGACGGTGTGGTACGGCGGATTGGCGTCAGCCGTGGCGATCAGGTGAAGAACCGCCAGCTGCTGGTGGAAATCGAAGCCAGCGAAGCCTGATGCCCTCGCCCATATAACAACAAGACACGGAGCACGCATTATGTCACTGCAAGGCAAAACCCTGTTTATCACCGGCGCCAGCCGCGGCATCGGCCGTGAAATCGCCCTGCGCGCTGCGCGTGAGGGGGCCAATATCGTGATTGCGGCAAAAAGCGCTGAGCCCCATACCAAGCTGCCCGGCACCATCCACTCGGTGGCCGCCGAAGTCGAGGAAGTGGGCGGCAAGGCCCTGGCCCTGCAAGTGGATGTGCGTGACGAAAACGCGGTAAAAGCCGCCATGGCCCAGGCAGCCGAGCACTTTGGCGGCATCGACGCGCTGATCAACAACGCCGGCGCCATCAAGCTGGTGGGTGTAGAGAAACTCGAAACCAAGCGTTTCGACCTGATGTTCCAGATCAACACACGCGCAGTGATGGTCTGCAGCCAGGCCGCATTGCCGTACTTGAAGCAGAGCAAGGGCCATATTCTCAGCCTGTCGCCGCCGCTTAACCTCGACCCCAAGTGGTTCGCCAACTATGGCCCCTACACCACCACCAAGTACGGCATGAGCATGCTGACCTTGGGCATGCATGAAGAATTCAAGAAGTACGGCATCAGCGTCAACTCGCTGTGGCCGAAGACGGTGATCGCCACCGCCGCCATCGAGTTCGAGGCCGGCGGCCCGGCGGTTATGAAGGCCGCACGCCTGCCGGCGATCATGGCCGATGCCGCCCATGCCATCCTGTCCAGCAGCGAACGCAGCATCAGCGGGCGCCTGCTGATCGACGAGGAAATCCTCCGTGAGCAGGGCCAGAGCGACTTCAAGCAGTACCGCTATGACCCGGCCGGCAAACTGATGACCGACCTGTTTATCGACTAGCCGCCCTTCCCCTACCATTTACCGCCATCCAAACGACATGGGGTGGAGAGCAAGCCTGAGCTAGTACCCACGTACAAATTAAATCAGGCACAATGCCATCACACGCCGTATGCAGGGAGCAACGACATGGCCGTCCCCTGCTATACCGCACACATAAAACGTGTCGTATTGCTCGCCTGGCTCTGGCCTGGCATCTCAGGGGAAACCATGAATCAAGCCTTCCGTATCGTATGGAACCACGTCCGCAATGCCTTTGTGGTGGTCGATGAACACGCCAGTGCTCGTGGCAAACGCAGTGGCGGCGGGCAAATTCTCGCAGGTGTTGGCCTCAGCTTGCTGACAACTGGCGCGCAAGCTGTTGTGTTTTCCTGCCCTGGGGCCAGTACAACCATCAGCACTGCAGAAACTGCACGGTGCAACTTACCCACCAACGGCAGCCTGAGCGTTACCAATAGCGGCAGCATTAACGTAAATGGCGATCCAGCCGTGTTCAGCTTTGACAGCTTTGGCACGATCAGCAACGCTGGCAGCATCATCAATACAGGCGGCAGCGATTATGAGGATGGCTCCGCTATTCTGTTGCGCGCAGGGGAAGGCGCGGAAAGCGGCGAAAGCTTAAACAACCTGGCTGGAGCTCTCATTCAGGGCAGCGTCGCGGGCATCACCCTGGATGCTTTCCAATACACGTTAGCCGTCGATAAAATCAGCAACGCGGGCACCATCACAGGCGGAATCGGTATCTTTGCGACAGGGGATACGACTCTCGGCGAACTCGAAAACAGCGGTTCCATTAACGGCACAGGTATCAATGGTGTCGGTATTGGCCTTGATCCCGATGCAGTCATCAGTTCGATCAGCAATAGCGGCACCATTAATGGCAGTCTGGTCGGCATTGAACTTGTGGGCGGGGCGATCGGCACACTCAATAACAGCGGCACCATATCCGGCACGGAATATGCCATTAGAGATCAAAGCCCTAGTGGTATCTCAGCTCTCAACATAACTGGTGATAGCGCACGTCTTGTGGGCGATGTTATGGCTGAAAGCAGCATCCTCACGCTCAAATCAGGTGCAGTTTTCAGCACTGAACATGCCATTAGCGTGGACCGTTTCGTCATCGAGAGTGGTGCCACACTCAAGATGGGCGCAGGAACCAGCAGCAGTCTTTTTTTGAGTGAAGGCCTTTCGACATTCAACGGTTTTAGCAACGCAGGCACCCTTAGTCTGGCCGCTGGAGCTACCGGTACCGTCCATGGCGACTACACCCAAGCTGCGAGCGGTAGGCTACAGATCGGCGTAGCCAGCGACAGCACCTACGGCAAGCTGGTGGTCGACGGCAGTGCCACTCTGGCGAGCAACGCCAAGATCGCCGTTGATGTCAGCAACCCCAGCTACAGTTTCAATGCAACGAGCCTGCAGGACGTGCTCAGTGCCACGACCCTTAACAGTGACGGCACCTTCAGCGTCAGCGACAACTCGCTGCTGTTCAACTTCGGCGCTGTGAAAGACGGCAACACCGTCGACCTGACTCTAACCAAAGCCGCCAGCGTGCTGGACAGCGTCATCAGCACTGGCAACAACCCAGCACAAGGCGCAGCCCAAGTACTCGACAATGTGCTGGGCGCAGATCCAAATGGTGAGTTGGCATCCAATTTCGTCGGTCTGACCAGCGAACAGGAAGTTTCCGACGCCGTCACCTCCACCCTGCCCACCGCCGCCGGCAATGCCAGCAATGCCACCAGCAGTACCCTTGCAGGCATCAACCGAGTGGTTCAAGCGCATCAGGACAACAACAGTGGCCTTTCCTCAGGTGACGCCATTACCGAGGGGAACCTGTGGGTCAAAACCTTCGGCTCCTGGGCCGAACAAGAAGAGCGGAGCGGTATCTCCGGTTACGACGCAAATACCAAAGGACTGGTTATCGGTGCCGATACTGCGGTGTCTGAGTTCGCCCGCCTCGGCCTGGCCTTCGCCTACGCGCAGACGGATCTGGACAACAACTCACGCATTGCTCCTCAGGATGCACAGATCGATACCTTCCAGCTGATTGGCTACGGCAGCTATGCCCTAAGCGCTGACACCGAACTGAACTTCCAGCTTGATGCTGGCCAGAATCGCACCGACGGCAAGCGCCATATGCCCTTCGCCGACGCCACCGCCAAGGCCGACTACGACGGCTACAACATTCATGCTGGGCTCGGCATTGGTCACAACATACGCCTTTCCGAACAACTGACCTTCGTGCCTTCCGCGCGCGCCGACTACACCTGGATCAGCACCGATTCCTACCATGAGAAAGGCGCTGGAGCTCTCAATCTGGATGTCGACAGCAACGACAGCGAGGAGCTGCTGCTTAGCATCGACGGTAAACTCAACTACAGCCTGAGTGAAGCCACTGTAATGAGCGCCAATATTGGTGCCGGCTATGACGTGATCGACGAAGACAGTGCTATCACCTCAACCTACGCCGGTGCACCGGGCGCGGCTTTCAGAACCCCGGGTATGGATATTGAGCCCTGGCTAGCCCGCGCCGGCCTGGGTCTGACCCATACCCTGGCCGGAGGCACTGAAGTCAGCCTGCGCTACGATGCCGAAACGCGCAGCGACTTCACCAACCAGGGCGCTTCGCTCAAGGCGCGCTGGGCGTTCTAAAGGGCTCCGTGTGAATGCAAAAGGCCACGACTCAAGTCGCGGCCTTTGCGCTTATAAGCCAGGCATACTCAATTGCCTCGAAATATCGATAACAGAAATGGCACGACAATCCATACCACCGATTGAAAGTCAGCTATTGCGCGGCCTATCTGACTTGCGCGCGATGCACGCTAGATAAGGATTTCATCCCTATATGCGCCGAAGTCACCTCCTGCTGTTGCTCGGCACAACACTACTCGCAGCCTGCGCCTCCGTGCCCAGCCCTGAAGCGCGTCGCCAGCAAGCCTCCGCACTAGCACAAGAGCAGCATTGGCAGGCGCTGCAACTGCAAGCGGGGATCTTTCGCCTGCAGGCCTATGTAACACCAACTCAAAACGAAGAGTTGACGATCTATCTGGAAGGTGACGGCTTTGCCTGGCTCAATTCTCGCCGCCCCTCAAGCGACCCAACGCCACTCGACCCCATCGCATTACGCCTGGCTCTGGCACAGCCAAGCGGCAATGCCGCCTACCTGGGAAGACCCTGTCAGTATCTGGAGGCAGAACGATCGCCCTGCCAGAAACGTTATTGGACTGACGCTCGCTTCGCCGAAGAGGTGGTACACAGCCTTGACCTGGCCGCAGACCAATTGAAAGCACAGGCCGCCGCACAGCGTCTGGTGCTGGTCGGTTATTCCGGCGGCGGAGCCCTGGCACTGCTGCTGGCAGCGCGGCGTGAGGATGTGACGCGGGTGATAACGGTCGCAGGAAATCTTGACCATGCGGCCTGGACTGACCACCACCGAGTCACGCCACTGCATAACTCGCTTAACCCGGCCACGCTTCGCGCGAGTTTGGCGAGCGTTGAGCAGATCCATCTAGCGGGTGAACAGGATCGGGTGATACCACCTACGTTGGTCAACGCCTTCGTCGCCGATTACCCATCCAACCATCGTGCCGAGGTCAAGGTGCTGCCGGGTTATAGCCATAACTGCTGCTGGGCACAGAATTGGCCACAGCTGTGGCAAATGATCACCCAGTAATCACCGGCTCAATCCAAGGAAAGACCAGTAAAACCCACGCTAAGGTAATAGCTGCTGACGAAAGAAAGCCGCGTACCCCTGCTGCGCTGCCACCTCGGTCTGCGCTCGCTCATAGAGCTGCAGATACCGCACGGCTGCGGTGCGGGAGAATGCTGAGTAGAGCTGCATGTGCTCCTTGGGCAACGGCAGCAGGCGAATGCTGTCTTGCATGCTCAGGTGTTGCACCTGATAGCGCACGGCCAAGTCGTCGGGGTAGTAGAACGCCTCCAGGCGCCCGGCCTGGAGCATTTTTAGGCTCTGGTTCAATACGTTGCTGCTGCTCAGGGTTTGCAGCTGTAAGCGTGGGTCACGCAGCATGGGCGAGCGGTAACCGTCCTGCCAGGCGCCTAAACGCAAGGGCAGCAGTTGTTCGACCGAGTCAACCCGCTGCAGAGGGTGCTCACGGGCCACCAGCAGCAACGGTTGCACCACCACAAAGGGCTGTGCCGGGTAGACCAGCGTCGCTTCACGCTCCGGAGTCTTGGCCAGGATCAGTGCCATATCCAGCTGATCACGCTGCAGCATCTGTAACAGCCGCGACAGTGGATAACGTTGATAACTCACCGCTTTAAGCTGCATACGCTCGGCAATTTTCTCGAAGTAGGCAATCGCCGTCCCTTCAGTATCGGCCTGCCCTGGCAACGGCGTATGAGGCGGCAGGTCGAAGTAGCCAACGCGCAGGCTGTCGGCACTCGCCAACGGGGCCAGCAGGATCAGCGCAAAGAGGATAAACACAGGCGTTGTAGCTGAAACACGGCGAGTTGTTCTCATGCACAAACCTTAGGGTAAACGCTGTTGAACCGAACGCTATGGATAGTCTAGCCGCAGGCCAGCTTCAGTGGCTTGCCGACCTGCAAAAACACCAATCTGGCGTTTCAGCTCAGCCGCCAGGGCGGATTCAGACGATTTTCGCCGGCGTGATAGAGACACAGCGGATTGCCATCTGGGTCCTGCAGGTAGGCCTCGCGCCATAGCCAGGGCTGGTCGGTCGGCAGCATGCTGAACACGATGCCAAGGGTCTGCAGGTGGGCGACAGTCTGATCCAGTGCAGCGCATTCAAAGTAAATCAGCGTTTGGCTGGCCGGCACCTTTTCGACCCGACTCAGGGAAAAGCTGGCCTGGCCATCCGGGCAACAGAACCGCGCATAGTCCGGCAGGCTCTCGACAATCAGTTGCAACCCCAGTTGCTGGTAAAAGCTTATCGCGCGTGGCACATCGGTGACCGCAACAGTCACTTGATTCAGGTTCATCGTCGGCTCCTCAGCATTAAGCATTCCCTGTAATGCCACACCCCGAATGGCTCGGCAACGGCCTGTACAGTTATTTGCCGAGCTGCCTTGTCCGGCATGCGCCACAGCCATGGCAGCGCTATCGGACGACGGCTAGAGTGGCACTTCGCCCCCGCAGAACAACCATAAGCGCGAGAGCCATGAGCCAGACCGATCTGATTTCCCCGCTGCGTTTTCTAACCCGCCTACCGCAGCACCTGCCGCGAGTGCCGCGTATGTTGCGCGGCCTGTATTACGCCGGTATTCGCAACCGCGAGAAGAACCTCTCCCTGGCCTGGGCACTGGAACGGGCAGCGCAGCAACATCCTGAGCGCCCGGCGCTGCTGGATGAGTCGCGCAGTCTCAGTTATGCCCAGTTCAACGCCTGGGCCAACCGCCTGGCATGGGCCTTTAAGGCCGAAGGCGTGCGTCATGGCAGCGTGGTGGCGGTGATGCTGGAAAACCGCCTGGAGCTGCTGGCGATCCTCGCGGCGTTGAGCAAACTCGGTGCGGTCGGTGCCCTGGTCAACACCACCCAACGCGGCAAGGTGCTGGCCCACAGCCTGAATCTGGTCAAACCAGGCTTTATGCTGATCGGCGAAGAACTACTCGTCGCCTTCAATGAGGTGGCCGAGCAACTCGACAACCCGCAGACGCCACGCTACTGGGTAGCCGATCAGGATTGCCTAAGCGATGCCGGCCAGGCACCGGCTGGCTGGACCAACCTGATGCAACTGGCGCGCAGCCAGGCCAGTGATAACCCGCCTGATAGCGCCAAGGTGCAGATGAAGGACCCTTGTTTTCTTATCTACACCTCCGGCACCACCGGCCTGCCCAAAGCTTCGATCATGAGCCACGGCAAATGGATCAAGGCCTACGGCGGCTTCGGTCATTCCGGGCTGACCCTGAACAACCAGGACGTGCTCTACCTGACCCTACCCTGCTACCACAACAACGCCGTCACCGTGTGCTGGAGCGCCGCGCTGGCTGGCGGCGCGGCCATCGCCCTGCGCCGCAAGTTCTCCGCCAGCGCCTTCTGGCCAGATGTGCAGCGCTATCAAGCCACCTGCTTCGGCTATATCGGCGAACTGTGTCGCTACCTGCTCAACCAGCCCGAGTGCGCTGCGGAGAAGCACAACAGCCTGCGCTGCATGATCGGCAATGGCCTGCGGCCCTCGATCTGGAGCGAGTTCAAGGCGCGCTTCGGCGTTGAGCAGATCACCGAGTTCTATGCCTCCAGCGAAGGCAATATCGGCTTTACCAACGTATTCAACTTCGACAACACCGTGGGCTTCTCCCCCGCCACCTACGCCATCGTGCGCTACGACCTGGAGAACGACTGCGCCATCCGCACCGCAAAGGGTTTTCTGCAGAAAGCCGACAAGGGCGAGCCGGGTTTGCTGATCAGCGAGATCAGCGCCAAGTGGCCGTTCGACGGCTACACCGACCCGGCCAAGAGCGAAGCGGCGATCCTGCGCAACGTGTTCAAGAAGGGTGATGCCTGGTTTAACACCGGCGACCTGATGCGCGATATCGGCTGCAAGCACGCGCAATTCGTCGACCGCCTGGGCGACACCTTCCGCTGGAAAGGCGAAAACGTCTCCACCACCGAGGTGGAGAACGTCCTCGGTGCCTTCCCAGGCGTCGAGGATGCAGTGGTCTACGGCGTGGAAATCCCTGGCACCAATGGCCGCTGCGGCATGGCCGCGCTGCGTCTGAGTGAAGGCCAGCAACTGGATAGCGCCGCCCTTGCCGCGTACCTGGATGGAGAATTACCGGTGTATGCCACGCCGCTGTTTATCCGCCTGCTGGGCGAGGTAGAAACCACCGGCACCTTCAAATATAAGAAGACCGACCTCAAGCAGGCCGCCTACAACCCCGCAGTCGTGCAGGAGCCGCTGTGGGTGCGCCTGCCAGGCGAGCAGCGCTTTACCCCACTGGATCAGACGCTGTTCGCCGCCATTGGCGAGCAAGCCTATCGCTTCTGATTGCCGGCAGCAGGCGGGCTATCAACGCTGCCTGCTACTGTTTGAACTCGAACTGCAACTGCGCGCCTTCCACCGATTGCCAGTAGTCGTCATCGCGCTCGTTGGTGATCAGCTTGCCATTGAGTTGAAAGGGCTCCTCTTTCTTATCCTTGTCGCCAAACATCGGCGGCAATAACGGGATCGACAGGTCGCTGAGCGGTGCAACCGGCTGCAGGGGATCAAACACATCAGTGCGCAGTTTCAGATCCAGCGGCGCTTTCTGTTCAGCGGGCTCGGGCTTGCTTGCAACCACAGCAGGTTTCGACTTGGTAGGTGCCGCTACCGCAGGTTTGGCTTCAACAGCCTTGGGCTGTGCAGGCTTGCTCACAACGGGCGCCGGTTCGGCCTTGTCCGCTTTGCTGGGAACCACGGTTTGCGCCGGTTGCGCCTTGGCGGTTTCAACCTTGGGCATTGCAGGAGGGTTGGTACTTTGCTCGCAGGCCACCAGTGACAGCATTGTCAGCAGCAGCGCGAGGCTTCGAATAGGCAACATGGGCAGGTACAAAGGCAGTGACACAAGCCGCTATGCTGGCCCCCCCCCCCACGCTGGCAAGCGCGCAATACGTACGGCAGGTAACAGCGCGCTAAGAGTCAGCCGACGGCCACCGGTGTCGATGGCCGCCAGCGACTTACCTATTCGGCCTTATTCAGCCGATTGCAGTTGCTGCAATTGCGCGTCGATATCCAGCTCCGGGTGCTCACGCATCAGCTGTAACAGCAAGGCATCGGCTTCATCCGTCCAACCATCACGGCGCAATTTGAGTAAGCGTTGCAACTCGCTGCGCAGTTGCTGTTCGGCCTGACTGCCAGCTGCGTCTGCGGCTTTTTCGGGGGCTGATACCGCAGGCGCACGGGCTGCTTGTGGCAGTTGCTCATGCAACGCATCGGCTGCGGACTCTTCGTGCAACAGCTGATTGGAGGCATCGGCCGAAAGCTTCTTCTCGGCCTTGGCGGCATCGGCACTGTAGCCCTGGATCACCGGTGCAGGCTGCGCCGCACGCGAGCGTTCTTCCTCATCAGCCACCACAGCGGACTCTGCCAGCGGCGCGGGCATCGGTGCAGATTGTGGGACCATCCTCGCCGCAGCCGGCGACATCGATGCGCCGCTGGGCACGGCATCGAAGGCATCCGGTGCTTGCTCGAAGGTGCGCCAAGTCAGGCTCACGACAATCCCCAGGCACGCGACCCCGGCCAACGCCACCGACCAGCGTTGCCGACCACCTGCGCCGAACAGCCAGTTGTGCAGGCGCGCGCTCAGGCCAGGTTTGGCTTCGGTTGTAGCCGCGCGGCGCGCTGCTGCGCTGGCCGCCGCGAGAATCTGCGCATCCAGTTGCGCACTGGGCGCGCCGCCGCTGTGCTGGCGGAAATGCTCCAGCATCTGCAGTTCCTGTTCATCGAGCCTATGTTGATCGTGGTTCATACGGACAACTCCTCGGCGGCCGGGTCAGCCAGCAGCCGACGTAACTTCTGCAGGGCATAGCGCAAACGGCTTTTCACCGTTTCTGTAGGTATCTGGGTCAGCTCGGCAATCTCGGTCAGTTCCAGATCACCGTGGGCGCGCAGCAGAAACACTTCGCGCTGCTCCGCTGGTAAATCCGCCAGAGCGGCCTCTAAACGCTGCTGATCGCGGCTCAGGCTGAGCTGTTGCTCAGGTCCCGGCTGCGGGTCGTGCGGGGCATGCTGCTGTTCATCGTACTCAGCATGCCCCGCCTGGTGACGACCGTGCTTGCGCCAGGTGTCGATCAACCGGTTGCGGCCGATCTGGTACAGCCAGGTCTTGAACAGCACGCTATCGCGCTGTTCGCTCTGGCTGCGGATCAAGCTCATCCAGGTGTCCTGAAACACCTCTTCGGCCAGGGCGTGGTCGCCGCACAAGCCCAATAGAAAGCGAAACAGGCCGAGCCGGTGACGCTCATACAACTCGGCAAAAGCCGCCGCATCACCGCGGCGGTAACGCCGCAACAAGGCGGCGTCGTCATCCGTGAGGGGTCGATTCACTGCTGTACTCGTGCGGTCGTGGAAAGATTCGACGCAGTTTGCAGGCTCTGCGCCAGTTCCACCAGTTGTACGAACTCGCCGCGCAGACCGAAGCGGTCATCGCCTTTGGCGTTACGCGCCAGCTCGGCGCTGTCGGCCACGCTGAAGCGCCCGGTGTAGGTATCGCCCTTGAGCTGCTGAGCAAAGGCGGCCACAGCGGCGGCAAAGCGCAGGTCTTCACTGGCCTGGCTGACGGCACGTACATCAGAGGCCTGAATCGGTTGCTCCAACAGTTTGCTGACGTCCTGCCCTGGCGTCTTGTAGCGAATGCGCAGCCAGGCCAGTTCGCCCGCCGGGCTGTCCGCCTTGGCCGCTTGCTGATAGCGCAGCGGTTCCAGCCAGCCCTTTCCGCCCACCGGCACCACTTCATACAGCGCGGTTACCGTGTGGCCCGCGCCGATTTCACCGGCATCGACTTTGTCGTTACTGAAGTCCTCACGCTTCAGCGCGCGGTTCTCGTAGCCCAGCAGACGGTACTCGCTGACCTCAGCCGGGTTGAACTCGACCTGGATCTTCACATCGCGGGCCACCGTCGCCAGGGTCGAGCTGAGCTGATCAACCAGCACCTTGCGCGCCTCGCGCAGGTTGTCGATATAGGCGTAGTTACCGTCGCCAGCGTCGGCCAGTTGCTCCATCAACTGCTCGTTGTAATTATCGGTACCAAAGCCCAGGGTGGTCATGGAGACGCCGGTTTTGCGCTTGTCGGCGGCCAGTTGCTTGAGCGCTTCGAAATCGCTGATGCCGACATTGAAGTCGCCATCGGTAGCCAGCAGGATGCGGTTGATGCCGCCGTCGATAAAGCCCTGCTGCGCCTGCTGGTAGGCCAGCTGAATGCCCGACTCGCCCGCCGTTGAACCGCCCGCCGTAAGCTGGTCGATAGCCGCGCGGATCTTGGCTTTATCACTGCCGGATGTTGGCTGCAGCACCACGCTGGATGAGCCGGCGTAAACCACCAGCGACACTTTGTCCTGGGCGCGCAGCTGCTCGACCAGCAGCTTCAAGGTGCTTTGCACCATGGGCAGGCCATCGCGGCGATCCATCGAGCCGGAGACATCCACCAGAAACACCAGATTGGCCGGCGGCAGCTCGTCTACCCGCAGATCCGAAGCCTTGATGGCGATACGCAGCAGGCGGCTCTCCGGGTTCCACGGCGTGGCCGCGAGCTCAGTGTGCACGCCAAACGGCACATCGCCCTTGGGCAGCGGATAGGCGTAGGGGAAGTAGTTGACCAGCTCCTCCAGTCGTACCGCATCTTGCGGCGGCAGCTGCCCACCATTGAGGAAACGCCGCACATTGGCGTAGCTGCCAGTGTCTACATCAATGCTGAAGGTCGACACCGGGGCCTCGGTGACGGCATGCACCGGGTTGTCGGCCAGTTTCTGATACTGCTCGCGGTTCTCCTCGCGGCTCTTCCCCAAGTAAGCAGGCGGCAAGGCATCAGCCTGTGCAGACATCGGCATAGGCGCATAGGCCACGCTGGGCATCACGGCGCCGCCCGCCACCTGGCTTTTGCGTTGCAACTCAGCGGGGGCAGCGGCCAGCTGTTCATGCAATTCGGCCCGTTCACGCTTATGGGCCTGATCGCTGAGCTTCGGGCTGCCAGCCTCGGTGGTCGGCGCTTCGGGATTGGCGGCGCTGCACGCACCAAGGATGATCAATACGCCTGCGGCAAAACCGGCAAGCAGAGGACGGGTAAGCAATACGGGATAAGCAGACATGGGCGCATCTCCTGAGCGATCGAACAAACCATTCGCTCAGGTAGACGCAGAGGTGTCGGCATACGGGTTAATGGATGATGCAAAGGCACAAACAATGCGCTGGCAATACTAGGAACTGTCACTCGAGCCGCTCGCGCTCAAAACGATGGCGTGGGTGCGTGCGATAACCCGTACTGGTTCTTAAGACGCTGCAAAAAAGCGGCTTCGTCCTGCAAAAACTGGTTGAACTGAACAATCACCTGCGGCTGCGTACGCGTGGAGAGGAAAAATTGCGGCCGATAATGCGGCATGCGTTTGTTCAACACGAGTTTGTCGCTATGCGGGACATCGTTCATGCGCTGATACCAATTGAGCGCGCTTTCTTCGTAGAAAATACCGCCCACACGGCCGTGGCGAGCCAGGGCTAAAAGGCTTTCCTGAGTGTTTGCGAACTGCAATTGGATGACACCCTTCGCGATCTCAGTTTTGTAGGGCCAGGCATCGAACCCCCTGACTGTGGCAATCGCTGCCAACTGCGCGAGCGATTTATCGCGGTTGGCCGGCAACACGAACAAGCCCTCCAGCGCCTGATAAACGGTGTCGCTGTAAGTGATGACGCTGTCCTTGCGCATATCCCGCTGCCAAAGCGGATTATCAGGGAACTTGAAGTCCAGCTCGTCTGTGGTGAAGAAGTTGCGGTACAGGCGCCTGACCGGCAGAACGACGTACTGGAAGCGGTGGCCATATTTAATGGCGAAGCGGTCCAGTACATCGCGGCCATAGCCTCGGTACTGCACCGACGTCCCGTCATAAATCGGGTAAAAGTTGATCGCCTCAACCCCAACGGTGAAGTCGTCACTACGGGCGCTCTGTAGACCAACCAACAGGCAGAGTAGCGCAACAATCGTCCTCACCAAATTCTCCGCCTAAGGTGCCTCACTGACGATTTCAAGCGTAGCGCAGCGATGGCTAAAAGGCAGGCGCTCAGGGAACAACCTGACCTTCCTGACACAGCTGCCCGGCCAGCATGCCCAGGGTCATCAGCGCGCGCTCGGCTTCGCGGTTCCACGGGATGCCGCAGTTCAGGCGGATGCAGTGGTTGAACTGCTCGGTATTACTGAAGATCAGCCCTGGCGCGATGCTGATGCCCTGCTGCAGGGCGCGCACGTGCAGGTCCTTGGTGTTGACCCGCGCCGGCAAGCTGACCCAGAGAATAAAGCCGCCCTTGGGCCGGCTCATCTGCGTGCCTTCGGGAAAATACTGCTGCACCGCCAGCTGGAAGGCGCTGAGGTTCTTACGGTACTCCTGGCGAATAAAGCGCAGGTGGCGGTCGTAACCGCCGTTCTCCAGATAGGCCGCTACCGCCATCTGCGTCACGCTGCACGCCGAGTGGGTGCTGAAGGTCTGCAGTCGCTGGATTTCATCCTGATACTTGCCGGCGACAATCCAGCCGATGCGTACACCGGGTGAGAGGGTCTTGGAGAAGCTCGAGCAATACACCACCCGCCCTTCGCGGTCATGGGATTTGAGCGCCTTGGTCGGGCCCTGCTCGAACATCAGTTCGCCATAGATATCGTCTTCGATGATCTGGATATCGTAATCACCGGCCAGACGCAGCAACTGGCGCTGACGCTCTTCGGGAATGGTGCCGCCCAGCGGGTTGCTCAGCCGCGCGGTCAGCACCAGCGCTTTGATCGGCCATTGGTTGGCAGCCAGTTGCAGGGCTTCCAGGCTGATGCCGGTGGTCGGGTCGCTGGGAATCTCGATGACCTTCAGGCCGAGCAGGTCAGCCAGTTGCAGCAGGCCGTAATAGGTCGGCGACTCGGCGGCGATCAGATCACCCGGCTTGGTCAGCACGCGCAGGCTCATCTGCAGGGCATCCACGCAGCCGTGGGTGATCACCACCTCGGTCGGGTCCACCACCACACCGGCATCACGCATGCGGATCGCCACCTGGCGGCGCAGCGGCTCAAAGCCCGGACTGAACATATAGCTAAAAGCCCGTGCACTGTGAAAACGGGTGACCTTGGCCAGTTGCTGGTGCAACGCGCGCACCGGCAGGTAATCCACATGCGGCACCGCTGCGCCGAGGGGAAACACACCCTCGCGGCGTGACTCGGTGAGCACCTGATTGATGATGCTGCTGCGCGTGACCAATCCAGGGCGCTCTACGCGGGCAATATCGGGAGTGGGCGCGGTCAGGGCTGGGGTCTGGTGGACATAGAAGCCTGACTGCGGGCGGGCGCGAATCAGGCCCTGATCTTCCAGATTGGCGTAGGCCTGCAACACCGTGGCGTGGCTGACACTGAGCTGCGCACTCATCTTACGCACCGAAGGCACACGCTCACCGGGCTGGTAGACGCCACGGCGGATGTCTTCCGCCAGCTGCTGGGCAATGCGCTGATAAAGCAACAGATTGGTCATGACCGCGTTCCTGCTTGACTGAACCGTAACAGTAAACCGGGCATTTATAATTGCACCGGTACAGCTCACTGAATTGTGGGCGATACAGTGCCAATCTGCCAGGACTGTAACGGTTCAATCATTCATTGTGCGGATTGTGCAACTTCACCTGAAAACACCCCGTAGTCGTTAACTCACCCAAATAGCAGGCAATAAAAAGCCCCGGCTAACCGAGGCTTTTAACGGCAGAAGGCTAGCGTGACGAGCCTAAGTTACCTTGCTCATCAGAGAACACGATCTCCACCCGGCGGTTCTGCGCCCGACCTTTGGCCGAGGCGTTTTCGGTGACCGGGAAGCTCTCGCCATGGCCCTGTACTTCGATACGCTTGGCATCAATGCCCAGATCGACCAACACATCGGCCACGGCCTGAGCGCGTGCGCGAGACAGTTCAAGATTTTCCTGTGCATCGCCGCGGCTGTCGGTATAGCCCTCAATGCGCACGACACGTCGAGGGTTAAGCTGAAGGAACTGCACCAGCTTCAACACGGTGCGATTGGCCGACGCCTTGAGGTCACTGTGGCCAGCATCGAACAGCACATCGCCCAGGGTCATCACCAGGCCACGTTCGCTCTGAATCGTCGCCAGGCTCACCATCTGTTCCTCAAGCCAGTTGCTCTGATCCTGCACGCTGAGCAGCTTGGCTTCACGCAAGGCCAACTGTAGGCGCTGGCGTTCCAGCTCCAATTTGACTGCACGCTCCTGGTTCAGGTTAAGCGCGCTCTTCTGCTTGGCAATCGCACTGTACTGCTGACTGAGGTAAGCATAATGGCTGACATCATCGGTACTGCCCCAGTAGCTCGACAGGCGATCGGCTTTGGCCAACGACTCGCCCGCGCGAATCAGGTCCTTAGGTGCGCTGCGCAACACATCGGCATCTTCTTTGACCTGCTGAAAGGCCGTATGCGCGGCCTGCAGAGCCTGATCACTGGAGTTATGCGATGACGCACAGCCTGCCAACAACACGGCCGCGGCAAGTCCTAACAGGCTGAGCGGAATAGGCTTCATTGCAAGCCTCCCAGCTGCTTGCGCAAACGATTGATGGCGTTGCTCAACTCAGCCAATTGCTGCTGGCTTTTTCCGGTCAGATGTTCCGCTTCGGCCAGACGCGCATCCAACTCAGCCTGCTCGGCATGCACCCGCGCTTGCTTGTAATCCTCGTCGGCCATGGCGGCTTGCGCCAACACAAGCTTTTCCTCGGCCAGACGCAATGAGGCCGATTGTTCGGCGGCCATACCCAATGCCTTGGCCTGGCTGAGGGCTTGCTCGGTCAAGCGAAGCTGCTCGTTAGGCGCAGGGTCGGATGCACAAGCGCTGAGCATGAGCGGCAGCAAGGCCGCGCAGATACGTCGATAAATCACAGGTATTCCCTACTGTTCAGTGTCAGCACTGGGTGTGAGCTGTTGATCTTTCCAGCGCTGTAGATTGCGCTGCAGCAAATCGTCCGGCAAACCACTGGCAACTGCCTCGTTCATTTTCTTCGCCAACATGCCGCGCAGCCACGCGTCATTGCAGGCCGAGTTATGCGACAGCGTCAGGTATAAGCCTTCACTGGAGATCGGCGGGTCAAGCACCAGCAAATCGTCTTGCATGCCGAGACTATCAGCCAGCGCCTGCCCCGGATAACGCTCATACAGCACGTAATCGGTGCGCCCCAGCAAAAGCTTCTGGAACGCCTGGGTCAAGCTGGCAACGCCCTCCAACGTCAGGTTGCTCTTGGCGTACGCATCAAAGGTCTGACCAAAGCTGTTATTGACCAAGGTATCGCCTGTTCGATTGCGCAGGTCATCCCAGCCGGCATAAGGGAACTCAGCACCGCGATGTACCCACACCACGCTGGGGGTGAAGTAGAACGCGGGGTGTACATAGTCCATGCTTTCCAGGCGTGGCAGCGTCAGAAATGCACCGGCAATCAGGTCAACACGCCCGGTGCGCACCTCATCCTGAGCCCGCGACCAGGGCCCGGTGTAGATGATATCCACGACAACGCCCAGCTCTTTGGCCAGGTGCTGCAACAGATCGGCATTGGCGCCAATCAGTTGCTGGGGGTTCTGCGGATCACGCCACAGGTATGGCGGATACTCCGGATTACCGGTCGCCACCAGGCGCTCGCACTTGCCTGCGGCCACGGCAAACGCTGGCATCAGCAATAAAGCGAACACTTGAAGAACCGACCTATAAAAACCACGCTCAAGCATTGGCGACTTCTCGACTTAACCTTGGATGGGCGTCTGCGGCCACACATCGGGGGGATTTCTGAATCATGCTAGCTTAATACGCATTCATACAAATTCGCGATAAAGACTAGCCATGAAAAAACTGATCGCCGCATTGGTGCTGCTGTTCGCAGGCAGTGCCGCCCTGCTCTACCTGTCGCCTGCTGCCTTGTTAACGACCCTACAACTGGTGGAGCGGCAGCGTGCCGGGCTGAGCCTTAAACAAATCAGCGTGAGCGATCTTAACATTCATTACTACGAGGGCGGCCCAAGCAGCGCACAAACCATCCTGATGGTGCACGGCTTTGCTGCCAACAAGGACAACTGGCTGCGCTTCGCCCGCTACCTCAGCCAGGATTACCGCGTTATAGCCCTCGACTTGCCAGGTTTCGGCGCCAGCGATAAACCTGCTGGCAGCTACGACGTAGGCACCCAGACCGAGCGACTGGCCAGCGTGATTGATGCACTGGGAATTGAGCAGCTGCACCTGATCGGCAACTCCATGGGTGGGCATATCAGCGCTCTGTATGCCGCACGCTACCCGCATAGAACGTTATCTCTGGCGTTACTCGACAACGCCGGCATCACATCGCCACACCCCAGCGAATTGATGCAACGATTACAGCGCGGCGAACCTAATCCGCTGGTGGTGAAAAGCCCTGAGGACTTTCAGCGCCTATTGGACTTCATCTTCGTGCAGCCGCCCTACCTGACCGAATCGCTCAAGCGCTATTTCGCCGAGCAGGCCATCGCCAACAGTGCCCACTACGACCAGATATTTGTCCATTTGATCGAGCGCTATATCCCGCTGGAGCCTGAACTACCGAAGATCCAAGCGCCAACGCTGATCATCTGGGGCGACGAAGATCGGGCCTTGCACGTCTCCAGCATCGAGGTTATGCAACCGCTGCTGCGCAAACCCAGCGTGACCATCATGGCGGATACCGGCCATGCGCCGATGATCGAACGTCCCCAGGAAACCGCCGAACACTACCGAGCCTTTCTCCAGGCCCAGCAGAACTAACGCGAAAGAGCGGGCATAAAAAAACCCGCTCAATGAGCGGGTTTTTTCTGCACTAGGGAACCCGGCTTAAACCAGTTTCTCCAGCTCAGGCACAGCTTCGAACAGGTCAGCGACCAGGCCGTAATCAGCCACCTGGAAGATCGGCGCTTCTTCGTCCTTGTTGATCGCAACGATCACTTTGGAATCTTTCATACCGGCCAGGTGCTGGATCGCGCCGGAGATACCGACAGCGATGTACAGCTGCGGGGCAACGATCTTACCGGTCTGACCGACCTGCATGTCGTTCGGCACGAAACCAGCGTCAACTGCGGCGCGCGAGGCACCAACAGCGGCGCCCAGCTTGTCAGCCAGCGCGTACAGGTGCTTGAAGTTGTCACCGTTCTGCATACCGCGGCCGCCGGAAACGACGATCTTGGCAGCGGTCAGTTCAGGACGATCAGACTTAGCCAGTTCTTCACCGACGAAAGCCGATTTGCCAGCGTCAGCTGCGCCGCCAATGGCTTCAACGGCAGCGGAACCGCCTTCAGCAGCAACCGGATCGAAACCAGTGGCACGCACGGTGATCACTTTAACGGCAGCGGAAGACTGCACGGTGGCGATGGCGTTACCGGCATAGATCGGACGCTTGAAAGTGTCGGCGCTTTCAACAGCGATGATTTCCGAGATCTGATCAACGTCCAGCGCAGCGGCAACGCGCGGCAGGATGTTCTTACCATTGCTGGTAGCAGCAGCCAGGATGTGGCTGTAGCCCTTGCCCAGTTCGGCAACCAGCGGCGCAACGTTTTCCGGCAACTGATGCGCGAAAGCAGCGTTGTCAGCAACCAGTACTTTGGCCACGCCAGCAATCTTGCCAGCAGCATCGGCAGCAGCGCCGCACGCGGAGCCGGCTACCAGAACGTGGATGTCACCACCGATCTTCGCTGCAGCTGCAACAGTGTTCAGCGTGGCAGGAGCCAGGGCGGCATTGGTGTGTTCAGCGATAACCAGGATAGTCATTTAGATTACCTTCGCCTCGTTCTTCAGTTTCTCGACCAGTTCAGCCACGGACTTGACCTTGATGCCGGCGCTGCGAGTAGCAGGCGCTTCGACTTTCAAGGTTTTCACGGTGGAAGCGGTAGAAACACCCAGGTCGCCCGGGGTAACGGTTTCCAGCGGCTTCTTCTTGGCTTTCATGATGTTCGGCAGCGACGCATAACGCGGCTCGTTCAGACGCAGGTCAGTGGTCACGATGGCCGGCAGGCTCAACGCAACGGTCTGCAGACCGCCGTCGATTTCGCGGGTTACGTTGACCTTGTCACCGGCAACTTCCACTTTGGAAGCGAAGGTGCCCTGGCCGAAACCAGTCAGCGCGCCCAGCATCTGGCCGGTCTGGTTGTTGTCGCTGTCGATGGCCTGTTTGCCCATGATCACCAACTGAGGCTGCTCTTTGTCGACCACTGCCTTGAGCAGTTTGGCCACAGCCAGAGAGTTCAGCTCGTCGGCAGACTCAACCAGGATGGCACGGTCAGCACCCAGCGCCAGCGCGGTACGCAGCTGCTCTTGAGCAGTGGCCGGGCCGATGGTTACGACAACGATCTCGCTCGCCACGCCTTTTTCTTTCAGGCGTACAGCTTCTTCCACGGCGATTTCGCAGAAAGGGTTCATCGACATCTTGACGTTGGCAAGATCAACGCCGCTGTTGTCCGCTTTGACGCGAACTTTGACGTTGTAGTCGACCACTCGTTTGACAGCTACAAGAACCTTCATGGATTCCTCGTTACTCTCCGGTGAATAAGAATGTCGCCAGAAGCGAACATGGCGGGAACTGCAGACCGGCCGGAACCGGGAGTCGACCAATAACGGCAGACACAAAACCGACCGTATCTTGACCGCACGACCTAGACTGGTCAATACAACGAAGCGGCCAATCGTCAGCGATGTAGTAAGATTCTAACAGCCCTACAGAAAATTCAAACAAACGTTTGTATTGGCCCATTCGAAGGGTCTGGATATAATGCGCCAGCATCGCTCACGGAACGAGCTCGATCGCCAAATAAAATTAGAGAGCCCTGAGTAGGAGATAGCCTGTGGAACGCGAATTTATGGAATTCGACGTCGTCATCGTCGGCGCCGGCCCAGCTGGTTTGTCCGCCGCCTGCCGACTGAAGCAGAAAGCCGCCGAAGCCGGCAAAGAAATCAGCGTCTGCGTGGTCGAAAAAGGCTCCGAAGTCGGCGCGCACATTCTTTCAGGCGCGGTGTTCGAGCCGCGCGCACTGAATGAACTGTTCCCAGATTGGAAAGAGCTCGGCGCCCCGCTGAACACTCCGGTCAAGCGTGATGACATTTACGTTCTCAAGAATGCCGAGAAAGCATCCAAGGTTCCGGACTTCTTCGTACCCAAGACCATGCACAACCATGGCAACTACATTATTTCTCTGGGCAACCTGTGCCGTTGGCTGGCGCAGCAGGCGGAAAACCTCGGCGTAGAAATCTACCCGGGCTTCGCCGCTCAGGAAGCGCTGATCAACGAAGAAGGCGCGGTCTACGGCATTCTCACTGGTGATCTGGGTGTTGACCGCGAAGGTCACCCGAAAGAGGGTTACTACACCCCAGGCATGGAACTGCGCGCCAAGTACACACTGTTCGCCGAAGGTTGCCGCGGCCATATCGGCAAGCAGCTGATTAAAAAATTCAACCTCGACTCCGAAGCCGATGCTCAGCATTACGGCATCGGCATCAAGGAAATCTGGGACATCGACCCTGCCAAGCACGAACAGGGCCTGGTAGTTCATACCGCCGGCTGGCCGCTGGATATCGTTGCCAGCGAAAACACTGGCGGCTCCTTCCTCTATCACCTGGAAAACAACCAAGTGGTAGTCGGCCTGATCGTCGACCTGTCGTACAGCAACCCGCACCTGTCGCCGTTCGATGAGTTCCAACGCTACAAGCACCACCCGGTGATTGCCCAGTACCTGGAAGGCGGCAAACGCGTAGCCTATGGTGCTCGCGCCCTGGCTAAAGGCGGCATCAACTCGCTACCGAAGATGGTCTTCAACGGCGGCGCCCTGATCGGTTGCGACCTCGGCACCATGAACGTGGCCAAGATCAAAGGCAGCCACACCGCTATGAAGTCCGGCATGCTCGCTGCTGAAGCAGTGGCTGACGCACTGTTTGCAGGCAAGGAAGGTGGCGACCAGCTGACCGGCTATGTCGATGCATTCAAGGCCAGCTGGCTGTACGACGAACTGTTCCGCACCCGTAACTTCGCGCCAGCAATGCACAAGTTCGGCCCACTGATGGGTGCTGGCTTCAACTGGCTGGATCAGAACATCTTCGGCGGCAAACTGCCCTTTACCCTGCACGACACCAAGCCGGATTACGCCTGCTTGAAACCGGCTGCAGAGACGCAGAAGATCAGCTACCCGAAACCCGATGGCAAGCTCAGCTTCGACAAGCTCAGCTCGGTATTCCTCTCCAACACCAACCATGAAGAGGAACAACCCTGCCACCTGAAGCTCACCGACCCGAGCATTCCGCTGAGCAAGAACCTGCCAATGTACGACGAACCGGCGCAGCGCTACTGCCCGGCCGGCGTTTACGAAATCGTCACCAAGGAAGATGGCGAGCAGAAGTTCCAGATCAACGCGCAGAACTGCGTGCACTGCAAAACCTGTGACATCAAGGACCCTGCCCAGAACATCAACTGGGTGGCCCCTGAAGGGACAGGCGGGCCTAACTACCCCAACATGTAAGACACAAAAAAGGCTCCCTCGGGAGCTTTTTTATTGCGCTGAATACAACCGCCAGCGGGAGAGCCGATCAGTCCGGCTGCGGCCCAATGGGGAAGAATTCACCAGCGCTCCACACACCCAGCCAGGTCTTGCCATTGATCTCGCGTGGTACCGCCAGCTCGACCAGCTGATAAAACACATTACGGTGGATCAGCGCTTCAAGATTGCTGCGTACCAATACATAGGGCGCCGGTTCTTCGGTCACAGCATCCAGATCGACCCGCAGAGGGTGTTCGGCACCTGCCACCACCTCATCCTCGACATTGGTGACAAAGCGCAGCACCTGCGCCTCGCCCTCACCTTCTACCTGCAGACTGATCGCGACAAAGGGCGCGTCATCCACCTGAATGCCGACCATCTCCACCGGCGTCACCAGCACGTACTTATCGCCATCGCGGCGAATGATGGTGGAGAACAGTTTTACCATTGGCTTGCGACCAATCGGCGTCCCCATGTAATACCAGGTGCCATCGCGGGCGATGCGCATGTCGATATCGCCACAGAACTCCGGGTGCCACAGGTGCACCGGTGGCAAGCCCTTGCCCTCGCCTTTGGGTATCTGCGCCAGCAGGTCGCCGGCCTTGCCTGAATCAGTCATCACTCAACGCCCCAAACCCAATAAACGCCGCGCATAATCTTGCAACGCTGGACCAATCAAGTCCTCAGGCTTGGCATCATAAAGCGTGAGGAAGCCTCCGCGGCTACGAATACGTGTGGTATCGACCAAATAGCGAGTATTGGTCTCGATCAGCATCAACTGAATCCCCCCGCGATCAGTACCCAGCCGATCCAGCGCCTCCTGATCTTCCCACTCCTCCACCGTGCCGATACGGTCATCGGCATAGGCGAAACGGCTGTACAGCAGGTAATGTGCACCCGCCTCGCGCGCCTCGGCCAGCGACTCGTCCAGACCTAATGGCGCCTTGGCGCGCTGCACCATGGGGAAGTACTCAACAAAGCCCTTGTAAGCTTCCTCAGCCACCACATTAGGCCGTGGATAGGCACCACCGGGCGGCACAAAATGCCCTTGGGCGATGTAGATGACGGAATCAGCCTGCAGACGCCACGGACTGGCCCGACGCGTCTGGCTGTGATCCAGCACGCCCACATCACGCAACTGATAGATCGCCTCATCCGCCAGGTCACTGGCCTTCATGCAACCACTCAGCAGCACCACACCGACTATCAGCAACACACTACGCATCACGCATCTCCCGCAGCCGGTGACAGAAAACCGGCGGATAGAGCCTAGATGCAGATTTCACGCCACCTGCTGCGCATCAAAGCCCGCGCTGCCACTCCTGACGTAACCGCGCCTGTTGCGGCTGCTCGATGGCTTGCCGTACCTGTGCCAGCAGACGCTGTTTGTCAGCGCCAAGAGTGCCCTTGAGCACCAGATAATTTGAGGCATGGTCACTGCGGAATACCGTATCGCGCAGCTCCAACCTCTGTAGCAGTCGCTCCACTTCAACAAACAGCTGCTGCTGACCGAGCGGCCGGAAGTCGGCAAACCCTTCGCGAAACCGCGCCTCACCAGTCGGAAAACTCACCACCAAGGTCGAGAGAAATTCCGGCTGCGATTCATTCATCAAACGCGCCGAATTATCCGCATGCTGCTCACTCAAGCTTGTGCCGCCGAGGCCATTGAGGATCATCACCGAACGAGTGATGCCAGCCTGGCCAAGCTTGTCCAGAGCACTGAGGCTTGACTCGTAGGTTTCGCCTTTGTTGACCCGTGCCAGCACCTCGTCATCACCCGACTCGCAGCCCACATAAGCCATGCGCAGGCCGGCGTCGGCCAGCTCCTTGAGCTCATCCACGGATTTCTTGCGCAAGTTGCGCGGCAGGCAGTAACTCGACACTCGCTCGACTTCTGGCATGTGCTCGCGAATCGCTTGCAGAATGGTCAACAAGCGTCGTGTCGGCAGCACCAAGGCATCACCATCGGCTAGAAAAACCCGCTGCACGATCATCTTCTCGCCGGTCAGGCGAATCTCGTCGAGCACCTGCGCCTCATCGCGAGCACGGAATTTCTTCTGTTCCTGAGTGTACATTTCACAGAACGTGCACTTGTTCCAAGAGCAACCATTGGTCACAGGCAGGATCAGCGAATGGGCTTCGCTGGGCGGTCGGAACACCGGCTCGATATAGCTGATAGGGAAATCTTGCATGGTCTTCACTCAAGGCAGGTGGCGTTCTTAGCCGCCAATAATCTTCATCACAGTCGCACCGCCAGAGAATGCCAGATCCTGTTTGTCGCCCAGCGCCTTGACCAACAGGCCTTGCAACGCAGGCAACGCCTGGTGGCGCGGTTTTTCGAGCAAATCGCCCACATAGTGGCGATTACTCGATGACAGGCAACCATGCAGCCAGCCGGTCGAGGACAGGCGCAGCCGCGAGCAGGTACGGCAGAACGGCACACTTTCATTGGCGATCACACCGAAGTGGCCCACTTCAGGAATGGCGAAACGCAGCGCGGTGGCATCCAGCGGCGCGTGAGCCTGAATATAGTCGTAGCGGCTGCCGATCAGCGCCAACAGCTCCGGCATGCCGACAAACTGGCGCTGGAAGCTGTTGCCGTCGCGGGCCAGGTGGCCCATACGCATCAGCTCGATAAAGCGCAGCTCGAAGCCATTGGCCAGGCAGTAGTCGAGCAGTGGCAGCACCTGATCAAGGTTCTGCCCACGCAACGGCACCATATTGACCTTGATCTGCATCCCTGCCGCGCGCGCTTGCTGCAGACCATCGAGCACTGTCGCCAGATCGCCGCCACGGGCAATGGTGCGAAATGCCGCAGCGTCGAGGGTGTCCAGAGAAATATTCAAGCGGCGGATGCCGCATTCCAGCAGCAGCGGCAGCTTGCGCGCCAGCAGCTGGCCATTGCTGGTTAAGCTGATATCGGCCAAACCGAGCTGACTGACGCCGCGCAAAAAAGCGTCGAGTTTGGGGCTGACCAGCGGCTCACCGCCGGTGATGCGCAAGCGCTCAATACCGGCGGCTTCAATCAGATAGGCCACGCCACGCAGCATGGCCTCGGCCGAGAGCTCGTCCTGAGCGGCTACCAGCCGCTTACCATCGGGCACGCAGTAGGTGCAGGCATAGTTGCAGGCGGCGGTCAGGCTGATCCGCAGATTGCGAAAACGCCTGCCCTGGCGGTCAACGATCATGCATGACTCCAGCAAAGGTAGGCGCCGAGTATAGGGGCGCCGCCAACGCAGCAGATTCGTTATCCACCCGCTGAATACCTCAGCTAGCCGGGGTGTCGCCCTCACGCTTGCGCTTATTGCCCATGCGCACGCCGATATCCATGAGGAACTGGAAGAAACCTTCCTGATCTTCCAGCACGTTGCTCCAGAACGGCGAGTGATACAGCGCCACAGCGCCGTGCACCAACGCCCAGGCGGCGCAGTAATGGAAATACGGCGGAACGTCTTCCAGCTTGCCTTCGGCGATGCGGCCCTTGATCAGCTGGGTAAGACGCTCAAAGTTGGAGGCGCGGATCTTGTGCAGCTGCTCGACCATCTCCGGCACTTGGTTGCCTTTAACCACCTTTTCTTCCAGGCGATCAAACAGGCGGTAGCGCTGCGGATCGCGCATGCGGAACTCGAAGTAGGCGCGTGACAGGGCTTCCTTGTCACGGTCGACATCGGCCGAGTGCAGCAGCTCGTTGAGATCGCGCTCATAGTCGAGCATCAGGCGCAGGTAGATCTCCGCCTTGGACTTGAAGTGTTTGTAGATGGTGCCTTTGCCAATACCAACCGTGTCGGCAATCATCTCCACAGTCACGCTGTCTTCACCCTGATCGAGGAAGAGCTTCAGTGCTGTGTCGAGAATTTCCTGTTCGCGGCGGCGAAACTCACGGACCTTGCGGGGTTCTTTATGCATAAAAGGACTACGGGGTCAAAAAAACGAAGGCGCGTATTATGCCTAACTAACGGTAAATTGCACGGATCATCCGACCATGTACGCAGTTCATGACGAGTTTCCGCAACTTCCCGGCCTGCGCTATCTGAACCACGCAGCCGTTTCTCCTTGGCCACAACGGGCAGTCGATGCGGTCAACCGCTTCGCCAGCGAGAACGCTCGCACCGGCGCCCGCGACTACCCGGCATGGCTGCAGGTCGAGCGGCGCCTGCGTGAGCGCCTACAGCGTTTGCTCAACGCGCCCTCGCATAGCGATATCGCGCTGGTGAAAAACACCTCAGAAGCCTTGTCCTTTGTCGCCTTCGGCCTGGATTGGCGGCCTGGCGATCAAGTGGTGATCAGCGACGAAGAATTCCCCTCCAACCGGATTGTCTGGGAAGCGCTCGCACCTCAGGGCGTCGAAGTCGTGCAGGTCAATCTGCATCAGGGTTATGCCGAAGCCGCCCTGCTCGCCGCCTGCGGCCCGCGCACCCGGCTGATGGCGATCAGCGCCGTGCAGTACGCCAGCGGCCTGCGTTTGGACCTGCCGCGCTTAGGCCAGGGCTGCGAGGCGCGCAGCGTGCTGCTGTGCATCGATGCGATCCAGCAGCTCGGCGCCCTGCCCTTCGATGTGCAGGCCAGCCAGTGCGCCTTTGCCATGGCCGACGGCCATAAATGGTTGCTCGGCCCGGAAGGCCTTGGGGTCTTCTATTGCCGCAGCGACCTGCGTGCGCTGCTCAAGCTGCATGAATACGGCTGGCATATGCTCGAACATGCCGGCGACTACCAGCGCACCAGCTGGGAACCCGCCCAGAGCGCTCGGCGTTTTGAATGCGGCAGCCCGAACATGCTCGGTGCGATGGCGCTGGAAGCCAGCCTTTCGCTGCTGGAAGAAGTGGGTATGACGGCGGTCGAAAACGCCCTGCAGGAGCGCATGCAATGGCTACTGGATGGGCTGAGCAAAATCTCTGGTGCGCACCTGCACAGCGCCGTGGAACGCCAGCAGCGCGCCGGCATCCTGACTTTCAGCCTGGATGGCTGGGACAATTCGGCGTTGATCAGTCAACTGAAACAGCAGCAGGTGATCTGTGCGCAACGCGGCGCGGGTATCCGCCTGTCGCCTCATTTCTACACAGAACCTCGGGTTATTGAGGAGGCATTGGCGCTGCTGCAGCAGTTGGCGACTGCTTGAGGACTCAGCAGCGCGATCTGTATTCCAAATCCGTTTAAGAATGACGGCAAACGGCCTGGACGTTCGGCAATCTTCACCAATACTGAGGATTACTGGTGTGCGGCGTATCCCCCAAGCGCCCCGCCAGGCAGGGTACCGTGGACCGCGTACCTTGATTTACTCCTAATGGTCTTAACCCGGTCTCATCCCCCAGAGGCCGGGTTTTTTTTGCCCGCAGTTTTATATGGCTACTGCTATCAAACCACACGGGCCAGCGGAAATAGGCGCTTGAAATTGGCCGTGGTCTGTTCCGCCAATTGCTCGAAGCTCACGCCACGCAGCACCGCCAGGTACTCGGCCACATCACGCACATACTCGGGCAGGTTCGGCTTACCGCGATGCGGGATCGGCGCCAGGTACGGCGAATCGGTTTCCACCAGTAGCCGATCGACCGGCACCTGGCGTGCCACTTCACGCAGCGCCTCGGCATTGCGGAAGGTAACGATGCCGGACAGCGAAATATAAAAGCCGATATCCAGAGCGGCCTTGGCCATTTCCCAGTCTTCGGTAAAGCAGTGCAGCACGCCGGCTTGCGGCAACGCCGCTTCGCGCAGCAGCGCCAGGGTGTCGGCGCGCGCTTCGCGGGTATGCACGATCACCGGTTTACCGGTGATCCGCGCCGCATCCAGGTGCAAACGAAATGACGTTTGTTGCAGCGCCGCAGACTCAGGCTCGTAGTGATAGTCCAGACCGGTTTCGCCGATGGCCACCACCTGCGGGTGGTTCAATTCGCCGAGCAGCCAATCCAACGCTGGCGCCGCACCGGGTTCAAGGTCCAGCGGGTGAACACCTACCGAGCAATCAACATCGGCATAGTGCTCAGCCAGGCCTTTGACCGCAGCGGCATTATCGGCACTGACGCCGATACACAGAAAATGGCCAACGCCGCGCGCCCGCGCAGCATCCAGCGCCGCATCGAGTGAACCGCCATGGGCGGCCAGATCAAGGCGGTCAAGGTGACAGTGGGAATCAACCAGCATGGGGAACAATCACTTGAGAATCGGTGCCGCAAATCGGGCACCGTGATACGGAGGAAAAACCAGTTACATGGTGTGAGTCGGACGATCCGACGTCAGCGCACCGGCCAGGTAGGTTTCGATCTTGTTGCGCGCGGTGTTGTCGCCATCATTGAACTGCACACCCACACCGGCAGCGCGGTTACCTTGAGCGCCTTTGGGGGTGATCCAGACCACCTTGCCGGCGACCGGAATCTTTTCCGGCTCGTCCATCAGGTTGAGCAACATGAACACTTCATCACCGAGCTTGTAGCTCTTGTTGGTTGGAATAAACAGGCCGCCGTTCTTGATAAAGGGCATGTAAGCGGCATAGAGCACGGATTTGTCCTTGATTGTCAGCGACAAAATTCCGTTACGCGGGCCCAAGTTAGGAGGCAGACTCATGCGGCATTCCTGATTTTATTCACTTAATGGCCGATTCTAGCCCGGTCCGGGCAGGCTTGCCCACTGCACCAGCAAGGCTTCGAGAAGCAAGACACGGTTAAGGTTAGCCTTGCCGAGGACTTTCTGACGCTGCGCCAATAACCAATCCTGAATGTTCAGCACTTTCGGTTGCGGCGTTTTCTCCGCCAAGTACTGCACCACCTTGCGCATATCGGTTTGCCCGAGGCCGTCTTCATCACGGGTCAGTTGGTAGCGCAGCATCAGTTGCGACCACTGGCAGAACCAGTCGAACAGCAACTGCAGAGATACCGCATTCCAGCTTTCGGCCAACTGGCTGGGGGCAATCTGCTGTTTGAGCAGCTTCTTCACCCCCTCAACCACCTGCGCACGCTGCGCGATAACGCCCTGCTCATGCATCTTCACCGCGGCTAACGGCGAGCCGGCTGCAAGGAACAGCAACTCGCGATGCTCTTCAGCGCTACAACCGGGCAACGCCTGCTGAAGCCACGCCAGGCTCATGGCCTCGCTCGGAAGCGGGCAAGCCTGCTGCACGCAGCGGCTTTTCACCGTCGGCAACAGGCGGCTGGGTTGATGGCTGATCAACAGCAATACGGTATTGCCGGATGGCTCTTCCAGGCTTTTCAGCAAGGCGTTGGCGGCGTTGACGTTCATCGACTCAGTCGGCTCGACCAGCACCACTTTGCGCCCGGCCAGCTGCGCGGTCTGCACCACAAAACTGACCAGATCACGCACCTGATCAACCTTGATCGCCTTGTCGGCTTCTTCCGGTTCCAGAATGTAGTTATCCGGGTGGGTGCCCGCCGCCAACAAATGGCAAGACTTGCACTGGCCACAGGCATCCAGACCGGCGGGTTGATGGCACAAGAGGCGCGCCATCAGCCGCTCAGCCAGCGCGCGCTTGCCGATGCCGGCCGGCCCGTGCAGCAAATAGGCATGGGCATGCTGCGCGCGACCCGCCAGTTGCTGCCAAAGAGAATCCTGCCAGGGGTAAGCGTCAGCCACGCTGCAGCTCCAGCAGTTGCGGCAGCAACTCGTCCAGCGCGCGCTGAACCTGACTCAGAGATTGCGAGGCATCAAGGATGCGGTAGCGCTGCGGCTGCTCGGCGGCGCGGCGCAAGTAGGTCTGGCGTACGGCATCGAAGAACTGCCGGCCTTCCTGCTCGAAGCGATCCAGTCGACCGCGCGCCGCAGCACGAGCCAGGCCCACCTCAATCGGCAGATCGAATACCAGTGTCAGGTCCGGGCGTAGCGAACCCTGAATGAACTCCTCCAGCAAGGCGATACGCACTTCGGAAAGACCACGGCCACCACCCTGATAGGCGTAGGTTGCATCGGTAAACCGGTCACAGAGCACCACAGCGCCACGCGCCAAGGCCGGACGAATCACCTGCGCCAGGTGCTGCGCACGCGCTGCAAACACCAACAGCAGCTCGGTGTCGGCCGCCATCGGCTCATCACTGGGCGCCAGTAGCAGCTCGCGCACCCGTTCAGCCAACGGCGTACCGCCCGGCTCGCGGGTCAACAGCACATCAAGACCGTGCTCACGCAAGCGCTCAGCCAGGTAGTCACGGTTGGTACTTTTGCCGGCGCCTTCTGGGCCTTCCAAGGTGATAAACAAACCGCTCACAGGCTGTCCTTAATGATTATTGGGCACGGCCGGGGCCGGACTGGAACGGTAATCCGCGCGACGCTTGAGCTGATACTCACGCACAGCCCGGTTGTGCTGTTCCAGGGTGTCAGAAAACACATGGCTGCCATCACCACGAGCGACGAAGTACAGGCTGCTGCCGGCAACCGGATTCAGAGCAGCATGGATGGCTTCACGGCCGACCAGGGCGATTGGCGTCGGCGGCATGCCGTCGATGGTGTAAGTGTTGTAAGCCGTCGGCTGACGCAGGTCATCACGGGTGATGCGGCCGTTGTAGCGTTCGCCCATGCCGTAAATCACGGTCGGATCCGTTTGCAGGCGCATACCAATACGCAAACGCCGCACAAACACCCCGGCAATCTCACCGCGTTCTTGCGGCACGCCGGTTTCCTTCTCGATCATCGAGGCCATGATCAACGCGTCATAAGGTTCTTTGTACGGCAGATCCTTGGCCCGCTGCGCCCATTCCTCAGCCAACACCTGTTCCAATCGTGCATGCGCCTGCTTAAGCAGCTCAAGATCGCTCATGCCACGGACAAAACTGTAGGTATCGGGGAAGAAACGCCCTTCCGGATTCAGGCCTGGCAGGCCGAGCTTCTTCATCAGCTCGGCATCGCTCAGCTCACTCAGGGTCAGCTCAAGACGGGTTTCACGTGCCAATGCCGCGCGTACCTGGCGGAAATTCCAGCCTTCAACCAGCGTCAGGCTGTATTGCAGCACTTCACCGCGCCGCCACTGACCGAGCATATCCAGCGCCGTAGTGCCGGGAACCAGGCGGTATTCGCCACTGTGCAGCGCTTCATTGCGCAGATTGAAACGCCAGTAAAGACGCAGCCAGAAGGCCTGATCCAAGATGCCGTCAGCCTCAAGACGATTGAGCACGCCACCAGGCGTCGCACCAGCCGGCACTTCCACCACAAGCTCGTCAGTGAGATTTAACGGTTGCTGCAGTGCCACATGCTGTTGCCAAGCGGCAAACGCAACCAATAAGCCAGCCAGCAGCACACTGCCTTCCAGCAGCAGCAAAAATTTGCGTATCACGAATCAGCAGTCCAGTAGATCGCGGGCAATGGCCTGCAGTTTACGGGTGAGCGGGCCGACCGGCCAGTCGTGTGCAAGTAAAGCGCGAACTGGCCACACACCATAGACGCTGTTGCACAGCATGACTTCGTCCGCCGCCAGTAATTCGGCGTAGCTGATATCACGCACCTGACACTCGATGCCCAGCGCAGCCGCCTGCTCCAACAACTCGGCGCGCATCACACCCGCAACCCCAGAACGCGACAGGTCGGCGGTCACCAGCACACCAGCGCTGACCAGCAATAGGTTGCTGTAAACGCCCTCGATCACCCGGCCGCTGCTATCCAGCATCAGGCCCTCGGCATGCTCGGCGTCCTGCCACTCGCTGCGCGCCAGTACCTGCTCCAGTCGGTTGAGATGCTTCAGACCCGCCAGCAGCGGCTGCTCGGCCAAACGCGTAGTGCAAGCAAACAGACGCACGCCCTGTTCGGCATAGGCTTCGGGATAAACCGGCTTCGCGGCCGCCTGCAGTATCACTCGAGACTGGGCGGGCTGTGGCGTCGCATAACCACGCTGCCCGTCACCGCGAGTCAGGATCAACTTGGCCACCCCCTCACCCAGCTGCTGACTGAAGGCGAGCAGCTGGCCGCGTACAGCGGGTAGGTCGAGGGGGATTTTCAGCCGCACACTACCTTCGGCCAAACGAGTCAGATGCCGCTCCAGCAGCACCGGTTGCCCTACGTTTACGGCAATGGTCTCAAACAGCCCATCGCCGTAGGCCAAGCCGCGATCCTTGACGGACAGCAGCTCGGCCGGCTGGCCATCGACCCAGCTCAGCATCAACCAGCGAACCGGCGGAACACCAGCGAGCCGTTGGTGCCACCAAACCCAAAGGAGTTGGACAGCACTACATCCAGCGCCATGGCCTTGGCCTGGTGCGCAACGAAGTCCAGATCACAGCCTTCGTCCGGGTTATCCAGGTTGATGGTGGGCGGCGCCACCTGATCACGCAGCGCGAGGATGCTGAAGATCGCCTCCACCGCACCTGCAGCGCCGAGCAGGTGGCCGGTCATGGATTTGGTCGAGCTGACGGCCAGCTTGTACGCATGCTCGCCGAACACCGACTTCACCGCCGCTACTTCAGCCTTGTCGCCGGCCGAGGTCGAGGTGCCATGAGCATTGATGTACTGCACCTGCTCAGGATTCAGCCCGGCATCGCGCAAGGCGTTGGTCATGCAGCGCGCCGCGCCTGCGCCATCTTCCGGCGGCGAGGTCATGTGGTAAGCGTCGCCGCTCATGCCAAAGCCGATCAGCTCGGCATGAATGGTCGCACCACGCGCCTTGGCGTGCTCCAACTCTTCCAGCACCAGCGCGCCAGCGCCATCGGAGAGCACAAAGCCATCGCGATCTTTGTCCCATGGACGGCTGGCCCTGGCCGGCTCGTCATTGCGGGTCGACAGCGCACGAGCAGCACCGAAGCCGCCCATACCCAGACCGCAGGCCGCCATTTCGGCGCCGCCTGCAACCATTACATCGGCCTCGCCAAACATGATGTTGCGTGCCGCCATGCCAATGCAGTGCGTGCCTGTGGTGCAGGCCGTGGCGATGGCGTAGTTAGGCCCCTGCAACCCCAGATGGATCGACAGGAAGCCGGAAATCATATTGATGATCGAGCCTGGCACGAAGAACGGCGAAATGCGCCGCGGCCCTTGCTCGTGTAACGATCTGCAGTTGTTCTCGATATTGGTCAGGCCACCGATACCGGAGCCCATGGCCACGCCGATGCGCTCACGGTTGGCATCGGTGACTTCCAGGCCGGAGTTGCGCACTGCCTGAAAACTGGCAGCGAGGCCGTACTGGATAAACAGATCGAGCTTGCGCGCCTCTTTGGCGGACAAGTACTCCTCAACGTTGAAGCCCTTTACCGCACCACCAAAACGAGTGGAAAAAGCGGAAAGATCCATATGCTCAAGCAGGCCAATGCCACTGCGGCCAGCCAAAATGCCCTGCCAGCTACTCGGCACATCGTTACCCAATGGCGACAGCATGCCCATACCGGTAACCACGACGCGTCTACGCGACACAGCAATCTCCTTTTCTAGTTATCAACGCCTGGAAAGCGCTTAAAGAAAAGCCGCACACCTGATGAAGGGAGTGCGGCTTTTCCGAGTCGGGATCCGACGATTACGTTTTACGCGTGAGCGGTAACGTAGTCGATCGCTTCCTGAACGGTGGTGATCTTCTCGGCTTGTTCGTCCGGGATCTCGGTCTCGAACTCTTCTTCGAGAGCCATCACCAGCTCAACGGTGTCAAGCGAGTCGGCACCCAGGTCTTCAACGAAGGAAGCGCTGTTGGTTACTTCCTCTTCTTTGACGCCCAGTTGCTCGGCAACGATTTTCTTGACGCGCTCTTCGATGGTGCTCATACGTTGTTCTCACTCCTAATGGGACAAATCTTGGCCGCTATTCTGCGACCAAGTGTATAGAAAGGGTTTTTAGCATTTCAAGCTGAATGCCGGGGTGCCCCACAAACACTTCAACGACCTGCCTACAAACCTGTTGCAGCTTTATAACGGATTTTAGACAGCATCTATGACAGTTTTCTGAAGCCATCCGTCACATTCAGCTCATGTACATCCCGCCGTTCACAGGGATAGTAGCGCCTGTGACGTAAGCCGCGCCATCAGAAGCGAGGAAAGCGACCACTTTTGCGATCTCTTCGGCCTGCCCTAAACGGCCCAACGGAATTTGTGTCAGCAGCGCATCGCGCTGCGCTTCTGGCAATTCACGGGTCATATCAGTGTCGATAAAACCCGGTGCCACGGCGTTCACGGTAATCGCACGCGAACCTACTTCACGCGCCAACGCACGACCAAAACCTTCAAGACCGGCCTTGGCTGCTGCATAGTTGACCTGCCCACCGTTGCCCATGGCGCCCACCACCGAACCGATGTTGATGATGCGCCCGTAGCGTGCCTTGGTCATACCGCGCAGCACAGCCTTGGTCAGCCGGTACAGGCTGCTCAGGTTGGTGTTGATGACATCAAACCACTCGTCATCTTTCATGCGCAGCATCAGGTTATCGCGGGTGATGCCGGCGTTATTGACCAGAATCAACGGCTGACCAAGATGTTGCTGGATATGTTCGAGGGTGCTGGCGACCGATTCGCTGTCGCTGACATCGAGGACCAAACCGGCGCCTTCAATGCCATTGGCTTTCAGGATTTCAGCAATACGCTCGGCACCCGAAGCGGTGGTGGCGGTACCGATAACCACGGCACCCTGACGCCCTAACTCCAGGGCAATCGCCTGGCCAATACCGCGGCTTGCGCCGGTGACCAATGCAACCTTACCTTGCAGGCTCATAACGTTTCTCCTTAATCAGACCAGGGCCGCGTTCGCAGCAGCGAAGGCGTCCGGGGTGTCCAGGTTATGGGTATTGATGCCTTTGACGCAGCGTTTGTTCAAACCAGACAACACCCTGCCCGGACCGCACTCAACCAGATCCGTCACACCTTGCCCAGACAGGCAGACGATCGACTCGACCCAACGCACTGGACTGTAAAGCTGAGCCAGCAGGTCGCGCTTGAGCCCTTCCAGATCAGTCACTGCCGCAGCGCTGACGTTCTGTACCAAAGCGATTTGCGGAGCCTGCCAGTCAATTGCCGCTACTGCTTCGGCAAAGCGCTCAGCCGCAGGGCGCATCAACGCGCAGTGCGACGGCACGCTAACCGGCAACGGCATCGCGCGCTTGGCCCCACGCGCCTTGCACGCCTCAATAGCGCGCTCGACGGCAGCAGCGCCGCCGGCGATCACCACCTGACCCGGGGCATTGAAATTCACCGCGCTGACCACTTCACCCTGCGCAGCCTCGGCGCAAGCCGCCAATACATCAGCATCTTCCAGACCGAGAATCGCTGCCATGCCACCCTGCCCGGCTGGAACAGCCTGCTGCATCAGCTGGCCGCGATGTTCAACCAGCTTGACCGCCGCGGCCAAGGACAAGCTGCCAGCGGCAACCAGCGCCGAGTACTCACCCAGGCTGTGCCCGGCGACAAACGCCGGACGCGCGGCGCTCTCAGCAAACCAGGCACGCCACAGCGCAACAGAAGCGGTGAGGATCGCCGGCTGAGTCTTGTCGGTTTGATTGAGCTGTTCTTCAGGACCTTGCTGAGTCAACGCCCAGAGGTCATAACCAAGGGCTTCGGAAGCCTCGGCGAAGGTTTCGAGGATCAGCGGTCGTTGCGCACCATGCTCGGCGAGCATGCTCAGCGACTGGGAACCCTGACCTGGAAAGACGAATGCGAGAGATGCAGACATGGAAACCTGTTCCTAATGATCGTGATCGTCGGTAATACGCGCCCAGCCTAGCCAAGCGCAAGAAACTGACAGTTGGATGACAGGCTGCCCGCCGCGGTCACATTCTAAAGCAGGTGCTCGCCCAGGCGACCATGCAAACGCTGCGGCAAATCCTCTTCAATCTCCCGCAAAGCTCGACGAATAGCGCTTTTAAAGTCTTCAGGCCCGGCCGCACCATGGCTTTTCACCACAATACCCTGCAGCCCGACAAAACTTGCACCATTGTGCTGCGCTGGGGCCAACTCACCCTGCAAACGCCGCAACAGCGGCAACGCTAAAGCCCCCACCATGCGCGCAGCCAGGCTGGACTTGAACAGCGCCTCAATCCGCCCGGCAATCATTGCAGCCAGGCCTTCGCTGGACTTGAGCAGGATATTGCCGACAAAACCGTCGCACACCACGACATCGGCCTCACCGCGATACAACCCATCGCCCTCGACAAAACCGATGTAGTTCAGACCTTCCGCTTGCTGCAGCAGACTGGCTGCCAGCTTGACCTGCTGGTTACCCTTGATGTCTTCAGTGCCGACGTTCAGCAGCGCCACCCGCGGACGCACCGTACCCAACGCTTCAGCGGTAACCGAGCCCATCACGGCAAATTGGTAGAGGTGCTCGGCGCTGCAATCGACATTGGCGCCCAGGTCGAGCAGATGACAGAAGCCCGCCTGCGTAGGAATGGCGGTGACCATGGCCGGACGATCAATGCCGGGCAAGGTTTTAAGCACATAGCGCGACAACGCCATCAGCGCCCCGGTATTACCGGCACTGACGCAGGCCTGCGCCGCACCACTGCGCAGTAACTCAAGACTGATACGCATCGACGAATCCGGCTTGCCGCGCAGCGCCTGGGCCGGACGCTCGTCCATGGCGATAATCTCAGCAGCATGCTCAACGCGCAGACGTGCACGATCGACGCTGGGATAGCGGGCAATCAGGGATTCAAGAAGCGAAGATTGGCCAACGAGGACCAGGTGCAACGAAGAGTATTCAGCCAGGCAAGAGATGCAGGCTGGAACAATGCAGTGGGGACCGAAGTCCCCACCCATTGCATCAATCGCGATGATCGGAGCGGACAAGATTTACTCGTCAGCGCCCTTGTCGATCACTTTACGACCACGGTAAACGCCTTCTGGCGATACGTGGTGACGCAGGTGGATTTCACCGGTGCTTTTCTCGACCGACAGAGTGCTGGCCTCGAGAGCATCGTGCGAACGACGCATGTCACGGGCGGAACGGGATTTTTTGTTCTGCTGAACAGCCATAACTAATTAACTCCTAAACGTTTGGGTCACGCTTTAACTGCGCCAATACACTGAACGGGTTGGACCGCGTTACCTCGTCCTCGCTCGACTCGGGCTCTTCGAGGCCGGTCGGCTGCTGGCAATCTTTAGGGTCATGAGCCGGGACAATGGGCAAGGCAAGCAGAAGCTCCTCCTCAACCAGCGCCAGCAGATCCAATGGGTCTTCACCCAACTCAATCACGTCATAGCCTTGCGGCACTGACTGGGTATTCGCACCCTCTTTCACCACAGCGTAATCACATGCACTGTGGATCGGCAAAGTGACCAGCTCCAGACAACGCTGGCAAACCATCTTGACTTCAACCTCAAGCTCGCTGTGAAAAACTACAGCATTGCGCTCGTCGCGCTCGAAGAAGAACTTCGTACGCACCATGCCTTGGTTATCGGCAAGCGGGCCGCAGAGTCGCTGCAAATCTGACAGTTGCAGCTCACCTTCGAGGGTGGCGCTGCGATCGGCTAGTTTGCGCGGATCAACGTGAGGTGGAATCGGGCCATTTGACATAGGCGGCGCATTTTAGGGATGCAACCCGCCGCTGTCAAAGGAAATTCGGCCTGTCCAGCATATGGGCCGACAGCTAGAATCGCCCACCATCTGTAAACAACTATATAGAAGGAAATCGCCGTGCTGCCTCTGGTGCTCGCCTCCAGCTCACCCTACCGACGTGAACTGCTCACCCGCCTGCGCTTGCCCTTCACCTGGGGCGCTCCGCAAATCGACGAATCACGGCGACCTGATGAAGACGCAGAAGCCCTGGTGCGCCGTCTATCGCTGGAAAAAGCCCAAGCACTGAACGCTAGCCACCCGCAGCACCTGATCATCGGCTCAGATCAAGTCGCGGTACTCGGCTCACAAATCATCGGCAAACCGCACACCCTGGAGCGCGCTCGCGAACAACTAATGGCCGCCAGCGGCAATAGCGTGACCTTTCTGACTGGCCTCACCCTGCTTAACAGCGCCACCGGCCAGCAGCAAACCGACTGCGTACCCTTCACGGTGCATTTCCGCCGACTCAGCGAAGCGCAAATCATGCGCTACCTGACCGCCGAACAACCCTTCGACTGCGCGGGCAGCTTCAAGGCCGAAGGCCTGGGCATCAGCCTGTTTCGCAGCACCGAAGGCAGCGACAGCAACAGCCTGATCGGCCTCCCCCTGATCCGCCTGGTGGACATGCTGCAAGCCAGCGGTATCGATATCCCCTAAAAACAACAAGCCCGATCAATGACCGGGCTTGTTTGCAACACCTACAGACCTTAGCGCAACGCCGGCCCCTGGAACCCCATCCAAAGGGCAATGCGCTCAGCCATGCTGGCACCTAAAGTTTTGGCAAACTTATCGAAAGGTGATTCTTGCACCGTGAAGTCGACGATTTCCTTCTCGCCAATCACCTCCCGCGCCACGTAGCTGGTATTGCCCAAGGCATCGACCAACCCAAGCTTTAAAGCCTGCTCGCCAGACCAGACCAAGCCCGAGAACAGCTCTGGGTGCTCGGCATCCTTCAAGCGCTCACCACGCCCCTGCTTTACGCTGGCAATAAACTGACGATGGGTAGTTTCCAAAACACCCTGCCAGAACTTGGTTTCTTCGGCCTTTTGTGGCTGGAACGGGTCGAGAAACGCTTTGTGCTCACCGGAGGTATACACGCGGCGATCCACACCCAGCTTCTCCATCACCCCCACAAAACCAAAGGTTGCCGCAGTCACACCAATGGAGCCAACCAGGCTGGCTTTGTCGGCATAGATCTCATCAGCCGCACTGGCGATGTAATAGGCACCCGACGCACCCAAATCGGTGATCACTGCATACAGTTTGATCGCCGGGTACTCGGCGCGCAGGCGGCGAATCTCGTCATAGATGTAGCCCGACTGCACCGGACTGCCACCCGGGCTATTGATGCGCAGGATCACGCCCTTGGTGTTGGCATCCTCAAAGGCCGCACGCAGGCTGCTGACAATATTGTCGGCACTGGCCGATTCCTGATCGGCAATCATCCCTCGAACCTCGATCACCGCAGTATGACTGCCGGTAGTCGCGCCTTTTTTCATCGCCAGCATGGGCGAGAACAACGCCAGCGCACCGAAGATATAAATGAAGGTCAGCAGCTTGAAGAAAACCCCCCAGCGCCGCGCGCGGCGCTGTTCCTGCACACCGGCCAGCAGAGTCTTCTCCAGTAGCTGCCAGCTTTTACCGTCGCCATCAGCAGGAGCCGACGCCTTCCATTCATCTGCCATGCAAAACCACCTCAACTGACTGATTAGACGCACGCTGACCTAGCCAGACGCGCAACTCGGTGAAACATTCTATTGCCAGCGTTGGCTGACACTCACGCAACGCCTGCAACGGCTGTGCGCCATAACCCACCGCTACACAATCCATACCAGCGCGCTGCGCCATCAACAGATCGAAGGATGAGTCACCCACCATCAGCGCCTGACTAGCAGCAACACCGCTTTGCGCAAGAATCTCGTGCAACATCAGAGGGTCCGGCTTGCTCGCCGTTTCGTCGGCGCATCGGCTGTAGTCGAAATAATCCAGCCAGCCACGATCAGCCAGCACGCGCTGCAAGCCATGCCGCCCTTTGCCAGTCGCTACCGCCAGGCGATAACCGTCGGCACGAAACGCCTCTAAACCCTCAGCCACGCCATGGAACAGCGGCGAAGGCTCGAACTCAAGAGCCAGGTAGTTTTCGCTGTAGCTTTGCCGCAAGCGCTGCGCAAGAAGCGCATCATGCATATCCGGATAAAGACAACGAATCGCCTCAGGCAAACCCAAGCCGATAATGCCGCGCACCTGCTCATCCGTGCAACGCGGCAACTCACAGGCATCGGCAGCCATATGCATCGCAGTGACAATCCGACCAATGGAATCAACCAACGTGCCATCCCAATCGAAAATCAGCAGCTGGTAACCACGCTCCTGACAATCACTCACTGAGACGCACCATAGTCCGCGCCCACACTTCATCGACTGGAGCTTCAAGCTTGAGTTGACCACCCTCAGGCAGCGGCACAACCAACTCATAGGCATGCAGAAACAGGCGTTTACCGCCTAGATCGCGAATTTCCTTGGTGAAATCGTCATCGCCGTACTTGCTGTCACCGGCAATGCAGTGCCCGGCATACTGTGTATGCACACGAATCTGATGGGTACGTCCAGTGACCGGCTTGGCCTCAACCAAGGTGGCAAACTCGCCGAAGCGGCGCAGCACACGAAAAACGGTCAACGCTTCCTTACCTTCAGGATTGACCTCGACCATGCGCTCGCCGGAACGCAAATTACTCTTCAGCAGCGGCGCATTAACCTGTTTCTTGGCCGTTGCCCAGTGGCCGCGCACCAGCGCCATATAGCGTTTGTCCACACCATCGCCCCGCAGGGCTTCGTGCAGGTGACGCAACATGCTGCGCTTCTTGGCAATCATCAACAGACCGGACGTATCACGATCCAGACGATGCACCAGTTCCAGATCCTTGGCATCCGGACGTAACTGACGAAAGGCTTCGATAACTCCGTAATTCAGTCCACTGCCGCCATGCACAGCGATACCCGCCGGCTTATTCAGCACGATAAGCGCCTTGTCTTCATAGACAATCGCCGCCTCGAGGCGCTGCAAAAGCCCCTGCGCCAACGGCTCGGGCTCATCGCGTTCAGCCAAGCGCAGCGGCGGTACACGAATAATGTCGCCAGCCTGCAGCTTGTATTCAGGCTTGATCCGCCCCTTGTTCACACGCACTTCGCCTTTACGCAAAATCCGGTAAATCAAAGTCTTGGGCACGCCCTTAAGCTGGGTGCGAAGAAAGTTATCAATGCGTTGGCCGGCAAGTTCCGGCGCAACCTCGAGCAGCTGGACGCCGGAGGTTGGAGGGGAAGGATTTGTCATCGCGCAATCATAACAATTTTTTATGGAATTGAAGCACTTAATCATTGCTGCTATAGTCGGGAACGCCGCCAAAAGCGGCTTGGTTTGCGGATGATCGCCAAAACTGCCATCCCCCAACCAACGCAACCCATTTGGGACGTGAGGCCGTCCGACGGGTTATTCAACGAAAGAAAAGCCTCCAAGGCTGTGAATAACTCGGAAATAAAGCCTATAAGCCATGATGCGCAACCAGTCCCTTTGGACGGTTGCGGTAATAGTTAACCCGCTGCGGATGTTCGCGAGCGGCACCCGAGTTTCAGCGATACGTGTAGGGTGGAGATGTACAACTGTTGGTCCGCGTAGCAGCTCGCTTTACCAAGACGCTTCATCTCGTCCGCTACCAACAGCTGATTCCTCCTCCTGACTTAGTGCTTTCTGTTATCACAGCGAGCAGGAGACGTCCGTCGCGGCCCAGCACAATTGGCTGACCGCCGCTAGACACTGGAACGCTTTACGACCGTTCCTGACGCACCTGACACCGACCCCTGAAGTCGTGTGTGCCGAACGCCGCTTCCGCCAGCACCGGAAACCGACGGTACTACATGAAAAGAATGCTGATTAACGCAACTCAGCCCGAAGAGTTGCGTGTTGCCCTAGTAGATGGGCAGAAACTCTACGACCTGGACATCGAGTCCGGCGCCCGTGAGCAGAAAAAATCCAACATCTATAAGGGTAAAATCACCCGTGTAGAGCCCAGCCTCGAAGCTGCCTTCGTCGACTTCGGCTCTGAGCGCCACGGTTTTCTTCCGCTCAAAGAAATCTCCCGCGAATATTTCAGCAAGGCCCCAGAAGGTCGCGTCAACATTAAAGACGTGCTCCGGGAAGGCCAGGAAGTCATTGTTCAAGTCGAGAAAGAAGAGCGTGGCAACAAGGGCGCAGCCCTAACCACCTTTATCAGCCTCGCCGGTCGTTACCTGGTGCTGATGCCGAACAACCCACGTGCTGGTGGTATCTCGCGCCGCATCGAAGGCGAAGAGCGTAATGAACTGCGTGAAGCACTGAATGGCCTGGTCGCCCCAAGCGACATGGGCTTGATCGTGCGTACCGCAGGCCTCGGCCGCTCCAGCGAAGAAATGCAGTGGGACCTCGATTACCTGCTGCAACTCTGGACCGCCATCAAAGAAGCCTCACTGGACCGCGCTGCCCCCTTCCTGATCTATCAGGAAAGCAACGTGATCATCCGCGCCATCCGCGACTACCTGCGCCAGGACATCGGCGAAGTACTGGTCGACAGCATCGAAGCGCAGCAGGAAGCCCTGAGTTTCATCAACCAGGTGATGCCGCAGTACGCCAGCAAGATCAAGCTGTATGAAGACAGCGTGCCGCTGTTCAATCGCTTCCAGATCGAAAGCCAGATCGAAACCGCTTTCCAGCGCGAAGTGAAACTGCCGTCCGGTGGCTCCATCGTGATCGACCCGACCGAAGCCCTGGTGTCCATCGACATCAACTCGGCGCGCGCGACCAAAGGCAGCGACATCGAAGAAACGGCCCTGCAGACCAACTTGGAAGCGGCTGAAGAAATCGCCCGCCAACTGCGTCTGCGTGACATCGGCGGCCTGATCGTCATCGACTTTATCGACATGACCCCGGCGAAGAACCAACGCGCCGTGGAAGAAAAAGTCCGTGAAAGCCTGGAAGCCGACCGTGCCCGCGTACAAGTGGGCCGTATCTCGCGTTTTGGCCTGCTGGAAATGTCGCGCCAGCGCCTGCGTCCATCCCTGGGCGAAAGCAGCGGTATCGTCTGCCCACGCTGCAACGGTCAAGGCATCATCCGCGACGTAGAATCGCTGTCGCTGGCCATTCTGCGCCTGATCGAAGAAGAAGCCCTGAAAGACCGCACTGCTGAAGTCCGCGCACAAGTGCCAATTCCAGTTGCCGCCTTCCTGCTCAACGAAAAACGCAACTCGATCACCAAGACTGAGCTGCGCACGCGTGCACGCATCGTGATCATTCCGAATGACCACTTGGAAACACCGCACTTCGAAGTTACGCGCATCCGTGACGACAGCCCTGAAGCGCAATCCACTCAGTCCAGCTATGAAATGGCGACTATTGAAGTGGAAGAAGAGAAGCAGGCCGCCGCAACGCGCACCCTGGTTCGCCAGGAAGCAGCGATCAAAACCGCGCCGCAGCGCACTGCACCAACTCCGGTTGAAGCAGTAGCCGCACAGCCTGTTGCTGCCGCTGAGCCAAGCCTGTTCAAAGGCCTGGTCAAGTCGCTGGTAAGCCTGTTCGCTGGTAAGGAAGAAGAAAAGCCTGCCGTCGTCGAGAAGAAAACCAGCGAACGCCCTCAGCGCAGCGATGAGCGTCGTAACGGTCGCCAACAGAACCGCAACCGCGGTGGTCGCAGCAGCGAAGAGCGTAAACCACGTGAAGACCGCGGCCCTCGTGAAGAGCGCGCACCGCGCGAAGAACGTCAGCCACGCGTTGCTCGTGAAGAACGCGCACCGCGCGAGGAACGTGCGCCACGTGAAGAACGCAGCCCACGCGACGTTGTAGAAGTTCGTCAGCCGCAGGAAGTGCGCCAATCGCGCCCACCGCGCGAAGAGCGTCAGCCGCGCGACCGCAAGCCACGTGAAGAGCGCCAACCGCGCGAACTGCGTGAGCCACTGGATGCCGCACCGGGTGATAGCGCAACGGTCAGCGAAGAAGTCCGTGCCGAACGCCCACAACGCGAACCGCGCCAGCCGCGCGCAACGCGTGAAGAGCGCCAGCCGCGAGCTGAACAGGCCGCAGTAGCAGCTGATGAAGAAGTTCTGAACGCTGAAGAAGCGCTGCAGGACGATGAGCAGGAAGGCAACGAAGCTGGCGATCGCCCACGTCGCCGCTCCCGTGGCCAGCGTCGTCGCAGCAATCGTCGCGAGCGCCAGAACGATGCCAACGGCAACCCGATCGAAGGCAGCGAGGAAGGCGCAGAAGCACCAGCTGATGCCGACAACGCAGTAGTTGCAGCAGCAGTAACCGCCGCTGTTATCACTGGCGCGGACGAAGCAGCCCAGGCAACCGCCGAAGCAGCACCGGTAGTTGTCGAGCAGGAGCAGCCACGCGAAATCGCTGCCGCTGAAGCGCCACAAGCCGCTGTTGAGGCAGTAGCTGTAGAAGCAGTAAGCAGCCCGGTTGTCGAATCCAGCGGAGCACCTGTATATGCCACCGAAGTCAGCGAAGCTGCACCAGCACCTGCTGTTGTAGAGGCGCCAGCCCCGGTTGCAGAGGTTGTTGAAGCGCCTGCCGTGGTTACCGCACCCGAGCCGGTTGCCGAAGCCGTAGTAGCTGAAGTTGCAGCAGCCGAAGCTGCGCCAGTGGTTGCCGCCAGCAGCACCGGTCGCGCACCTAACGATCCGCGCGAAGTGCGTCGTCGTCAGCGTGAAGCCGAGCGTCTCGCCCGCGAAGCCGCCGAAGCACCAGCTGCTGCCGTACAGGTTGAAGCTGCTGCACCGGTAGCTGAAGAGCCGGCTGCAGAAGTGGTTGCCGAAGCCGTAGTTGAAACTGCAGCCGAAGCACCTGCAAGCATCGAAGCCGTCGAGCCCAAGGCCGAAACCGCCGCGCAAGTAGAAGCAGAAGTAAGCCAGGAGCCGCAAAGCTCACTGTTTACTGAAGTAGAAGCTTACGAGCAGGATAAAGAAGCGGTCAAACCGCAGGTCTGATCCGCTAGGCAATAAAAAAGGGGATGCTTCGGCATCCCCTTTTGCGTTCTGGCTTTTATTACAGCGCTATCAATACGCTGGTCGCAGCCTGCCGCCAAACGCCTTACAGCACGTTTGGCTCGATCTCCAACTCCACCGCAAAACGCTGGGCGATATCCGCCTGGATACGCTGCGCCAGTGCCAACAACTGCGCCCCGGTGGCTGCACCGTAATTCACCAGCACCAGCGTCTGCAAACGATGCACACCTGCATCACCGTCACGAAAGCCCTTCCAGCCCGCCCGCTCGATCAACCAGCCGGCGGCCAGCTTGACCTGTCCGTCTGCCTGAGCATAAGCCACCAGATCGGCATGCTCAGCGCGCAAGCGTTGCGCCAGCTCACCCGATACCAGCGGGTTCTTGAAGAAGCTGCCAGCATTGCCTAGCTCAGCCGGGTCAGGCAGTTTTTCGCTGCGAATGACGCAGATGGCCTGACTGACATCCAGCGCCGTCGGGACACCAATGCCCTGCTCCGCCAGACGCTGACGAACCGGACCGTAATCCAGATGCAGCGCAGCCGCGCGGCTCAAGGCAAAGCGCACCCGCAGGATGACCCAGCGCCCGCTTTCGCGCTTGAACAAGCTATCGCGGTAGGCAAAGGCGCAGTCCTGCAAAGAAAACTCACGCAGCTCGCCACTGTGCCTATCCAAAGCAGTCAAACCGGCAAACAGATCCTTCAGTTCAACGCCGTACGCACCGATATTCTGTACCGGCGCCGCACCCACGGTGCCAGGAATCAGGCTGAGGTTTTCCAAACCGGCAAAACCTTGCGCCAGCGTCCACTGCACAAATGGATGCCAGGACTCCCCCGCTTCCGCCTCAATCAGCACACGCTCGCCGTCATCGCTGAGTACGCGAATACCGCGACTGGCCATGCGCAAAACCAGCGCCTCAACGTCAGCGGTGAGCAGCAGATTGCTGCCGCCACCGAGCAACAACAGCGGCAACTGCTGCGTTTGCGCATAGCTCAGCGCTTCGCGCACCTGCTGATCATTCTCAGCCTCGGCAAAATGGCTGGCCTGGGCCTGGACGGCAAAGCTGTTATAGGGCTTCAGCGATACCTGGGTGCGCACCTGCAAGCTCATAAGCGCCCCTTGAGTTCGATAACCAGGGCATCACAGGCCTGCTCGATCAAATCCAGCACCTGGGCAAAACCGGCTTCACCACCGTAATAGGGGTCCGGCACTTCATCCAGCTCCAACTGATAACGACGCAGAAATAGGTCCAACTCGGCCGCATCATTGCCCGCACGCAGCTGCTGCAGGTCGTGCAGGTTGCTGTTATCCATCGCCAGAATCAGGTCAAAGGCATGAAAATCCGCCGCTTTGACCTGCCGACCGCGCAGCGCAGACAGGTCATAGCCACGCTGCTGCGCAGCCTGACGCGTGCGCAGATCAGCAGCCTTGCCCACGTGCCAGTCACCAGTGCCGGCCGAATCTACTTCGACGCGCCCTTCCAGCCCGGCTTCACGCAGCTTGTGGCGCAACACGCCTTCGGCCGTGGGTGAGCGGCATATATTGCCCAGGCAGACAAACAGAACGCGCATCAGGCCCCCAGCAGGCGACGAACCCGCTCCAGGTCTTCCGGTGTGTCGACACCCGCAGGCGGCGCTTCAAGGGCATCGGCGACATGGATACGCACGCCATGCCAGAGCGCGCGCAGCTGCTCCAGGCACTCGGTGTCTTCCAGCCAGCACGGGCCCCAGGCGACGAAGTCATGCAGAAACTGCGCACGGTAGGCGTAGATGCCGATGTGGCGACGGTATGGCACGCCTGCTGGAAGCTCGTCACGGCTCTTGGCGAAGGCATCGCGCGCCCAGGCCAGTGGCGCACGGCTAAAGGTCAGGGCCAGGCCAGTCTTGTCGCTGACCACCTTGACCACATTGGGGTTGAACAGCGCCTGCACATCCTCAATCGGCTCGGCCAGGGTGGCGATGGCCGCCTGTGGATTGGCCGCCAGATTGGCCGCCACCTGATCGATGATTGATGGCGGAATCAGCGGCTCATCGCCCTGTACGTTGACCACGATGGCGTCAGCCGCTAGGCCCAAAGCCGTGGCCACTTCAGCCAGGCGGTCGGTGCCTGAATTGTGATCGACGCGGGTCAACACCACCTTCGCACCAAAGCCCTGACACGCCTCAACGATGCGCGCATCGTCAGTGGCAACCACCACCTGCTGCGCGCTGCTTTTGCACGCCTGTTCCCAGACATGCTGAATCATCGGTTTGCCGGCAATATCCTGCAGCGGCTTGCCCGGCAGGCGGCTGGAAGCGAAGCGCGCCGGAATCACAACGGTAAAGGCAGTACTCATTTACTTGTCCAGACGCTCGTCGACGTTGAGGGTGCGGGCTTCGGTTTCCAGCATCACCGGGATGCCATCGCGAACCGGGAAGGCCAATGCGTCGGCCTTGCAGATCAGCTCGCTCTTGTCAGCGGCGAGCTTCAGCGGGCCCTTGCACAGTGGGCAGGCGAGAATGTCGAGTAGTTTCGGGTCCATGGGAGATCCTTGATAGGAAGCAGCTGCTGGGGCGGTGGAGACCGCCGAATGATCAGAACAGTCAAGCGCGCGGCACAAGACGCTGCAATTGCTGATCAAACCAAGCGACAAACGCGGCCGAAGGCTCGGCATCCACCGCCAGGTACCACCAATCGTCAGCCGCAAAGGCACGGCACTTGACCGCATCCTTTTCCGTCATCAGCACCGGCAGCTCCGGGCTGAAATTCAGCAGCTCGGCGCTGTACGGCGCATGGTCGGCAAAGGCATGCGCGACAGGCCGCCAGTGTAGCCCTTCGAGGGTATTGAAGAAACGCTGCGGGTTGCCAATACCGGCGACCGCATGCAGGGCCTGACCGGCCGGGAAGTGACTGAGCGGATGCTGCTCGCCACTGCGCAGGTTGACCAAGGTGCGTGGCTGCAGGGTAAAACCGTAGCCATCCTGCGGATCGCTAGACGCGCCGTTATACAGCAGCGCATCCACACTCTGCAGGCGCTCAACCGGTTCCCGCAGCGGGCCGGCAGGCAGGCAAAGGCGATTGCCCAAGCCGCGCGCAGCATCGATCAGTACCAGCTCGAGATCGCGGGCCAGGCGGTAGTGCTGCAAGCCGTCATCACTGAGGATCAGGTCCAGCGGCTCGGCCGCCAGCAAGGCCGCTACCGCGCTACTGCGATCAGGATCAATCATCAGCGGCACGCCGCTACGCTGCACAATCAGCAGCGGCTCATCGCCGGCCACGCTGGCCGCCTGATCGGCCTGCACACGCCAGGGCAGCTGTGGCGGCTGCGCGCCATAGCCGCGACTGACCACACCGACGCGCAACCCTTGGCGGCGACAATGCTCGATCAGCCAGAGAATCATCGGGGTCTTGCCGGTGCCGCCGACGGTTATATTGCCGACCACCACTACCGGCACGGGAGCACGGTAGATTTCGCCCTCACCGGCCAGAAAACGCGCGCGCTTGCGCTGCACCACCGCGCGATACAGCCACTCCAGCGGCCGCAGCAAGCCCAGCGCCGGATGACCGGCGTACCAGGCAGCAGTGAGGCGTGCGGACAGGCTCATCAGTGGATAACTCTCAAGGCGCGGCTTGCGCCTCGATGGTGGTCATGCGCAGATGGGCAAAACCCAGCTTGCCGGCCGCATCCATAGCGGTAATCACCGCCTGATGCTGCGCCTTGGCATCGGCACTGATGATCAGCGGCAGGCTGTTATCACCTTCCGATTCCTTCTGCAGCGCTGCCATCAGGCTTTCCAGATCGCTTTTCAGCAACTGTTTGGCATTCAGCGAGTAGCTGCCATCGGCGGCAATCAGGATTTCCAGCTGCTTCAGTTCGGTCTGTTCCGGCGGCGTGCCGGTGGCGGCCTCCGGCAGATCGACCTTGAGCTGGGTCTCACGGGTAAAGGTGGTGGTGACCACGAAGAACAGCAGCAGGATAAACACCACGTCGATCAACGAGGCCAGGTTGATCTCTACGTTCTCCCGCGGTTTGCGCCGGAATTTCACGCCTTGTCCTCGCCCATGTCGACGTCACGGTCGCCCTGCACCACTTCCACCAGGCGAATAGCCTCCTGCTCCATGCCGACCACCAGCTCATCGACGCGGCGTTGCAGGTAACGATGGAAGAACAGTGCCGGAATGGCCACCATCAGACCCGCCGCCGTCGTGATCAGCGCCTTGGAAATACCGCCGGCGAGCAAGGACGCATTGGCCATGCCCGAGCCCATAAAGGAGCTGAAGATTTCGATCATGCCCAGCACCGTACCGAGCAAACCGAGCAGCGGCGCGATACCGGCAATAGTGCCGAGGGCATTCAGGTAGCGCTCCAGATCATGAATGACCCGCCCTGCAGCTTCTTGGATGCACTCTTTCATGATCTCGCGACCATGTTTGGAGTTGGCCAGCCCGGCGGCAAGAATCTGCCCCAACGGCGAGTTGGCGCGCAGCTCCTTGAGCTTCTGGTTATTGAGTTTCTTGTCCTTGATCCACTTCCACACCTGACCGAGCAGGTTGGGTGGGGTGATGCGGCTCGGCCGCAGCGTCCACAGGCGCTCGGCAATGATGCCGGCTGCAGCGATAGAACACAGAATGATCGGCAGCATCATCCAGCCGCCAGCTTTAACCAGTTCCCACACGGTGGCAGATCCCCTTCACAAAAGTGGCGCCACTCTAGCATAGGGTCGCGGCCTCGCCGACCGCCGCTGTTCTCATTTTTCCCGCCAAAAACGTGCTCGATAGCGCAAACCCTGCCCAGGCTCGAATGCGCCTAAACGAATCCTTACCGCGCCCTGCTCGACGGTGTCGTACAGCCGCGCCTCCAACATCCGGTAACGCTCAATAACTTCGGCATGCGGATGCCCAAAGGCATTGTGCGCACCACGGGAAACCAGCGCAGCTGTGGGTCTGACCTTTTCCAGAAAAGCCGCCGAAGATGAACTGCGACTGCCATGGTGCGGCGCCAGCAACCACTCTGCCGGCATGACCAGACCGCTGTTGAGCAATGCACGCTCGGCTTGACTATCGATGTCACCGGTCAGCCACAGGCGCTCGCCATTGGCCTCAATGCGCAGCACGCAGGACGCTTGATTGCCATCGCTCGCACCATCCCAGCGCCAGGTACTGAATTGCACGCCATCCCACTGCCAGTGCTGATCACTGGCGCAAGCTTGGGCCTGTAGTGAAGGCGCGAGCTTATCCGCTTCGCCACTGAGCACCTGCCTGACCGGCAGACCGCGCTGGATCGCTGCGGCGCCACCGGCATGATCGCTATCAGCATGGCTGATCAGCAGCAGAGCCAGGGCTCGGACATCCAGCGCCCGCAGAGAAGGCAGTACGACGCGCTCACCGGTATCGAACTCGCCAAAGCGCGGGCCGGCGTCATACAGCAGGTCATGCGACTGGGTGCGCACCAGCACCGCCAGACCCTGACCGACATCCAGCATCCACACCTCGGCTCGCCCGTATTCCGTGCGCTGCTGCGGGCTGAACAACAAGGGCAGCAGCAATAAGGCACCCAAGCTGCGCATTGGAAAAGCGGCTGGCAGCAGCAAAATCAAGGCGCCCAACGCCACCAGCAGCCAGGCCCAGAACGGCAAGGCGCTGGGCAACCAGGCCGGCAGCCACAGGGCCAATTGCGTCAATAACTCGAACAGCAGGTCCAGCACCCAACCGGCTACCCAGAGCAGCGCAGCCCCCACTCCAGGCACGGGCAGCAATAAGGTGCCGAGCAATGCCAGCGGCACCACCAGTAATCCCACCACGGGAACAGCCACCAGATTGGCCAAGGGGCCACTGGCACTCACCGGCAAACCGAGGGCAAGCAGCAGCGGCAACAAGCCGATGGTCATCGCCCATTGCGCGCGCAGGAGGGTGCTCCACCAAGGCCAGGCACCGAGCCGACCGCTGAAGATCAGGATCAGCAGCATGACTGCGCCAAAGGACAACCAGAACCCTGGTTGCATACTGGCCAACGGCTCACCCAGCAACACTGCAAGTAATGCCACCAACACGGGCAACCACACACCCAGATGGCGAAAGCGCCAGCGCCAGAGCAGCACCAGGCCGATCATCACGCAAGCGCGCTGTACTGGCACTTCAAACCCTGCCAATAGGCCGTACGCCAACGCACCAAAAAAAGCCAACAGACAAGCACTAGGCAGCCAGGGCCAACTGCGCGGCCAGAGCCCCAGACGCGCCAAGCTGGCAACCAGGCCATATAACAGCGCCGCCAACAAACCAATATGCTGACCGGAGATCACCATCAGGTGCACCGTGCCGGTGTTCTGCAGTACCTGCCAATCTGCAGTCGACAGCCCCGAGTCATCGCCTAACACCAGAGCCGCCAACGCGCCTTCGCGGCCATGTGCGGGTGTTGCCAAGAGCTGCTGACGCAAGCGGTCGCGCCAGGCCCCTGTTCCACTGGCAGGGGCAATCAGCTCACCACTTTTAACTGTACCGGTGGCGCCGATGCGTTGTGCCAGCAGCCAGGCTTCGTAATCGAATGCCTGAGGGTTGACCAGACCATGAGGGCGCTTGAGGCGTACGGCTAAACGCCAGGTTTCACCGGCGCGCACTGCCGGCCCGCCATACCAGGCCAGACGCAAACGTGCGGGCAATCTGTCACGTCGGGAAACTACCTGCTCCAGCTGGAAGCGCACCACGCCCTCGCCCACTTCGGGCAGACCGACCACCTGCCCTTGAAGCCACAAGGTACGCGAATCCAACTGCTGCGCCAGGCGATCATCCAACGCCCACTGCGCCGATACGCACGCCCAAGTGAAGCCAAATAGAAACAAGGCAATGGGATAGCTGCGAAATGGCAACAGCATCAAACCGGCGACCGGCAGAACAGCCAGCAGCCATAAGGGCGGCAAAGCCGGAAGGAAGCGCAGCACCAGCAGTCCGACCACCAGCGCGAAAATCCCTGTGCGCATAGACTCGCTCCGTGAGTCGAATACAGCATTTAACCTATCGATCAGCTTTTGCTTATTTGCTGTCACAAAGTGTGAAAACAGACTGCCATCAAAGAGTGCATAATGTCTGCGCTTTTACCCGCCAGAGAGCCTTCATGCCGCGTCGTTTATTCAAGCGCTACATGCCCCACCCAGACCGTATCAAGGGCAATAAATCCCTGCGCTTTCTGGGCAGCCTGATCCACGATCCCAACCTCTGGCACCTCAATCGCCATTCTGTTTCACGCGCCATGGCCATCGGTCTATTCTGGGCAATGATCCCCATGCCCATGCAAATGGCCGCCGCCGCCGCCGTGGCGATTCCAGCCCGGGGTAACCTGCCGATTTCGATTGGCCTGGTCTGGCTGACCAACCCGATCACCATGCCGCCGGTTTTCTACTGCAGCTACAAGTTCGGCGCATGGCTGATGAACACGCCTACCCTGCAAATGCCTGATCACATCACCCTCAGCTGGGTCGGTCATGTTCTGCAAACCCACTGGCAGCCGCTCTATCTGGGCTCGTTAGTACTCGGCCTGCTGTTCGCCCTGATCGGCTACTTCGCCACCAACGCTTACTGGCGCTGGTGGGTGCGGCACAACTGGCGCAAACGCCAGGAAAAACGTCGGCAGCAAGACGTACAGCACTGATGCAAAAAAGCCGTTACTGAGTAACGGCTTTTTTGTTTCTGCCAGCGTAGCTTATTCGTAACGCAACGCCTCAGCAGGTTGAATGCGCGATGCTCGCCAAGATGGGTAAACGGTAGCCAGAAAGCTCAGGCTGAACGCTGCACCGCAGATCAACAGCACATCAGACAGCAGCAGCTCCGACGGCAGGTTACTGATGAAATACACATCCGAACTCATCACCTGCTGACCGCTCAAGCGCTCGATCCAGCCCACCAGTTGGCTGACATTCAGCGTCGCGAGAATCCCCAGCACCGCGCCAATCACCGTACCGATCACGCCGATCACCGTACCTTGCACCATAAAGATGCCCATGATCTGAGCCGGTGTCGCGCCCAAGGTGCGCAGAATGGCGATATCCGCGCCCTTGTCCGCCACCACCATGATCAGCGTGGCAATGATATTGAAGGCCGCCACTGCAACGATCAGCAGCAGCAACAGGCCGATCATGGTCTTTTCCATTTTCATCGCACTGAACAGGCTGCCCTGGGTCAGGGTCCAGTCTGCGGAGCTGTAACCCGCGCCCAACTCACCGACAATCTGCGCGGCGACTTGTGGCGCCTGGTACAGGTCTTTCAGCTTCAGGCGCACGCTCTGCACCTGACCCGGCTGCATGCGCTGGATATGCGCTGCATCGGCAACGTGAATCAGCGCCAGCGAGCTGTCCAGCTCAGCACCCACTTTAAAGATGCCGACCACGTTAAGGCGCTGCATACGCGGGCTGATACCGCCCGGCACAGTGCTTAGCTCCGGCACGATCAGCGCCAGCTTGTCGCCCACCCGCAGCTGAAAGCGCCGAGCGGTGATCTCGCCGAGCACCACGCCAAACTCACCCTCACGCAGGTCGCTCAGGCGGCCTTGCTGCATATGCTTGTCGATGATCGACACTTGCGGTTCCAGCGCCGGATCAATGCCATGTAACTGCACCGGCTGCATCGCTCCGCGTACCGAAAGCATGCCTTCGAGCTCGGCAAACGGCACTGCCGCGACTACTTGCGGATTGTTCTTCGCGGCTGCAGCGACCTGCTGCCAGTTATCCAGCGGCTGCGTCCCGGCGATGCTGGCGTGCGGCACCATACCGAGGATGCGTGTGCTCATTTCCTTCTGGAAACCGTTCATCACCGACAGCACCACGATCATGGCCAACACACCCAAGGCCAGGCCAATCATCGAAGTCATCGAGATAAAGGAAATAAAGTGATTGCGCCGCTTGGCCCCGGTATAGCGGATACCGATAAAGATACTCAGCGGACGAAACATCAGGCGGCCACCAGCTTGCCGTCTTCCAGGCGCAGTATGCGGTCCATCTGCTGAGCCAGCGCCATGTCGTGGGTCACCACCAGAAAGGCGGTCTGCGACGAGCTGCTCAGCTCCTTCATCAGGTCCTGAATGCCTTGTGCAGTGTGATGATCGAGGTTGCCGGTGGGCTCATCGAGCAGCACCAGGCCAGGCTGATTGACCAGGGCGCGAGCGATGGCCACACGCTGACGCTCACCGCCGGACAGTTCAGACGGTTTGTGCGCCAGGCGATGGCCGAGGCCAACCCGCTCCAACAGCGCCGTGGCGCGCTGACGCGCTTCACTGATCGGCGTGCGGCCAATCAGCAGCGGCATGCAGACGTTCTCCAGCGCGGTGAATTCCGGCAGCAGGTGGTGAAACTGGTAAACGAAACCCAGGGCACGGTTACGCAGCAGACCGCGCTGTTTTTCATTCAGCGCCGACAATTCCTCGCCCGCCAGCCAGACGCTGCCGGTGCTCGGCGTATCCAGGCCGCCGAGCATATTCAGCAAGGTGCTCTTGCCCGAGCCGGAGCTGCCAACAATCGCCACGCGCTCGCCGGGATGCAATTCCAGCTGCAGGTCCTGCAGCACCACCACCGATTGCGGGCCTTCGTCGTAGCTTTTACCGAGGTTGCGACAACTCAACACTGCACGATCTTGCATAACCGAATCACTCATAACCTGATCATTCATAACGCAGAGCCTCCGCAGGCTGGGTGCGCGCTGCGCGCCAGGCCGGATACAGGGTGGCGAAGAAACTTAGAATCAACGCCGCGCCACAGACCAGCAGCACATCCGCCAGCATCAGCTGCGAGGGCAGGTAGTCGATGAAATACACATCGGCATTGAGGAATTTGATCCCCAACAGCCCTTCCAGCGCGGCAATCGCACTGCTGATATTCAAAGCCGCTAGGCAGCCCAGCACCGCGCCAATCGCCGTGCCGAATACGCCGATCACCGTGCCCTGAACCATAAAGATCGCCATGATCTGCCGTGGCGTCGCGCCCAGGGTACGCAGAATGGCGATATCACCCTTCTTGTCGGTGACCACCATGACCAAGGTGGAAATGATGTTGAACGCGGCGACCGCAACGATCAGCAGTAAAAGCAGGCCAATCATCGCCTTCTCCATGCGGATCGCCTGGTACAGGTTACCGTGGGTACGGGTCCAGTCGCGGGCGTAGTAGTCGCCCTCACCCAAGGTTTGCGCCAATGCCCAAGCGGTGCGGGGCGCTTCAAACAGATCAGCGAACTTCAGACGAATACCCTGCACTTGATCGGCCTGCCAGCGCTGCAAGCGCGCCAGATCCTGCACATGGGTCAGGGCCAGGTGACCGTCGATCTCGCCGGCGCCGACATGGAAAATACCGACCACGGTAAACCGCTTAAGCCGTGGAAACATACCGGCTGGGGTAACGGTCACTTCAGGCGCAACAAAGGTAACCTTGTCGCCCAGACCAACACCGAGCTTGGCCGCGGCCTTGTCGCCCAGCACCATGCCGAATTCACCGGGCTGCAACGCCTCCAGTCGACCCTGCTGAAAGAAGTTGCCGATGATCGAGACCTTGGCCTCTTCCTGCGGATCGACCGCATTGATCAGCACTTTCTGCACCTTGCCGTCGTTGGTCAGCAGGCCCTGCATCTGGCTAAAAGGCGCAACCGCCAGCACTTGCGGGTTGCGCTGCGCCTGATCGGCCAGGCTGCGCCAGTCCTTGATAGGTGTGGCACTCTCGACCGTGGCGTGCGGCACCATGCCCAGCACGCGGGTGCGCATTTCATGGTCGAAGCCGTTCATCACCGACAGCACCAGAATCATCACCAGCACACCAAGTGCCAGCCCGATCATCGAGGTCAGGGAAATAAAGGATACGAAGTGGTTGCGACGCTTGGCCCGCGTGTAGCGCGTGCCGATAAATACGAACAGAGGTCTGAACATGTCGGGGCTGATTCGAGGGAAAAAGAAACGTCCTTGTGGCGGGGCTTGGCGAGCAGCCTTACACTCTGACCACTACTGCTGCCATGGGTTCGCCATGCCGACTCAAGATGAAGATGATCGCCGCGAATACTATCGTATCGACGATACGATCGCACTGGAATTCACCCTGCTCTCGGGCGCCGAAGCCCTGGCCAGTGACGAGCTTCACGACAACTCGCCATTGTTCAACCTGCTCAGCGACCTGCACCTGATGGACTTCGAGTCGCAACACCTGCTGCGGCACATCACCGAGCGCGATCGCACCCTGGCCAACTACCTCAAGGTGATGAACAAGCGCATCGACTTGCTCGGTCAGGCCGTGGCGCAGAGCCTGCTGCGCGACATTGGTTCGCCGCGCAGGGTCAGTCTGTCCGAGGGCGGGGTCAGCTTCAATAATCCTCAACCGGTGGCTGCCGGCGCGCACCTGGCGCTGAAAATGGTGCTGATGCCGCAAGCCTTAGGGCTGCTGTTGCGGGCCAAGGTGGTGCATTGCCAAGCATTGCCCTCACAGCAATTTGAGATCGGTGCAGAATTCGAGGCATTGACCGATGCCCAGCGCCAGCTGCTGGCCCGGCATATTCTGCAGCGCCAGGCCCTGGAGCGTCGCCAGGCCCGCGAGCAACCTTTGCAACCCTGATAGCGAGCCACCATGCACCGTCTGTTTCTGCTTCTCGCCCTGCTCCTGCCTCTCGGCGCTTACGCCGATACCCTGCAAATTCCTATCGGCCTGCAAGGTGGCGGCACACTACAGCTGCCGCAGTTCGGCGAATCACAACGCGCGGTGCTCGAGCGTTTCGGTCTGGCCGATGAAGAGCATCCTAGCGTTGGTAACCCACCGATCACCCGCTGGGATTACCGCGAATTCAGCGTCTACTTCGAGCACAAACACGTGATCAACAGCGTGCGTCATCATCAGCCCGGCGCAACCCTGCCCGACAAGGAGCAACAGTGACAGTCATCTATGGACATCGCGGCGCCAAAGGCGAGGTGCCGGAAAATACCCTGGCCAGCTTCCAGCAATGCCTCAAACACGGCGTGCGCCGCTGCGAGCTGGACCTGCACCTGTCGCGCGATGGCGAGCTGATGGTGATTCACGACCCAACCCTCAAACGCACCACCGGCCACCGCGGCAAGGTCGTTGAGCATGACGTGGCCGAGCTGGTGACTTACGACGCACGCAGAGGCGGCCCTGGCGCCGTTACGCCCTGCCCGATCCCGCGACTGGAAGAGCTGTTCCAGCACTGTGATTTCGAGCACTGGCAACTGGAAGTTAAAAGCGCCTCGAAGGTTCGCTCCGCGCGTATGGTCAAGGCGATTGCCGAATTGGCCGAGCGCTACCAGCTGACGGACAAAGTCACCGTAACCTCCAGCTCCCGCGAAGTGCTCGGCGCCCTGCAACGCCTGACGCCGCACCTGCAACGCGGGCTAGTTGCCGAATACGCCTGGCTCGACCCATTGAAAGTGGCCAAGCACTACGGCTGTCACCTGCTCGCGCTGAACTGGACGCTGTGCACCCCGGAACGCCTGCTCAAAGCGCAGAAAGCCGGCTTGCATGTCTCGGTGTGGACGGTCAACGAACCGGCCCTGATGCGCCGCCTGGCAGACTTCGGCGTGGACAGCATCATCACCGACTTTCCCGGCCTGGCCGTGGCAACCCTGGAATAACCTCCCGGATAGCCCCTGCTACAGAAACGAAAAACCGGCCGCAAGGGCCGGTTTTTCGTTAAGCCTGATCAGAAACTTTCGCGATTAGGCCAACGCCAGTCGCTGGAGTCGCTGAACGGGTTCTCCCCGGCCGGCTCAGGCCACCGGCCGGAGCCGCTCAAAAAAGCCGGTTGAGGCCGTCGAACGCCGCCACCCGGTAGGCTTCCGCCATGGTCGGGTAGTTGAAGGTGGTGTTGACGAAATACTTGATGGTATTGGCCTCACCCTTCTGGTTCATGATCGCCTGGCCGATATGCACGATCTCCGAGGCTTGGTAACCGAAGCAGTGCACACCGAGCACCTCCAGGGTTTCACGGTGGAACAGCAGCTTGAGCATGCCCACCGGCTCATGGGAAATCTGCGCACGGGCCATACCTTTGAAGAACGCCTTACCGACCTCATAAGGGATCTTGGCCTGAGTCAGCTCGCGCTCGTTCTTACCAATCGAACTGATTTCCGGAATGGTGTAGATGCCGGTTGGCACGTCATCAACGAAGCGCCAGCTGCCATTGTCGACGATGCTGCCCGCAGCCGAACGGCCCTGGTCGGCGGCCGCACTGGCCAAACTCGGCCAGCCAATCACGTCGCCCGCCGCGTAGACGTTCGACACCTGAGTGCGGTAATTCTGATCAACCTCGATCTGGCCACGGCTATTGACCTTGATGCCAATATTTTCCAGACCTAGTTGATCGGTGTTGCCGGTACGGCCGTTGCACCAGAGGAAGGCGTCGGCTTTGATCTTCTTACCGGACTTGAGGTGCAGGATGACTCCGTTATCCAGCCCTTCAACACTTTCGTACTCTTCGTTGTGGCGAATCAGCACATTGTTAGTACGTAGGTGATAACTCAGCGCATCGGAGATTTCCGCGTCAAGGAAACTCAGCAGTTGATCGCGGTTGTCGATCAAGTCGACCAACACGCCCAAGCCACTGAAAATCGAGGCGTACTCAGAGCCGATTACACCCGCCCCGTAAATGATGATGCGCCGCGGGGTATGACCCAGGCTGAGAATGGTGTCGCTGTCGTAGATGCGCGAATGATTAAAGTCCACGTCCAGTGGGCGGTATGGACGAGAGCCGGTGGCAATGACGATCTGCTTGGCCACCAGTTTTTCCACCACGCCATTGGCGCACACCACTTCAATGGTGTGCTCATCCGCAAAGCTGCCGGTACCGAAGAACACATCAATACGGTTACGGGCATAGTAACCTGTGCGCGAACTGACCTGTTTGGCGATAACCCGCTCGGCACTTTTCAGCACATCCGGAAAGGAGAACCAGCGCGGTTCACCGATCTGACGGAACATCGGGTTGGTGTTGAACTGCATGATCTGCCGCACCGAATGACGCAGTGCCTTGGACGGGATAGTGCCCAAGTGGGTGCAGTTACCGCCAACTTCGCGACGGCTGTCGACCACGGCGACCTTACGTCCAGCCTTGGCTGCGTTCATTGCCGCGCCTTCACCCGCAGGGCCGGAACCCAGCACCACTACGTCGTAGTTGTAGACCGCCATGTTTACTCCTTCAGATCACACCGGAGCACTTATACCGTGCTCTCGGCAGGGCCAGCACTGCACGCGCAGCCTGACAATCAATACGTTCACTGCAGCCTAGCTTGTTCGCGGGGCACAGGACGTTTAGCGTTTGGTCGCGTCGTAAGCCAGGGCTTCGGTTTTGCCTTGTGGCTCGCTGTTGACCTCTTCGCACTTCTCACGGCTGCCACCACAGATTGAGCACTCTTTCTCAATACCCAAGTTGGCAATACCGCCGCATGAGCCGGCGATGGGCTTACGCCCCATGATCACACCCACTGCCATCATGCCCACTACCAGCACCATGACCAGAAACACCACTAAAAACGTCATTGCTCGTCTCCTGCAGCGAATAGCTGCTCGAAAGCCTGAGTTGTCTGTGTGACGAAAGCGTCACCATCACGGGTCACGAAAAACGCTGCTATCCCCATACGCTCAGCAAATGCCAGGCCACGCTCAGTGCCCATCACCATTAGCACTGTAGACAAGCCATCGGCGCGCAAGGTCGATTTGTCCACCACGGTTACCGCTGCCAGCTTGTGGGTGATCGGCGCACCGGTCAACGGATCGAGTGTGTGCGAGTAGCGCTGCCCCTCTTCCTCGAAGTAATTGCGGTAATCACCTGAGGTGGAAATGCCGTAGCCATCCACCGCTAGCACCCGCTGTGCGACACGCTGGCCGTCCTGCGGGGCCTCCAGGCCAATGCGCCAAGGCTGACCGTCGGGCTTTTTACCCGCGGCCTTAAGCTCACCGGTTACCTCAACCATATAACTGGTCACGCCCAGTTCAGTGAAGCGCTGCACAAGCTTGTCCACCGCATAACCGGCAGCAATGCTGTTGAAGTCGACCTGGACATCAACCTCTTTGCACAGCTGCTGCCCGTCACGACGCAGATGCTGCATGCCCACCCGCGCACGCGCGGCGACCAATTGCTCAGCGGTCGGCACCTTTTCGGCGCGCGCCTTGGGACCGAAACCCCACAGATTGAGCAGCGGCTCCAGGGTCAGGTCGAGTGCACCCTGACTTTGCTCATGCAGCAGGCGCCCAGCGTCGACCAGCTCCAGCACCCCGTCCGGCATGGACTGACAGGTACCCGCTGGGGCCTGGTTGAATTGCTCGATTGCGGAATCATCGCGATAGGTCGACATCTGCACGTCAACCTCAGCCAGGATGGCATCGGTCTCGCGCTTGAGTGACTCAACGCTCGGGGAATCCTTGCTGCGCACGTATTTGACCGTGTAGGTGCTGCCCATGGTCGGGCCGCCAAACTCTTCTACACGCTCTGAAAACCAACAGCCCGTTAGGGCTGTCAGCAAGCTGACAGCGATAACGGGCCGCAGTAGCACATGGCTCATCATTAACCGCCGAAGTCGTCGAGCAGGATGTTCTCCTCCTCCACACCCAGATCGATCAGCATTTTGATCACGGCGGCGTTCATCATGGGCGGGCCGCACATGTAGAACTCGCACTCTTCCGGAGCCGGGTGGTCCTTGAGGTAGTTCTCGTACAGCACGTTGTGGATAAAGCCCTTGAGCCCCGTCCAGTTGTCTTCCGGCAGCGGATCAGACAGCGCCAGATGCCACTTGAAGTTGGGGTTCTCGGCCTGCAGTTGATCGTATTCTTCAACGTAGAAGGCTTCACGCATGGAGCGCGCGCCGTACCAAAAGCTGATCTTGCGGGTCGATTTCAAGCGCTTGAGCTGATCGAAGATGTGCGAACGCATCGGTGCCATACCGGCACCACCACCGATGAAGACCATCTCGGCGTCGGTGTCTTTGGCGAAGAACTCACCAAACGGGCCGTACACATCAATCTTGTCGCCCGGCTTGAGGCTGAATACGTAGGAACTCATCTTGCCCGGTGGCAGATCGTCTTTACCCGGTGGCGGCGACGCAATACGGATATTGAACTTCACCAGACCCACTTCTTCCGGGTAGTTGGCCATGGAGTAGGCACGGATCACGGTCTCTTCGACCTTGGACACATACTTCCACTGGTTAAACTTGTCCCAGTCGCCGCGGTACTCTTCCTGAATATCGAAGTCCTTGTAATGCACTTCGTGCGGCGGACATTCCAGCTGCACATAGCCACCGGCGCGGAAATCGACGCTTTCACCTTCCGGCAATTTCAGCGTCAGCTCCTTGATGAAGGTGGCCACGTTGGGGTTGGACTCAACGGTGCACTCCCACTTCTTCACGCCAAACACTTCTTCCGGCACTTCGATTTTCATGTCCTGCTTGACCGGAGTCTGGCAGGACAAACGCCAGCCAGCCTTGGCTTCGCGACGAGTGAAAGCGGCCTCTTCGGTTGGCAACATTTCACCGCCGCCGTGCTCGACCACACACTTGCACTGGGCGCAGGTACCGCCGCCGCCGCATGCCGAAGACAGGAAAATATTGTTGGCCGCCAGGGTCTGCAGCAACTTGCCACCCGCAGGAACCACAATGGTTTTTTCGCCGTTGATCTCGATGCTCACGTCACCGCTGGAAACCAGCTTGGCGCGCGCCGCGAGAATAACCAGCACCAGCGCCAGCACGATGCCGGTGAACATGCCGATGGCGATAAGGATCTCTAAATTGATCATCTATGCATCCCTTCCTTACAACTGCACGCCGGAGAAGGACATAAAGCCCAGAGACATCAGACCGATGGTAATAAAGGTGATACCCAGGCCCTGCAGGCCGTCTGGCACATCGCTGTATTTGAGCTTTTCGCGAATACCTGCCAGCGCAGCAATCGCCAGCGCCCACGACAGGCCGGAACCAAAGCCATACACGGTACTTTCAGCCAGGTTGTAGTCACGTTCAACCATGAACAGGGTGCCGCCCATGATGGCGCAGTTCACCGTGATCAGCGGCAGGAAAACCCCCAGGGCGTTGTAGAGGCTGGGTACATACTTATCCAGCAACATCTCGAGGATCTGCACGATGGCCGCGATCACCCCGATATAGCTGAGCAGCCCGAGGAAGCTCAGGTCCACTTCTGGCAAACCGGCCCAGGCCAGGGCGCCATCTTTCAGCAGGTAGGTGTAGATCAGGTTGTTCGCTGGCACGGTGATGACCTGCACCACGATGACCGCGATGCCCAGGCCAATCGCGGTCTCGACTTTCTTCGAGATCGCAATAAAGGTGCACATGCCGAGGAAGAAGGCCAATGCCATGTTCTCAACGAACACCGCCTTGGCCAGCAAGCTGAGGTAATGCTCCATTAGTAAGCCTCCTTATTCGAGACCTGCGGAGCCATCTTGAAGCTTGGCTTCTCCAGCTGATCTTTTTTCCAGCTACGCAGCGCCCAGATGAACAAGCCGATCAGGAAGAACGCCGAAGGCGGCAGCAGCAGCATACCGTTAGGCTGGTACCAGCCACCGTCGTTGATCACCGGAATGATCTCGTAGCCCATCAGTTTGCCCGCGCCGAACAGCTCACGAACAATGCCCAGCACGATCAGCATGGCGCTGTAGCCGAGGCCGTTACCGATGCCGTCGAAGAACGACAACACCGGCGGGTTCTGCATGGCAAAGGCTTCAGCACGGCCCATCACGATGCAGTTGGTGATGATCAGACCGACGAATACCGACAGCTGTTTGGAGAGGCTGAAGGCAAAGGCCTTGAGCACCTGATCGACCACGATCACCAGGGAAGCAATGATCACCATCTGCACGATCATACGGATGGAACTGGGAATCTGGCTGCGAATCATCGAGATAAACAGGTTGGAGAACCCAGTTACCAGGGTCAGAGCAATCGACATTACCAGTGCGGTTTTCAGGTTCGAGGTCACCGCCAGAGCGGAACAAATACCCAGAATCTGCAAACCAATCGGGTTGTTGTTGAAAATCGGGTTTAGCAGAACTTCTTTAATAGTCGGCTGCGACATGATCAAGCCTCCCCTTTTTGCAGATTGGCGAGGAACTGGGCGAAGCCGTTCTCTCCCAGCCAGAAGTGCAGCAAGTTATTCACACCATTGCTGGTCAGGGTTGCACCCGCCAGGCCATCAACCTGGTGAGTCGCCTGCGCGCTCTGCGCATCGACGTTACCCTTGATGATCTGAATGGCCAGCTCGCCCTTGTCATCAAACAAGGTTTTGCCCAGCCACAGGCTTTTCCACTTCGGGTTATCCACTTCGCCGCCCAGACCAGGGGTCTCAGCATGCTGGTAGAAACCGAAGCCAGCCACCGTATTCAGATCGCCCTGCAGTGCCATAAAACCGTGAAGCGTTGACCACAGGCCATAGCCGCGCACAGGCAGAATGACCGTTTCCAGCTTGCCATCCTGCTCCACCAGGTAAACCGTGGTGAAACGCTCACGGCGTTTGATCGAAGCGATATCGTCCGAGCCAGACAGCGCGGCTGACAGCTTAGGATCTTTGGACGCTTTCAGAGGGTCGAACGTAGCCGGGTTCTGCGCATCGCTAAAGGTGCCAGTGTCAAGATCGACAATGCGCGCACTGATGCGTTCGGCGAACAACGCCTTGACCTGCGCACTGCTCATGCTGGCATCGCCTAGACCAGCAATCGCCAGAATGCTGCGCTGCTTGTCCAGCTGACGGTTTTCCACTTGCGTCGGTTTCAGCGCAATGGCGGCACCGGCAACAAACACCGAACACACCAGGCAGACCAACAGGGCCACCACCAACGTGCGGACGGTGGATTCTTTTTGACTAGACATTGCGTGCCAGCCTCCGCTTGATATTGGCTTGAACGACAAAGTGGTCGATCAGCGGTGCAAACAGGTTGGCGAACAGGATCGCCAGCATCATGCCTTCCGGGAACGCTGGGTTGACCACACGGATCATCACCACCATCACCCCGATCAGGGCACCGAAGATCCACTTACCGGTATTGGTCATGGAAGCCGACACCGGATCGGTGGCCATAAAGAACATACCGAAAGCAAAACCACCGACTACCAGGTGCCAGTACCACGGCATGGCAAACATCGGGTTGGTGTTCGAACCGAGCACATTGAGCAGCAGGCTGAAGCCGATCATGCCCAGCATTACGCCGGTCACAATGCGCCAGGAGGCAATCTTGGTAATCAGCAGAATGCCGCCACCAATCAGAATCGCCAGGGTGCTGGTCTCACCCATGGAACCGTGAATGGTCCCTAAGAACGCATCCATCCAGGAGATGCCGTTGCTCACCACATTCTCAATGCCGCCAGCAGCCGCAAGGCTCAGCGAGGTTGCGCCAGCGAAACCGTCAACCGCGGTCCAGACTGCATCACCGGACATCTGCGCCGGGTAGGCGAAGAACAGGAAGGCACGGCCAGTCAGCGCCGGGTTCAGGAAGTTCTTGCCGGTACCGCCAAACACTTCCTTGCCGATCACCACACCGAAGCTGATACCCAGAGCGACCTGCCACAGCGGAATGCTCGGCGGCAGAATCAGGGCGAATAGCACGGAGGTGACGAAGAAACCTTCGTTGACTTCATGCTTGCGGATCGACGCGAATAGCACTTCCCAGAAGCCGCCGACGATAAACGCCGTGGCATACACAGGCAGGAAATACGCTGCGCCCTGGATAAAGTTATCCCATAGGCTGTTGGGATCAAACCCAGCCAGTGAACCGATCAGCGCAAAGCGCCAACCTTCCTGGGCTGCCAGCAGTTCAGGGCTGTTCGCGAAAATCAGGTTGGCTTGATAACCGGTGTTCCACATCCCGAAAAACATCATCGGGAAGGTACACAACCACACAGTGATCATCATGCGTTTGAGGTCAATACCGTCACGCACATGGGCAGTGGTTTTTGTCACGCTACCGGGGCGATAAAAGAACGTGTCGATGGCCTCGTAAAGGGCATACCAGTTCTCGTACTTGCCGCCTTTTTCGAAGTTGTGCTCGATTTTATCGAGGAATGCACGGATACCCATGACTTAACCCTCCTTCTCAATACGGGCGAGGTTATCGCGCAGGATCGGGCCGTACTCGTACTTGCCGGCACACACGTAGGTGCACAGCGCCAAGTCTTCTTCGTCGAGTTCCAAGCAACCCAGTTTCTGGGCCATCTCGGTGTCACCGACAATCAGGTAGCGCAGCAGTTGAGTTGGCAGGATATCCAGCGGCATTACGGCTTCGTAATTGCCCACCGGCACCATGGCGCGTGGGCTGCCATTGGTGGTGGTGGAGAACGCGAACTTCTTCGCAGCACTCAGCTTGGAGACAAAGATGTTCAACACCGAATGCTTGTTCACCCCGGCACGCAGGTAATGCATCAGCTCACGCTCATGCCCTTCGGCCAGGCAGGACACTTGCAGGTGATAACGACCAAGGAAGGCAAAAGCACCCTGCGCAGTACGGCCACCCAGCACTGAGCCGGAAATAACCCGGTTGAACCCAGGCTGCAGCTGACCGGCAGTCAGCTCGCTGAGGCTCGCGCCCAGACGGGTACGCAGCAGGCGTGGCTGCTCGACCACGGGACCGGCCAGCGCAACAACGCGCTCGGTCCACAGCTGTCCTGTGGTGAACAGTTTGCCGATGGCAATCACGTCCTGGTAATTGATCGACCAGACACTCTTGGTGGCGTTGACCGGATCGAGGAAGTGAATGTGCGTACCCGGCAAGCCTGCAGGGTGTGGGCCGGCAAAGGCTTCAGTGTGCACATTGCCCAACTGCTCGCCAGGCAGGCTCGCACCCTCGGCCTTGCACAGAAACACCTTGGCCAGGTTACTCAGCACCTGCAAACCATGGGTAAAGTCGGCGGCGTACTCGGCAATCACTACAGCCGGGTCAGCGGCCAGCGGATGAGTATCAATGGCCGTGACGAAAATCGAACTGGGTTTCGCATCAGCAGCCGGCACCTTGCTGAAGGGACGTGCACGCAGCGCAGTCCACAAACCCGATTGCAGCAGCACTTCGCGCACTTTGGCATCGCCAACAGTCGCCAGCTGATCCACTGCTACCTGATCAAAGGTGATGTGCTCATCGCCCTCGACATCAATCACCACGGACTGCAGCACCCGCTTCTCACCGCGATGAATGGCGCTGATCACGCCTGCAGCTGGAGCGGTGTATTGCACGCCTGGCGACTTTTTGTCCGAGAACAGCACCTGGCCAAGCTTGACCCGATCACCGACCTGAACCTCCATCGAAGGCTTCATACCGTGATAATCGAAGCCTATGACGGCGACGCTGCGCACCGGCCTTGCAGCCTCAATGCGCTGCGCCGGCACGCCTGTTATGGGCAAATCAAGCCCATGTTTTATTTTGATCATAGGTTTGCCTAACCACTGATTTATAAGCTTTTTTAGAATACGGACGACACCAACGCAGAAAAATGCGGCGCAACGCCAAATAACGCATTAGGCGCTGGACAGGATGTCGGTCGCGGGAAAAAATCTGGCCGATTATAAGTCGCACCTTCGGCCACTGGCCACCCAAGCGCTTGCTTTTATCCGGTTTAACGTAACAGAAGGCAACAGATGGCAACTTGACGGCCAAGCCGCAGCGCGCGACATAAGACTAATAGACCAACCCGGAGCCTTACCATGCGCCTGCTAATTGCGCTTACCACCCTACTGCTGCTCAGCGGCGATGTATTCGCCAACAACCGCGAACGCCTGCAAGAAGCCAACTTCGCCACCACTCACGAACTCGCGCAAAATTATCTGGAACGCAAAAACCAAAGCGTACTGACCTACCTGTGGGCGGATGTCTACGCTGCAGCCTTCTACGCCCCGACCGAAGCCAGCGCCCGCCAGGCGGTCAGCACGCCGCTCACGCAACGTCTTGAGCTCTATTACTTCCGCAACATCGACAGCCCAGACGTGGTCAAAGCGGCGTGGGTCACCCTTGAGCGCCAACATGACGCCGCCACCTTGCAACGCCTGCGCCCCGAACTGGATGCCTTGCACGCTACATTCAAGGATATTCAGCCCGGTGATCGCTATGCCCTGAACTTCACTGCTGGCAGCGGCCTCACCTTGGAAATTAATGGCAAAGTCGCCTACACCAGCCCAAACCCGGCCCTGGCAAGAGCCTATCTGGGCATATGGCTCTCGCCCGACGGTCTGTCGGATGAGTTGCGCACCAGCTTGCTGGCTGATTAAAGCGCCACACGGCGCGCAATAAAAAACGGGAGCCGAAGCTCCCGTTTTTTTATTCACCCTGCACTTAGCGCGGGAAGGCTGGCGGGTTAACCCCGGCCATATCTTCCATCACGCGGACCACCTGGCAGCTGTAACCGAACTCGTTGTCGTACCACACGTACAACACAACGCGATTGTCATTGCAGATGGTTGCTTCAGCATCGACTACACCAGCGTGGCGCGAGCCAACGAAGTCAGTGGAGACCACTTCCTGCGACTGGACGAAGTCGATCTGCTTTTGCAGGTCGGAGTGCATGGCCATCTGGCGCAGGTACTCATTGACTTCTTCACGGGTGGTGGCCTTCTCAAGGTTGAGATTGAGAATGGCCATCGACACGTTCGGCGTAGGAACGCGAATGGCGTTGCCGGTCAGCTTGCCTTTCAGCACGGGCAGTGCCTTGGCAGCAGCAGTGGCAGCACCGGTTTCGGTGATTACCATGTTCAGCGGTGCGCTGCGGCCACGGCGATCGCCCTTGTGGAAGTTATCGATCAGGTTCTGGTCGTTGGTGTACGAGTGAACGGTTTCGACGTGGCCATTAACGATGCCGTACTGGTCATTGATCGCTTTGAGCACCGGCACGATGGCGTTGGTGGTACAGGAAGCGGCTGAGATGATCTTATCTTCAGGGGTGATTTCACCGTGGTTGATGCCGTGCACGATGTTCTTCAGCGCGCCTTTGCCAGGCGCGGTCAGAACAACGCGATCAACACCCGGGCAGGCCAGGTGCTGACCCAGGCCATCGGCGTCACGCCATACACCAGTGTTGTCCACCAGCAGCGCGTTCTTGATGCCGTATTGGGTGTAATCCACCTCGGCTGGCGATTTGGCGTAGATCACCTGAATCAGGTTGCCGTTGGCCGTGAGGGTGTTGTTCTCTTCGTCGATGGTGATGGTGCCATCGAACTTGCCGTGTACCGAGTCGCGGCGGAGCAGACTGGCGCGCTTGACCAGGTCATTGGTCGCGCCTTTACGCACAACAATGGCGCGCAGACGCAGGCCGTCGCCGCCACCGGTTTTCTCGATCAGGATGCGCGCCAGGAGACGGCCGATACGACCGAAGCCATACAGCACCACGTCAGTGCCTTCACGGGCTTCGCTATTCTGCTTGCCGGCTACTTCCACCAGTTCATCTTTGGCGAACTGCTCGATGCTACGGCCTTGGCCTTCAACCTTGAACTTGCTGACCATCTTGCCCAGGTCAACAGAGGCAGCACCCAGCTTGAGCTCGCTCATGGCCTTGAGCACCTGGAAGGTGTCGTGCACCGACAGCTCACTGTCACCGGTCAGGCGGTGACGGGCGAAGCGATGGGCCTTGAGAATGTCGATCACCGAACGGTTGATCAGACCACGGCCGTAGATCGAGGTGACCACGTTGTTGTTACGGTAGAGTTGGCCAATCATCGGAATCATCGCTTCCGCAAGGGCTTCTCGATCGATCCACTCACCGAGACACTGGTCGGGCTTCTGAGTCACGGGCAGTACCTTCCACATGTAGGGGCTGAAAAAAGGGGCTACATTATGACGGCGCACGCGTGCTTGAGCAATGCACGGCTGTCGTAACTGACACCACACATAAACGCCCGCTACAATCGGCGACCTTGTGTCCTGACCGTGAGCCGCCCGTGCCTGTACTGCGTCTACCGTCCCTGCCGGCCACTGCCGGCAAACAACACTGGGGCAACCTGCCCGGTGCCGCGCTGAGCCTGGCAATTGCCGAAGCCGCCAGCAATGCTAAACGCTTCACCCTGCTGCTGACTGCCGACAGCCAGAGTGCCGAGCGCCTGCAAGAGGAGCTGAGTTTTTTCGCTCCGGAGTTGCCGGTGCTGCATTTCCCCGATTGGGAAACCCTACCCTACGACCTGTTCTCACCGCACCAGGACATCATTTCCCAGCGGATTGCAGCGCTCTATCGCCTGCCGGAGCTCAAGCACGGCGTATTGGTAGTGCCGATCACGACCGCCCTACACCGCCTAGCGCCGAAACGCTTTCTGCTTGGCAGCAGCCTGGTCATGCAAGTCGGCCAGCAGCTCGACGTCAACCAGATGCGTGGCAACCTCGAAGCAGCCGGCTACCGCTGCGTTGACACGGTTTATGAACACGGCGAGTTTGCTGTGCGCGGCGCACTGATTGACCTGTTCCCAATGGGCAGCAGCCAGCCGTACCGCATCGATCTGTTCGATGATGAAATTGAAACCCTGCGCACCTTCGACCCGGAAACCCAGCGCTCCATCGACAAGGTCGAGTCGATCAAGCTGCTGCCTGCGCGCGAGTTTCCGCTGGAAAAGAAAGCCGTCACCGATTTCCGCGGACGATTTCGCGAGCGCTTCGATGTAGATTTCCGCCGCTGCCCCATCTACCAGGACCTCAGTACAGGCATCACACCGGCCGGTATCGAGTACTACCTGCCGCTGTTCTTTGAAGAGACCGCCACCCTTTTCGACTACCTGCCGGCCGATACTCAGGTGTTTTCCCTGCCCGGCATCGAAAAAGCCGCCGAACAGTTTTGGGTGGATGCACGCAGCCGCTATGAGGATCGCCGCGTCGATCCGGAACGCCCACTGCTGCCGCCCGCGGATATCTTCCTCCCGGTGGAAGACTGCTTCGCCCGCCTGAAAAACTGGCCGCGCGTGGTGGTCAGCCAGGATGACATCGAAGAAGGCGTCGGCCGCACCCGCTTCGACGCCAACCCACTTCCCGACCTGGCAATCCAGGCCAAGGCCGGTGAGCCGCTGGCAGCATTGCGGCGCTTTATCGAGGAATACCCCGGCCGCGTGCTGTTCTGTGCCGAGTCTGCCGGACGACGCGAAGTACTGCTGGAACTCCTTGCACGCCTCAAGCTCAAGCCGAACGAATTCGAGAGCTGGCCGGCGTTCACGGCCAGTAAGCAGCGCCTGGGTATCTGTATCGCCCCGCTGGATGACGGTCTGCTGCTTGAAAACCTGGCCCTGGTAGCCGAAAGCCCTCTGTTCGGTCAGCGTGTGATGCAACGCCGGCGCCGCGAAAAATCGCGTGATGGCGGCGACAACGTCATTAAAAACCTCACCGAACTACGCGAAGGCGCACCCGTGGTGCACATCGACCATGGCGTCGGCCGTTACCTGGGCCTGGTGACCATGGAATTCGACGGCCAGGCCGCCGAATTCCTCGCCCTGATGTACGCCGAGGAAGCCAAACTCTACGTCCCGGTCGCCAGCCTGCACCTGATTGCCCGCTACACCGGCAGCGATGATGCCCTTGCCCCACTGCACCGCCTCGGCTCGGAAACCTGGCAGAAAGCCAAACGCAAGGCCGCCGAACAGGTGCGCGATGTCGCCGCTGAACTGCTCGACATCTATGCCCGACGCGCTGCCCGTGAAGGCTATGCCTTTGCCGACCCGAAGGCCGATTACGCCACCTTCAGCGCCGGCTTTCCCTTCGAGGAAACACCTGACCAGCAAGCCGCCATTGAAGCCGTCTACAGCGATATGCTCACTGCAAAACCGATGGACCGCTTGGTGTGCGGCGATGTCGGCTTCGGTAAGACTGAAGTGGCCATGCGCGCCGCATTCATTGCCGTACATGGTGGCAAACAGGTAGCCGTGCTGGTTCCCACCACCCTGCTCGCCCAGCAGCATTACAACAGCTTCCGTGACCGCTTCGCCGATTGGCCGGTCAAAGTCGAGGTGATGAGCCGCTTCAAGAGCTCCAAAGATGTCAGTGACGCGATGCAGCAACTGGCAGAAGGCAAAGTGGATATCGTCATCGGCACGCACAAGCTGCTGCAGGACGACGTCAAGTTCAGCAACCTGGGGCTGGTGATCATCGACGAAGAGCACCGCTTCGGTGTCCGCCAAAAAGAACAGCTGAAAACCCTACGCAGCGAGGTGGATATCCTCACCCTCACTGCCACGCCCATTCCGCGCACCCTGAACATGGCCGTGGCGGGCATGCGTGATCTGTCGATCATCGCCACGCCGCCGGCGCGGCGCTTATCAGTGCGCACCTTCGTCATGGAGCAGAACAACCCGACGATTAAAGAAGCCCTGCTGCGCGAACTGTTGCGCGGCGGTCAGGTGTACTACCTGCACAACGATGTGAAAACCATCGAGAAGTGCGCCGCCGACCTGGCTGAACTGGTGCCCGAGGCGCGTATCGGCATTGGCCACGGGCAAATGCGCGAGCGCGAGCTGGAACAGGTGATGGGTGACTTCTATCACAAGCGCTTCAACGTGCTGATCGCCTCGACCATCATCGAAACCGGGATCGACGTGCCGAGCGCCAACACCATCATCATTGAGCGCGCTGACAAGTTCGGCCTGGCCCAGCTGCACCAGTTGCGCGGTCGTGTTGGCCGCAGCCACCACCAGGCCTATGCCTACCTGCTGACTCCACCACGCAAACAGATGACCGACGACGCGCAGAAGCGCCTGGAGGCCATCAGTAACGCCCAAGACCTTGGCGCCGGCTTCGTCCTGGCCACCCATGATTTGGAAATTCGTGGCGCCGGTGAGTTGCTCGGTGATGGCCAAAGCGGTCAGATCCAAGCAGTCGGTTTCACCCTGTACATGGAAATGCTCGAACGCGCTGTGAAGTCCATCCGCAAAGGTGAGCAACCCAACCTCGACCAACCGCTTGGCGGCGGCCCTGAGATCAACCTGCGCGTGCCGGCATTGATCCCCGACGACTACCTGCCTGACGTACACGCACGACTGATCATGTACAAACGCATTGCCAACGCCGCTGACGAGGATGGCTTGAAAGAGCTGCAGGTGGAGATGATCGACCGCTTCGGCCTGCTGCCGGAGCCGACCAAGAACTTGGTACGCATCACCCTGCTGAAATTACAGGCAGAAAAGCTTGGCATCAAAAAAGTCGACGCGGGCCCGCAAGGTGGCCGCATCGAATTCACTGCCGACACCTGCGTCGACCCACTGACGCTGATCAAGCTGATTCAGGGTGCACCGAACCGCTACAAGTTCGAAGGTGCGACGCTGTTTAAATTCCAGGTGCCGATGGAGCGCTCGGAAGAACGATTCAACACACTCGAAGCGCTGTTCGAGCGCCTGACTCCCTCTACATAAAGGATTACCCCATGCGCGCACTCCGCAACCTGGCCCTGCTGCCGCTCATTCTACTGAGCCTGCTCAATAGCACTGCCGCCCTGGCTGAAAGCCTCTACCAGGTTGAAGTCATCGTATTCCGCCAGGCCGCCACGCCGATTTCCGCCGGCCAATTGCCACCCGATAACTGGGCACAGAATGCGCTGCCAGTAGACGGTAGCAACAGTCGCACACCGGCATTGAATGCCGAAGCCGGCAAACTCAACCCGTCGAACGGCTATGAGGTTCTGCTGCACAAAGCTTGGGCCCAAAGCCTGGGTGAATCGATCAGCCGCGTCGCTATCAGCGCCGGCGACGAGCAGTTCGGTCACTTCCCGATCGAAGGCACCATCGGCCTAAAAGGTGGCCGCGTGATCGAACTAGAGAGCGACATCTGGGTTAATCAGATCGACACCAGTGGCACCATCGCGGACAGCGAACGCATCAAACAAAGCAGTCGCCTGACCAGCGGCGAATTAACCTTTGTGGATAATGGCAGCCTGGGCATGCTGATTCGCGTCAGCCCGCTCTGAACAGTCAGGCATAAAAAAGGGCCGCATTATGCGGCCCTTTTTTGTGAATGCAGGGTGACCAGCTAACTGGTCAGCACCCGTGCTAGCACGGCCTTGACCGTCCCCATCCCCTCTTCCAGGGCGCGCTCGATTTCCGCCATGGTGATCAGCGCACGGGACTTGCCAGCGGCCGGGTTTACCACTAGCGCCAGGCAGGCGTAGGGCAAAGCCAGCTCACGGGCCAGTACCGCTTCCGGCATTCCCGTCATGCCGACTATGTCGCAACCATCGCGCTCCATTCGTGCGATTTCCGCAGCGGTTTCCAGGCGCGGGCCCTGGGTACAGCCGTACAGCCCATGATTGCTGAACGCACAGTGTTCGGCAGTCAGTGCATTGGCCAGCTTGGTGCGCAGCCCAGCGTCATAGGGATGGCTGAAATCTACATGGGTGACATGTTCCAGCTCACCCTCAAAATAGGTGTGCTCACGCCCGTAGGTGTAATCGATGATCTGGTGCGGCAGGCAGAAGTGCCCGGTGCCCATGGCCGAGTGAATACCGCCCACCGCGTTCACCGCGATGATGGCCTTGGCCCCTGCCTCACGCAGCGCCCAGAGGTTAGCGCGGTAGTTAACCTGATGCGGCGGGATGCGGTGCGGATGCCCGTGACGTGCGAGGAACAACACCTCGCGGCCGGCATAGTCGCCCTTGAGCACCGCCGCAGAGGGCGCGCCATAGGGCGTATCGATATGCAGCGCAGCCTTGATGGTCAGACCATCCAGCTTGGTCAGTCCCGTACCGCCGATAATCGCGTAAACCGTCATCCCTAACTCCTCAGTCGATTAATTGCGCATCACGCAGACTGCCCAGCGCAGCCAACCAACGCGGGCTCTGCCGGTACTCAACCCCAGGAAACGCTTGCCGGCGCATGCGCGCCAAGCCTTTCGGCGGTTCCACCTTGAGACGCTGTAGGGCACTCAAGGCCAGCTCTGCCGCTGCCCGGTCGTTACATACAAGGCCCATGTCACAACCAGCAGTCAGCGCCGCCTCAATACGGCAAGCCGCATCACCCACCACATGGGCACCGGCCATCGACAGGTCGTCGCTGAAAATCACCCCATCAAAGGCCAGCTCCCCACGCAAAATTTCTTGCAACCAACGCCGCGAAAAACCGGCAGGCTGGCTGTCCACTTGAGGGTAGATCACGTGGGCGGGCATCACTGCAGCCAACTTCTGACTCAACAGGGCAAAAGGCTGTAAATCGACTGCACGAATCTGCTCTAAGCTGCGCTCATCCAAAGGGATGGCCACATGGGAATCTGCCTCAGCCCAGCCGTGCCCGGGGAAATGCTTGCCGGTGGCGGCCATACCCGCGGCGTTCATCCCGCGAATAAAAGCGCCGGCCAGCAAGGTCGCGCGCTGCGCATCGCCCTCAAAGGAACGGCTACCGACCACCGCACTGCGCTGATGATCGAGATCCAGCACCGGGGCAAAACTCAGGTCCAGCCCTGCGGCCAGCACTTCGGTCGCCATAACCCAACCGCACTGTTCGGCCAGATGCTCGGCATTGGGGTTATCGGCCAACGCACGCATCGCCGGTAAGCGCACAAAACCCTGACGCAGTCGCTGCACACGACCACCTTCCTGATCCACCGCCAGCAACAGGTCCGGACGAACCGCGCGAATCGCAGCGGACAGCTCACGCACCTGGCGCGGGTCTTCAATATTGCGGGCAAACAGAATCAATCCCGCCACCTGCGGCTGACGCAGGATCTGGCGATCTTCCGCGGTCAGCCAGGTGCCGGCGATATCCAGCATCAATGAACCTTGCATGGGTGAACTCACAACTCTTCCTTAAATAAGAGGCGCCGCTGCCCACTCGGGGCAGGCGGCCTCGTCAATCTGTACCGCACATTGAACAGGGACACGCGCAAAGAGTTCCAGCAGATCGCTGTTGCGCAGGCGCACACAGCCATGCGACAGCGCAACGCCCATAGGCTCGCTGTCCGGCGTACCGTGTATGTAGATATAGCGGCGAAAGGTATCGACAGCGCCCAGACGATTGCGTCCAGGCTCACAGCCGCTCAGCCAGAGAATGCGTGTGAGAATCCAGTCGCGACCAGGAAATTGCGCATGCAACTCCGACGACCAGACCTCACCGGTCCAACGCCGCCCACGCAATACAGCTGCTACTGGCAAACCCTCACCAATCTTCGCCCTGACCGTGTGCAAACCACGCGGCGTACAGCCAGACCCGTTACGTTCGCCAGCGCCATTCAGCGCAGTGGATACACTCAAACGCAGCTGCAGCTGCCCGTTGGCAAAGCCATACAGGCACTGATCAGCGAGGGAGATATGAAGAAGATCGAGATTCGCCATGGGCGGCTAGCTTAGCGGATCGCCTCCACCAAGCCCACCCATAGCGATCACGCTTTGCTGGGAACAGCAGGCGCTTTAGTACGTGGTTTGAGTTGAGCGCTGGCCAAAGCCTCATCAGCGAGGCCCGTTTCCGAACGCATGCCAGCGGCCAAAAATGGCACCATCAGGCGCATGACCTGCTCAATCGAGGTATTAACCCCAAAATCAGTTTCCGACATGGCCCGCAGGGCTTTGATCCCGGACATGCTGAACGCCGCCGCACCGAGCATAAAATGCACGCGCCAGAACAGTTCAAGCGGTGGGATGCGTGGAGCAGCCTCATGGACCAGCTGCATGTAGCGACGGAAGACCTTGCCGTACACCTCTTCGAGGTACTTGCGCAGGTGTCCTTGGCTCTGGCTAAAGGCCAATCCCAACAGACGCATAAAAATTGAAAGGTCATTACCACTGCGCGGTTTTACAGCCAGCGCCTGCTCAACGATTAGCTCAAGCAGCTCTTCGAGACTGACCTTGCTATCCGGCTTCGCCTGACGGCGGTCCAGCTCGCGCTCAAGGCTTACACAGAACGGTCCGAGAAAACGCGAGAACACCGCCTGAATCAGGGCTTTCTTTGAGCCAAAGTGGTAGTTCACCGCCGCCAGGTTGACCCCTGCCTTGCTGGTGATCAGGCGCAGCGACGTTTCGGCGAAGCCTTTCTCTGCAAAAAGCTGCTCTGCCGCATCAAGAATGCGTTCAACGGTTTCCGACTGGGCCATGACTCTTTTCATCTGAACAAACACTTGTTTGAAACATACGTTTCAGTCGCCCGCCTTGTCAAGCCGGGCAAACCATCTTGTGGCCGGGTGGTCACAGACATCCGTCAAGGATAAGCGCTAACCCTAGCTAGACGTCCCATAAGAAGCCTGAGTAACAGGGCACTGCAACACAAGGCATGAAGGTCAATTGAGTAGAGATCAGAACACAAGGATTGCCAATCGCCGATCACTGTATATAATCCCAGTCACTGTACAAAAAAACAGAGCCGACCATGCTAAAACTGACGCCGCGCCAAGCTGAAATTCTCGCTTTCATCAAGCAGTGCCTTGAAGACAACGGCTACCCGCCTACCCGAGCGGAAATCGCCTTGAAACTGGGCTTCAAATCCCCCAACGCAGCGGAAGAGCATCTCAAGGCCCTGGCTCGCAAGGGTGCAATCGAGATGACGCCTGGCGCTTCACGCGGCATCCGCATTCCAGGCTTCGAGCCTAATGCTGAAGAGGACGAAGGCCTACCGGTGATTGGCCGCGTCGCAGCAGGTGCGCCGATCCTGGCGCAGCAACATGTAGAAGAGTCCTGCAAGATCAATCCGGACTTCTTCCACCCCAAGGCTGATTACCTGCTGCGTGTACGCGGCATGAGCATGAAAGACATCGGCATATTCGACGGCGATCTGCTGGCTGTGCACACCACCCGTGAAGCCCGTAACGGGCAAGTAGTAGTGGCACGCCTCGACGATGAAGTAACGGTCAAACGATTCAAGCGTGAAGGCAACAAGGTCTGGCTGATTGCGGAAAATCCGGAGTTCGCGCCGATCGAAGTAAACCTGGAAGAACAGGACCTGATTATTGAAGGCTTGAGCGTCGGCGTTATCCGCCGCTAGTGGAGGATTTATGCAGTTCCCGCAATCACTGAACCGTACACAACTGCCTTTGTTCGATGCATTCCTGGCATCGACAGTGACACCATTATTTGCCGATAGCACTGAGCTAACCTGGCCGGATGATGAAACAGAGGCTTTCAGTGAGCTATCGCTGCGCGGGGCAGCTGGGCACTGCCTGAACCTTCTAGCGCCGATTTTGCGTGAACTTAGTGACAACCACGATGAACGCTGGCTGACCCTCATCGCGCCACCATCAAGCCTGACCCAAGCTTGGCTACGCGACGCGGGCCTGAACCGTGAACGCATCCTGCTGCTGCATCCCCGGGGTACACAAAGCCCGCTCGAACTGGCCCAGCAGGCCCTCATGCTAGGACGCAGCCACACCGTTGTCAGCTGGCTGCATCCACTTGAGCGTCAGGCGCGGCAACAGCTTGAGCAGGCTGCCCGACAGGGAAAGGCGCAAAGCCTAAATATCAGTTTGGGATAATTGGCCTCAGGTCGCACAAGGAGCGTGCGGCTTAGCCGAAAAGAGGTCTAGGCAACAAAACGCTGGCAGATCGTTGTAATTTCAGCCACCAAGAGAACTGCAATCAATGCAGAACCCGTGGCCCTTCTTCATGCTGAAAGTTATTTTCAGCTAATCGCCCCGCCATCTGCACACCTACATTGAGCATGGCTTTGGCCACCTCAACATGCTGCCCCTGCAGAAAGGCCTTGGCATCGGCAGAGAAATCCAGCACCACCAGTGATTCTTCATCCTCTGCACGACGCAGGGCGATACGCCCGTCGGGCAATTCTACAATTTCCAGGAATGATGTAGGCATTGGCTTAGCTCTCCACAATAGGCCGACAGTGTAACAGCCGACTCGGGCTCGCCCTAGTCCGCCGGTCCAATCAGCGCCTTACCACTCGCTCAGGGTTTCTCGAAACCGCTGCGCCAGAGCCTTCAGCTGCTGACGCCACGTCTCCAGCGTCTCCTGCGTCAACGGCATAACTTCTTCATCTAGGCTGACCGCGGTGATCAACGGTGTAGCGGGATCGACCTTAGCCTTCTTGCCAGCCTGCGGCGGCTGAAACAGCTCGGCATAAGCCTTGAGCAGCTGAGCAACCCAGCTGTCGGCGGACTGTGCCAGCTCGACCAGCTCACCCAGCTCCTGGCTAGGCGCCGCCTGCAACACGTCCTCAGTGAGAAAGCGTTCGGCCCGTGGCGCAGCGCTGTCCGGCAAGCGGTAGTAACCGGCAATCTCATGGCACAAGCCCAACAGAGCACCGTAGAGATGAAACAAAGCGGCCTCACGCTCAGCCTGGATCAAAGCCAAGGCATTCATGCTCTGGCTTTGTTCAGCCTTACGCCAGGACTCCAGCGCCAGGCCGACGTAGAAGATTTTTTGATTGGTGCGGGTATAGAGTTCATTGGCCATTGCGGCGCCCTCCATAACGGATTAGATAAGCATACGCGCGCCGGCCAGCGGCAAGCGCGCGTCGTGCTAAATCAGCTGTTGATCAGCTCTTGTCTTCGACTTTCCACTTGCCGCCATCATAGAACGCACGCCAGCCCGTCGGTTTACCGTCGACTTCGGTCTGCACGTACTGCTCTTTGGTCTTGCGGCTGTAACGGATCACCGCTGCGCGACCTTGCGGGTCTTTCTTCGGTGCATCACAAAGGAAGTGGTACTTGGGGTCGATCTCATCGCGGTGCGGAATCAGCTCGATCACTAACGGTGCACGGGTTTCGCGGTTTTTCGGGAACTGGCTGGCAGCCAGGAACAGACCCGAAGCGCCATCGCGCAGGATGTAGGTGTCGTTGACCTTCTCGCACTTGAGCTCCGGCATCTTCACCGGGTCCATTTTAGGTGGCGCCGCTTCACCGCTTTTCAGCAGTTTGCGGGTGTTCTTGCACTCGCTGTTGGTGCAACCGAAGAACTTGCCGAAACGACCGGTTTTCAGCTGCATCTGACTACCGCACTTGTCGCAGTCCAGGCTCGGTCCTTCGTAGCCCTTGATGCGGTACTGGCCCTGCTCTACTTCATAACCGCTGCAATCAGGGTTATTGCCGCAAATATGCAGCTTGCGGGTTTCATCGAGCAGGTAGGCGTCCATCGCGGTCGAGCAGATCGGGCAGCGGTGCTTGCCTAGCAGCACGCGCGACTCCGACTCGCCCTCATCGTCCGCAGCAATTTCGTCGCCCGGCACCAGGTTGACGGTAGCCTTGCAGCGCTCTTTCGGCGGTAATGCATAGCCGGAGCAACCAAGGAATACGCCAGTGGAGGCAGTACGAATAGTCATCGGCCGGCCGCAGTCACGGCAAGCGATATCGGTCAGCGTCGGCTGGTTGGCACGCATGCCGCCCTCGCCTGCTTCAGCCACTTCAAGTTTCTTCTTGAAGTCACCGTAGAACTCGTCGAGCACGTGCTTCCACTCACGCTCACCCTGGGCCACATCGTCCAGGTGCTCTTCCATGCCGGCGGTAAAGCCATAGTCCATCAGGTTGGAGAAGCTTTCAGCCAAACGCTCGGTGACGATGTCGCCCATCTTCTCCGAGTAGAAACGACGGTTGTGCAGCGCCACGTAGCCACGGTCCTGGATGGTGCCAATAATCGCTGCATAGGTCGACGGGCGACCGATACCGCGCTTTTCCATTTCCTTAACCAGGCTGGCTTCCGAGTAACGCGCTGGCGGCTTGGTGAAGTGCTGACTGGGGTCGAGCTTGACCAGTTTGAGCACTTCGCCCTGATTCATTTCCGGCAATACATCGTCATCGCCCGGCTTGCTCAGCTGCGGCAATGCGCGGGTGTAACCGTCAAACTTGAGAATACGGCCCTTGGCACGCAGTTCGAACTGCGCTGCCGTCACGGTAACCGTGGTCGACAGGTATTCAGCCGGCGGCATCTGGCAGGCCACGAATTGACGCCAGATCAACTCATACAGGCGCTCGGCGTCACGCTCCATGCCCGACAGCTGAGTCGGCTTGAGATTGACGTCGGAAGGACGGATCGCTTCGTGCGCTTCCTGCGCGCCTTCCTTGCTGCTGTAGGCAATCGGGTTGGCCGGCAGGTACTTCTTGCCGAACTCGCCTTCGATAAAGCCGCGCACCATGCTCACGGCGTCAGCCGAGAGGTTGGTCGAGTCGGTACGCATGTAGGTGATGTAACCAGCCTCATACAGACGCTGAGCCATCATCATGGTCTTCTTCACCCCAAAGCCCAGGCGGTTACTCGCGGCCTGCTGCAGGGTGGAGGTGATAAACGGCGCCGAAGGCTTGCTGCTGGTCGGCTTATCTTCACGCTTGCTGATGCTGTAACTGGAGGCTTTCAGCGTTGCCAGGGCCGCCATGGCCTGGGCCTCGTTCAGCGGCTTGAACGCAGCGCCGTTCTCACGGGCCACTTCAAAGCGCACATTGGCGCCTTTGGCGGTGCCCAGGTCGGCGTGCACTTCCCAGTATTCTTCCGGAACAAACGCGCGGATCTCTTTCTCACGCTCGACCACCAACTTCACGGCTACCGACTGCACACGGCCGGCCGACAAACCACGAGCGATTTTGGCCCACAGCAGTGGCGAAACCATATAGCCCACTACGCGGTCGAGGAAGCGCCGTGCTTGCTGGGCATTGACCCGGTTGATATCCAGCTCGCCAGGCTTGGAAAACGCTTCCTGGATGGCCTTCTTGGTAATTTCGTTGAACACCACGCGTTTGTAGCGGCTGTCGTCACCACCAATGGATTCGCGCAGGTGCCAGGCAATGGCTTCCCCCTCGCGATCCAAGTCGGTTGCGAGATAGATGGTGTCAGCATCCTTGGCCAAACGGCGCAGCTCTTCGACCACCTTCTCTTTGCCGGGAAGGATCTCGTACTTGGCTTTCCAGCCATGTTCGGGATCAACCCCCATGCGCGCGAACAATTGGCGCTTGGCTTTCTCCTTGGGCGACAGCGCCGGCACTTCACCTGCAGCGGCCTTGCCACGCTTGACCGGCTCTTTGGCGGTACTCGCCGAACCACTGGTGGGTAGGTCACGGATGTGGCCGATGCTCGACTTCACCACGTACTCGTTGCCCAAGTACTTGTTGATGGTCTTGGCCTTGGCCGGGGATTCCACGATGACCAGCGATTTGCCCATGGATTGGAAAATTCCTGAAATTCGGTAAATAAATGCGGGAGGCGCTGTACTGCCTGCTAGCGCGGCACCGCTATATATAGTGGTGGTCCGGCCGAGGTCAAGCGCAGCAGTGGCCCGATGTCAGCTCAAGGCCGAGTGAACAGTGCGGTTTCAGCCTGAATCAAAGCAAAGCGTGGAACCGTCTCGCCGTCCACCTCAACGCTTTCGCAGAACATCTCCAACGGCCTCACCCATAGGCCAAACTCGCCGTACAGCGCCTGATAGACCACCATCGCCTGTTCCGTTTCGGAATGCTGGGCTACGCCAAACACACGGTATTCAGGGCCTTTGTAGTGGCGGTAGAGGCCGGGCTGTAGCTGCATGGGTGAATTCCTTGAAGATTTTCTGCTGATAAACAAAAACCGGGGCACTGGGCCCCGGTTTTTTCCATCTCTTACACCGGTGAAGCTTAGAGGCGTTCGAAGACGGTGGTGATGCCTTGGCCGAGACCTACGCACATGGTCGACACACCGAAGGTGCCGCCATTCTGCTTCATTACGTTCAGCAGGGTACCGGAGATACGCGCGCCGGAACAACCGAACGGGTGACCCAGGGCGATCGCGCCGCCGTGCAGGTTGACCTTCTCTTCCATCTTATCGAGCACTTTCAGGTCTTTCAGCACAGGCAGGGCCTGGGCAGCGAAGGCTTCGTTGAGCTCGAAGAAGTCGATGTCATTGATGGTCAGGCCAGCACGCTTGAGGGCTTTCTGAGTCGACGGTACTGGACCGTAACCCATGATCGCTGGATCAACACCGGCCACTGCCATGGCACGAACCACTGCCATTGGCTGAATGCCAAGGTCTTGGGCGCGCTGGGCGCTCATGACGATCATGCAGGAAGCGCCGTCAGTGATCTGCGAGGACGTACCTGCAGTCACGGTGCCGCCTTTCGGGTTGAACGCAGGCTTCAGTGCAGCCAGGCTTGCCAAGGTAGTTTCCGGACGAATGGTTTCGTCGTAGTCAAAAACCTTCAGGAAGCCATTCTCGTCGTAGCCTTGCATCGGGATGATTTCATCCTTGAACTTGCCTTCAACGGTAGCTTTGTGGGCCAGACGGTGCGAACGCTCACCGAATGCGTCCTGCTGCTCACGGCTGATGCCATGCATCTTGCCGAGCATTTCAGCGGTCAGACCCATCATGCCCGAGGCCTTGGCTGCGTACAGCGACAGGTGCGGGTTTGGATCGACGCCGTGCATCATGCCAACGTGGCCCATGTGCTCCACACCGCCGATGACGAACACGTCACCGTTACCGGTCTGGATAGCCTGCACAGCAGTGTGCAGAGCGCTCATGGACGAACCGCACAGGCGGCTTACAGTCTGGCCAGCAGCGGTATGCGGGATCTGGGTCATCAGCGACGCCATGCGCGCGATGTTCCAGCCCTGCTCCAGGGTCTGGTTAACGCAGCCCCAGATCACGTCTTCCACTTCAGCTGGATCCAGCTTGGTGTTACGTGCCAGCACGCCGCTGATCAGGTTGGCCGACATGGTTTCGGCACGGGTGTTGCGATGCATGCCGCCCTTGGAACGACCCATCGGGGTACGACCGAAGTCGACGATGACTGCATCTCTAGGATTCAGGCTCATAAATTCACTCTCGCTCTAGTCTGTCCGCGATTAACCGAAAAACTTCTGGCCGTTAGCGGCCATTTCGCGAAGCTTGGCAGTCGGGGTGTACAGCGCGCCCAGCTCGGCGTATTTGTCGGCCAGGGCAACGAACTCGGCTACACCGACGGTATCGATGTAACGCAGTGCACCACCGCGGAACGGAGGGAAGCCGATGCCGTAGATCAGACCCATATCGGCCTCAGCTGCGGTATCAACGATGCCGTCTTCCAGGCAACGCACGGTTTCCATGCACAGAGGAATCATCATGAAGTTGATGATGTCTTCATCAGTCACTTCACGCTGCTCGGTCACGATGGACTTCAGCAGGTCGTAGGCAACCGGATCAGAAACCTTCTTCGGCTTGCCGCGCTTATCCATTTCGTAGGCGTAGAAACCTTTGCCGTTCTTCTGGCCCAGGCGATCTGCTTCATACATCACGTCAACCGCAGTACGACCTTCAACAGCCATGCGATCCGGGAAGCCTTCAGCCATTACGTCACGGCCGTGGTGACCGGTGTCGATACCGACTACGTCGGACAGGTACGCAGGGCCCATTGGCCAGCCGAACTTCTCCATGACCTTGTCGATACGCACGAAGTCCACGCCAAAACCTAGCAGCTTGGAGAAACCACCGAAGTACGGGAACAGCACGCGGTTAACCAGGAAGCCTGGGCAGTCGTTGACCACAACCGGGGTCTTGCCCATTTTCTTGGCGTAAGCAACGGTGGTCGCCACTGCTACGTCGCTGGACTTCTCGCCACGAATCACTTCAACCAGCGGCATCATGTGCACAGGGTTGAAGAAGTGCATGCCGACGAAATTTTCCGGACGCTTGAGGGCCTTGGCCAGCAAGTTGATGGAAATGGTCGAGGTGTTCGACGCGAGGATGGCGTCTTCTTTAACCACGCCTTCCACTTCAGCCAGCACGATCTGCTTGACCTTCGGGTTCTCAACCACGGCTTCGACAACGATGTCGACAGCGCCGAAGTCGCCGTAGGACATGGTCGGGCGAATAGCGGTGAGGGCTTCAGCCATCTTCGCCGGGGTCATACGACCTTTGGCAACACGACCGCCGAGCAGCTTGGAAGCCTCGGCCAGACCCATCTGGATACCCTCTTCACGGATATCCTTCATCAGGATCGGGGTGCCCTTGGAAGCGGACTGGTAGGCGATACCGCCACCCATGATACCGGCGCCGAGTACGGCAGCCAGTTTCACGTCTTTGGCGATTTCGTCGTACTGCTTGGCTTTCTTCTTCAGGTCCTGATCGTTCAGGAACAGGCCGATCAGGCTGGCAGCAACCGGGGTTTTAGCCAGTTTGACGAAGCCAGCAGCTTCCACTTCCAGCGCTTTGTCGCGACCGAAGTTGGCGGCTTTCTGAATAGTTTTGATCGCTTCAACCGGCGCTGGGTAGTTCGGGCCAGCCTGACCTGCAACGAAACCTTTGGCGGTTTCAAAGCACATCATCTGCTCAATCGCGTTGAGCTTGAGCTTTTCCAGCTTCGGCTGACGCTTGGCCTTGTAGTCCAGCTCGCCAGAGATGGCGCGCTTGATCAGGTCCAGGGCAGCGGCTTGCAGCTTGTCAGCGGCAACCACAGCATCCACTGCACCCATTTTCAGGGCGTCAGCAGCTTTGTTTTCTTTACCACCGGCAATCCACTCAACGGCGTTATCGGTACCGATAACGCGTGGCAGACGCACGGTGCCGCCGAAGCCTGGGTAAATGCCCAGTTTGACTTCTGGCAGGCCAACTTTGGCGCTTTCGGCCATGACGCGGTAATCCGCCGCCAGGCACATCTCAAAACCACCGCCCAGGGCGATGCCATTGATCGCTACCACGGTTGGAACATTGAGGTCTTCAAAATCACTGAAGATCTTGTTGGCTTCGAGGTTGCCAGCCACCAGCTCTTCATCCGGCAACTTGAAGTTGTCGACGAACTCGGTGATGTCGGCGCCGACGATAAATACGTCTTTGCCACTGGTGACAATCACGCCCTTGATCGAACCATCGGCCTTGATCGCATCAACAGATTGACGCAGTTCATTGAGGGTAAGACGGTTGAATTTGTTGACGGATTCACCCTTGAGGTCGAAATTCAATTCGACGATGCCACTCTCAAGAGCCTTAACCGTGATGGCTTTACCTTCGTAAATCATCAACTGATCTCCACGGTATGGAAGCTGAACAGTACACATCGGAGCCAACCAGCAAGCTACTCCACGGCATAGCCGTCTCAGAGTAGCCCCAATCAGCCTGGCACACCCACCGACGCGATAATCGGGCTGTAAAGGCGGTGCCTTTGAAGGCAAACGCTCAATTCATACGCCCGTTTGATTTGGGTGTGCACACCTTCAAGGAAAAGCCCCTACTTGTCAATTGGCCTGTAGTGACTGCACGGGCGTACAAAAAATTACGTTCCAGCATCTGCCGACGCACAGATTACTCTGCAGCGAAAACGCCGCTATCCGCAGCGATATGCCGGCAGTTCTCCAACTATGCGAACAGAAGTGTGATCCAGCGCATACCTAGCAAAATGATTTAGCTGCAGGTACAGTCGTCTCAATACGGCCGTTTTAGACCGCCCGTAGCCAAAACAAAAACAATTAGAGCCCAATCAAGGGCGCACGGAGTTTCCCCATGTCGAGCCGCATGCTTGCCATTGCTTTGAGCACCCTGCTCGCAATCACCCTCCCCCTTTTCAGCGCCGCAACCCAGGCTGCAGATGCCGCCACCAGCTTGCTGAAATTGCACCAGATACGCCTGGCTGCGCAAAAATCGCTTGGTGACTTTTACATGTTTAACGGCATGGAAGGCGATCAACGCTACGCACGCATGATCAACGACTCGCTGAGCGAAGTGAACAACCATATGACGGCGCTGGCCGACATGCCAGGTGAAGGCTCAAAAGCACTGCGCTCGCAGCTCGACCAGCAGTGGAAGGGTTACCAAATTGATCTCGACAACCTGATCAACGCACTGAAAAGCCAAGGCTATACCGACCTGCAGCCGGTGGCTGACCTGGCGGGTCGCAACCAGCAATTGATGGCTCTCAGCCAAGAGCTGTACACCAAGATCCAGCAGGAAGGCAGCTACAGCGTGCCGACACTGACCCAACGCAGCCGCGAGCAAAGCATTCTGATGCAGGGCATTGCAGTGGATTACGCCTCACGCAGCGCCTCTGTGGGCGCTACCTTTATGGGCGGCGGCGATGCACGACCGATTGAGGAGCTGGTCAGTGAGTTCGCCAGCAAGATGGCGGCACTGGAGAAGGACCCAAAGAACACACCGCAGCTCAAGCAATCCTGGGAAAGTGTGGCCACCAAATGGCGCTATATTGAAAAGTCGCTGATCAACTACAACGAGAACAGCGTGCCATTTCTGGTTAACAAGTACTCCAACACCATCATTCAAGGCATTGAGCAGATTTCCGGCCAGTACGCGGCCGCCAACCTCTAATTACGACCGCCGCCATACGCATTCGTTTTACCGGCCTGCCTGGCCGTACTCCGCCCCAGTGTTCGCACTGGGCCTTCTTTTATTCAGGCTTTGGCCTGGAGAAACGCGACAATTGCCTCCAGCGCCTCGCCAGCACCCCGCTCTCCCCAGCAGACCGACAGCATCTGATCGGTCGCCTCAACCTTGAACGCATCCGCCGGCAAGGTCTGCAATTGCGCCAGCAGGGCTTGATCGGCACAAGGTTCGCGCCATTTATTCACCCACCGCCCCGGCTCCATCTGCCAGTAGCACCAACTATCAACTTGGCCGCGCTTGCGCGCCCGGTGGTATTGCGGGCAGGCGTGCGGCGGCTGACGCAAAAGCCAATGCGGCCATTCCTGGCGCGACAACTGCATTGCCACGCCCATACGCCGCGCCTGCAGACGCACATCCATCTGCCCACGCTGATGGCGCGAGGGCACCAGCCAGGCCAGCGGGCTGAGCAAAAAAGCCAGGAGCAAAAGCAAAAACCAGGGACTCATATCGTTATCTCACCGGCAAAAGCCTGTCATCAGCGCTCAGGACGGCCATACTAAAAGCATTGATCCACTTGCAAGGAGAGTTACCCCATGCCCTACCAGCACATTCTGGTCGCCGTCGACCTGACCGAGGAATGCGACCCGGTGATGCACCGCGCGCTGAAACTGGCCGCCAGCAGCGGGGCCGCATTGTCTGTGGTGCATATCGTCGAGCCCATGGCCATGGCCTTTGGTGGCGATGTACCAATGGACCTATCGATGCTGCAACAGCAACAGTTCGACCAGGCCCGCGAGCGCCTGGACAAATTTTCCGGCAAGTATCCCGACTTGAGCGCCGAGCATCGCCATCTGGCCTACGGCCAACCGCGCCAGGAAATTCATCGCCTGGCGGAAGAACAGCAATGCGACCTGATCGTCGTCGGCAGCCACGGCCGTCATGGTCTGGCGTTGCTACTGGGCTCGACGGCCAATGACGTACTGCACGGCGCACCTTGCGATGTACTGGCCGTACGCCTGAAAAAAGCCGAATAAAGCGAGCGATGGGTGAATAACGCGGCTGCGTTATTCACCGCTATCGGGTGAGCTCATGACCAATGGGCGAATCTTCTGCAGCTGGGTTTCCAGCGAATAGGTCATGCTCGAGGCCATGGAGAAGAAGGTGAGGAACGCCTTGAGGTTGGAATCACCCTCGCAGGTGGCATGAATACGCTGCCAGAACGCCTGATTCACCAGCTGCAACTGCTGGAACATCCGCACCAGCCCTTTCAACTCCCAATCCGCAGCACGTCCTTCACGCAGGTTGAAATACTGCTGCGTCAGGTACAACGACACCGTGCGCAAAATGAACTCTTGGCTATTGGCAAACGGCAGATGGTGTTGCGCCATGGGCTTGAGCTTACCCAGCACTGGACAGGCACTGGTGGCCATGATCACCCCGAGCAGTGCACGCAAGCCCTCTTCCAACCCCACCTGCTTGTTGTACTCGCGTTCGGGCGTGCGTACCCACACCGCTACTTTCTTGAACGCCGGCAGCCCTTGGAAATCCTCGATAACCCGATGCAGGTCAACAGCAGCAGGACAGTGACTGAAGTTATCCTTACTCAAGGGGCAGTTACTGCACTGCTGATACTCCAGGCGTGTCCAGGCTGGTGCGCTTTGCGCAACCTCTACTTCATAGACTCGGTTCAGCTCGATCCTATAGCTGAACTGATGATTGTCGTCGAGAGTGATGCGGTACTCGATGGCCATGACTGTCTCCGCCAGAAGTCTCAAAATCCTGTTTGAGCACGTTTCCTAATACGGTGGGTTAGCCTTCCAGCTCAGCCCAACGCTCGACCAATTGCTCCAGTTCCAGCTGCACGGCCTGCAGCTTCGCCAACACTTCGGCGGTTTTTTCTGCCGGCTGCTGATAGAAGCTCGGCGAGCCGATCTGCTCCTGCAAGCTGGCAACCTGGCCTTCCAGCAGATCAATCTGCCCTGGGATGGCTTCGAGCTCGCGCTGCAGCTTATAGCTGAGTTTTTTCTTGCTCACCTCGGCCACAACAGGCTCCGCCGCAACGGGTGCCGGGACCACTGCTGAGGCTAGTTCAGGCTTACCGGCTTTACTCTCTCCGACGCCAAGCAAGCGCGGCGAACCGCCCTGCCGCAGCCAGTCCTGATAGCCACCCACGTATTCGCGCACCAGCCCTTCACCCTCAAACACCAGGGTGCTGGTTACCACGTTGTCGAGAAAGGCCCGATCGTGACTGACCATCAGCACGGTGCCTGGGAAGGTCAGCAACACTTCCTCAAGCAACTCCAGGGTTTCCACATCGAGGTCGTTGGTCGGTTCGTCCAGCACCAGCAAGTTGGCCGGTTTGCTGAACAGCTTGGCGAGCAAGAGACGTGCCCGCTCACCACCGGACAACGCTTTGACCGGCGTGCGCGCACGCTGCGGGCTGAACAAGAAGTCGCCCAGGTAGCTCAGTACATGGCGGTTCTGCCCGTCGATCTCGATAAAGTCGCGGCCTTCGGCGACGTTGTCGATCACGGTCTTTTCCAGGTCAAGCTGGTGACGCAATTGGTCAAAATAAGCCACATCAATGCGCGTGCCTTCGGCCACTTCACCGCTGGTGGGCTGCAAGCCGCCGAGCATCAGCTTGAGCAAAGTGGTTTTACCGGTGCCGTTGGCGCCGAGCAGACCGATGCGGTCGCCGCGCTGCAGCACCATGGAAAAGTCCTTGATCAGGAACGGACCACCTGGATGCGCAAAACTGACGTTTTCCAGCACCATCACCTGCTTGCCGGATTTCTCGGCGGTTTCCAGCTGGATATTGGCCTTGCCGGTGCGCTCACGGCGCTCGCTGCGCTCTACGCGCAGTGCTTTGAGGGCGCGTACACGGCCTTCGTTACGGGTGCGGCGGGCCTTGATGCCTTGGCGAATCCACACCTCTTCCTGGGCCAGGCGCTTGTCGAACAGCGCGTTGGCCGTCTCTTCAGCGGCCAATGCGGCTTCCTTGTGCACCAGAAAGCTCGCGTAGTCGCCGTTCCAATCGATCAGGCCGCCACGGTCCAATTCAAGGATGCGTGTAGCCAGGTTCTGTAGGAAAGAACGGTCGTGGGTGATAAACAGGACTGCGCCCTGGAAATCTGCCAAGGCTTCTTCCAGCCAGGCAATCGCGCCGATATCCAGGTGGTTGGTTGGCTCATCGAGCAGCAGCAGATCGGGCTCGGAGACCAACGCTTGAGCCAGCAGGACGCGGCGACGCCAGCCGCCAGAGAGCTCGGCCAGCGTCTTGTCAGCCGGCAGCTGCAAGCGGCTCAAGGTGCTATCGACCAGTTGCTGCAAGCGCCAGCCGTCACGGGCTTCGAGGTCTTGCTGCACATGCATCAACTTGTCCAGATCGGCTTCGGTGACACAGTTCTGCGCCAGGTGGTGGTACTGCGCAAGTAACTCGCCCACGCCGTCCAGACCCTGAGCGACCACATCAAATACGGTGCGATCGTCAGCCACCGGCAATTCCTGCGGTAACTCACCAATTTTCAGCCCGGGTGCACGCCAAACAGCGCCGTCATCCGCCTTCTGGTCGCCCTTTACCAGCTTCATCATGCTCGACTTGCCGGTGCCGTTGCGGCCGATGATGCACACCCGCTCGCCACGGGCGATCTGCCAAGACACCTTGTCCAAGAGCGGCATTGCGCCGTAAGCCAGGGAAATATCGGTGAACTTGAGCAGGGTCATGGCACGCCTCAACAAAAAACGACGGGTGAAAGCCGGTTTAACCGCAACCGAGCAACGGGCTTCGTTGCATCCAGGGCACAGCGGCAACCTGAAACACCCAAAAAATCATCTATGGCTGCCGGAAGCACCCACAAAACAGGGCGCGCATTCTAACCGAGAAGCGCATCGACCAAGCAGGCAATTTCAACGGTGCACGCAGTAAATTCCGCTGCGATTCCTGGCGCACCTGGCGCCAAGCCCTCTAGCACGCTTGCCCAGGCTAAAACAGCGGTGAGCGTCATCAATTACGCGTTGAAACGCATTGCACCTTCACCGCCCATAGGCAAACGACTAAGCTAGGGCCATACGCACTATTTGCCTGGAAGTGTCATGCGCGGTCCCCTGTTCAGCTTGCTGTCCTGCCTGTTGGTTTCCACCTTGAGCGTCTCTGCAGCGCAGGCCGCTACCCTGACGCAACAACGTCAATATTACGATCAAGCCAAAGCTGCACTGGCCAAAGGCGACAAAGGCCCTTACCAGCGCTATGCCAGTGCTCTACATGATTACCCGCTGGAGCCTTACCTGGCGTATGACGAGCTGACCGCCCGGCTGAAGTGGGCCAGCAATGACGAAATCGAGAAATTCCTCGCCGAACATGGCGATCTGCCGCAAATCAGCTGGATGAAGCTGCGCTGGCTGCGCTGGCTGGCTGAACGTGGCGAGTGGCAAACCTTCATTAATTACTACGACCCGAAGCTCAATTTCACTGAGCTTGACTGCCTGTATGGCCAGTACCAGCTGAGCCACGGCATGCGCGCCGAAGGCAACGCCACCGCCGAGAAACTCTGGCTGGTGGGCAAATCACAGCCCAACGCCTGCGACCCGCTGTTCGCAATGTGGGCCGCAGAAGGCCAACTCACCGATCAGAAGCGTTGGCAGCGCGCCAAGCTGGCAGCCGAAGCGCGTAACTACGGCCTGGTCACCCACCTGATCAAGACGATGCCAACCTTGGGCAACCAGGGCCAGCGCCTGCTAGAAGTGGCGCAGAAGCCTGAGTTGCTGAAGCAGACCTCGCGCTTTACCCAGACCGACCCGGCCATGGCCGATGTAGTAGGCCTCGGCCTGCGCCGCCTGGCCCGCCAGGACCCGGAAAGCGCACTCAAGCTGCTCGATGGCTACGCCCAACGGATGAAGTTCTCCAGCGACGAGCAGGTGGCTATTGCCCGCGAAATCGGCCTGACTCTGGCCAAGCGCTTCGACTCCCGCGCTCTACAGGTCATGGCCAAGTACGACCCCGAGCTGCGTGATAACACCGTCAGCGAATGGCGCGCCCGCCTACTGCTGCGCCTGGGCCGCTGGGATGAGGCCAACCAGCTGACGCGCCGGATGCCTGCGGAACTGGGTAACACCAACCGCTGGCGTTACTGGCAGGCGCGCAGCCTGCAACTGGCGCAGCCCAACAGCCAAGAACCGAAAGCGCTGTACCAGGCACTGGCCAAGGAACGAGACTTCTACGGCTTTATGGCCGCCGACCAGGTGCAGGCGCCCTATCAACTGAACAATAAGCCACTGACCCTGAGCCCACAGACCATCCAGAAGGTGCGTAATTCGGCAGCGATTCGCCGTGCCCTGGAGTTCCACGCCCGTGGTCAGGTCGCCGATGGCCGCCGCGAGTGGTACAACGTCAGCCGCTTATTCAGCCGCGATGAGATGGTTGCCCAGGCGCGCCTGGCCTATGAGATGGGCTGGTACTTCCCGGCCATCCGCACCATCAGCCAGGCACAGTATTGGGACGATTTGGACGTACGCTTCCCCATGGCGCACCGCGAACACCTGGTGCGTGAAGCGAAAAACCGCGACATCCATTCCAGCTGGGTATTTGCCGTCACCCGCCAGGAAAGCGCCTTTATGGCCGATGCCAAATCCCATGTCGGCGCCATGGGTTTGATGCAGCTGATGCCCGCCACCGCCAAGGAAACCGCCAAACGTTTTGGCATTCCGCTGTCATCGCCACAGCTGGCCTACCGTCCGGAAGTCAATATCCAACTGGGTGCGGCCTATTTGAGCCAGATCTACGGCCAGTTCAACGGCAACCGCGTTCTCGCCTCTGCGGCCTACAACGCCGGCCCAGGGCGCGTGCGCCAGTGGCTGCGCGGCGCGGATCATCTGTCGTATGACGTGTGGATCGAGAACATCCCGTTTGATGAAACCCGCCAGTACGTACAGAACGTGCTGTCCTACTCGGTGATCTACGGCGAGAAGCTCAACGCACCGCAGCCACTGGTAGCCTGGCACGAGCGTTACTTCGACCAGTAACAGCTTAATAGGCACGCTCAACTGCAACGGTTGAGCGTGCAGCGCTGTTTACTCCAATACCTGCACCGGCATATCCAGACGCAGCTGCCCTTCGCCACAGGCGATCAGGTTCTGCCCGAAATACACCTCGCCTTCACGCTCACGGTAGGTTTTCAGGGTAGCCAGCGGTTCGCGATCGGCGCTGCGCTCGCCCGTCTGCGGGTCGAGGGTGGTCATGATGCAGCGCGAGCAGCCCTTGACCACCCGAAACTCCAGCTCACCAATACGGATGCGCTTCCAACTGTCTTCGGCATAGGGCTCACTGCCACTGACCACCAGGTTCGGGCGAAAACGCAGCATCGGCAACGGTCGACCGACGCGCGCCGAGAGGTCATCCAACGACGCCTGACCGATCAGTAGTAGAGGAAAGCCATCGGCAAACGCCACCTTGTCGCCCGCCTCGGCATACGCCGTATCGACCTGCCGCGCCCGCGGTTCTGAGACCTGAACCAGGCGGCAGGCACGGCCAAGCAATTGGCTAAGCCAATGCGCCGCCTGATCACCGGCATCGGGCACTTGCAAGCTGTCGCGCCAGATGGTCACACCGCGCAGCAGCGCACTGTCATCCGGCACCGCTACCTGCAGATCAGCCATGCCCGGTGCACTCAGTTGCAGGTGCGTGCTACCCAGCCAGCGCGCCTGCAACTGAGTCATCTGCGCCAGCAGGCGTTGCGTAAGGAAGCGCCCGGATTCAGCATCGACTACCATCCAGCGACGATCACCCTGTACGCCCAAAGCGTCCAACATCGTTTCGCGCAGGGCTTCGCCCGCCGCCGACTTCAGTGGATAACGGTACAACCCGGAGAGATGCAACATGAGTCCAGCTTCCGTTTGGCAAAACGCACTTATACGAGCAACCCGACGTACCTACAAGCCTGCTTTGGCCCTGCCGCTACTGGTGTTGCTAAGCGCTTGCAGCGGTACTGCGCCGGATAACCTGGGCATCCATGATGGACAACTGAGCGCCTGCCCAGACTCACCGAACTGCGTAAACAGCCAGGCCAGCGATGCGCGACATGCCATTGAACCGCTGCCACTGCAAGGTACCGCCGCAGAAACCCAGGCACGCCTCAAGGCGCTACTCAGTGCAGAGCCACGCGTGAGCGTGGTGGAGGAGGCTCCGGGGTATTTGCGCGCCGAATTCAGCAGCAAGCTGATGCGCTTTGTCGATGATGTGGAATTTATGATCGGTGCGGCCGGAGTGGATGTGCGCTCGGCATCGCGCCTGGGCTACGCGGATTTCGACGTTAACCGCGAGCGCATTGAACACCTGCGCCAGCGGCTAAGCGAATAAACAGAAGGTGCATGCCAGCCTGACGCCCGCGTCAGGCTTATTCCTCGGGGTGCAACAGGGCCAAACGCTGGTGCACCACATCCACCAATTTGTCCGGCTGAAACTTGGAGAGGAAGTTGTCGCAGCCGACCTTCTTAACCATGGCCTCGTTGAAACTGCCTGACAACGAGGTGTGCAACACCACGTACAAGTCCTTGAGACGTGAATCGTTGCGAATTTCGGTGGTCAGGCGGTAGCCGTCCATCTCCGGCATTTCCGCATCGGTGATCACCATCAGCAGCTTTTCATGCACATCGACGCCGGCATCAGCCCAGCTCTTCAGCAGGTTAAGGGCACGCAAGCCATCGCTGGCGGCATGGCAACGGATATCCAATTGCGCCATGGTGCCCTTGAGCTGGCTCATGGCCACGTTGGAGTCATCCACCAGCAGCACTTCGCGTCCTTTGGCATGCTCCAGTAACGGATCGGCGAGCTTTTCCGGGGAGACCTTGGTGCTCATCGGGCTAATTTCCGCCAAGACTTTTTCCACGTCGATCACTTCGACGATCTGGTCTTCAACCTTGGTGATGGCGGTCAGGTAATGCTGACGCCCGGCGCCACCGGGTGGCGGCAGGATGGATTCCCAATTGAGGTTGAGGATGCGTTCAACCCCACCGACCAGAAAAGCCTGCACCGAGCGGTTGTACTCAGTGACGATAATGGTGCTGCGCTCATCCGGCACAATCGGGCGCATGCCGATGGCCTGGGACAGATCGATCACTGGCAACGTCTGCCCACGCAGGTTGACCACCCCACAGACAAAACGATGGCGCTGCGGCATCAGGGTCAGCTTGGGCATTTGCAGGACTTCCTGCACCTTGAAGACGTTGATCGCAAACAGTTGCCGACCCGCCAGGCGGAACATGAGAATTTCCAAGCGGTTCTCACCCACCAGCTGGGTGCGTTGGTTCACTGAGTCGAGAATGCCGGCCATCATGCGCTCCTGTTCACTTATCGATCTAGCCTAGCTCAAATAGCCATACCCAGGTGTATCGGCCATCTGCCGTGCATCTGAAGGCAGATGGCGCAGCGCCATCATGCGATAAGCGCGGCGAGTAGGCCAGTCAGGCGGCAGAAGCCGCTCGACTTATTCAACCAGCAGCGGCGAGTCTTCCGGCAAATGCACACGTAACGCCTTCGGCCTGGCCGCGAACCGCAGTTTGCGGCTTTCCATCGGCTCACCGTCAAGGTTGAGATCCAGGCCTTCGGGGGCTTCGACTTCCAGCCAAGGCAGCCGTGCGCTGAGGGCTACACTCTGCAGGCCATTGATTCCGCCAGACAGCAGCGTACCGAGGGTGCCTACCACATCCGCTGCCGCCGGCACGATGCAGACATCCAACAAACCATCGTTGACTCGCGCCTGCGGGCATAGCACATGCCCACCGCCGGCCTGCCGACCATTGCCGATGCCGAGTGCGAGAAACTCGCCTTCCCACTGAAAATCCGGTCCGGTAAAGCGGCCAAACGACGATTGCACTTCGGCAAAACGGGTCAAGCCCGTCAAAAAATAAGCCGCACCGCCGAGCATGCGTTTGAGGTCTTCAGACGTGTTGGCGGTGACGTTAGAGCCAAAACCGCCCGTGGCCATATTCAGGAACACCTGACCATCCACTTCGCCCAGATCGATCGGCTGCGCCGGTATATCCAACAAGCTCAACGCAGCCAGTGGCTCGAGCGGAATACCGGCCGCACGCGCAAAATCATTGGCTGTACCCAACGGCAACAGCGCCAGACTGGCCTTGGTTTTTGCCAACGCCATAGCTTCAGCCACGTCACGCAGAGTGCCATCACCACCGCCGGCAATAAGGGTTGGGTAGCCCGCCTGCAACGCCTCGTTGACCAGACGCTGTGCATCGCCACCCTCCCAGGTGACCCGCACATCCACTTGCCAGCCCTCTTCACGACGCGCCTGCACCGCAGCGCGCACCTCGGCATTGAGAGCTTGCTTACCATGCAGAATCAGCAGCGCTTTACGTTCTTGCATTCACAGCATCCTTTCACGTTTCAACACAAAGATTCAGCAACAGGGCATGAGGTTGCACCAGCCGGCTGGTGACGAAATAAACATCAGCTAAATAGATTATTAAGCTCAATATTTACGCATTTTTAATCGTATTGATTTATTGGATCATCCTTACATCGCCAATGAACACCGCCGCTGAAAGCCGGTGCTCCTTAAATGAGGATATGCAGATGATCGACGTACGCCCCTTCGCCGAGCTCGGCGGTGCCCATCACGGTTGGCTGAATGCCCGCCATCATTTTTCCTTTGCCGAATACTATGACCCGGCGCGCATGAGCTGGGGACCACTGCGGGTCTGGAACGATGATGAAATCGCGCCGCACACCGGCTTTCCGACCCATCCGCACCGCGATATGGAAATCATCACCTATGTACGCCAAGGGGCCATCACCCACAAGGACAACTTGGGTAACCATGGCCGTACCGAAGCCGGTGATGTGCAAGTGATGAGCGCCGGCACCGGGATTGCCCACAGCGAATACAACCTGGAAGACACCACCACCAAGATCTTCCAGATCTGGATTCAACCCAACCAGTCGGGCCTACCGCCGTCCTGGGGCGCCAAGCCGTTCCCCAAAGGTGAGCGCGCCGGCACCTTCGTCACCCTGGCCAGCGGCTTTGCCGAAGATCAGGATGCCCTGTCGATCCGTACCAATGCGCGGATGGCCGCAGCCACCCTGCAAGCCGGGCAGAGCACCGAGTATCCGATTGGTGCTTCTCGCAAGGCTTATCTGGTGGCCGCCAGCGGCAGCATTGAAGTCAACGGCGTCAGCGCCCAGGCTCGTGATGGTGTGGCAGTCAGCGATGTAGAAGTGATCCGCGTAACGGCCATCGAAGACAGCGAAATCATCCTGGTGGATGTGGCATAACCAGCAGAGATGGCTTAGCGGCGCAGCAGAACCTGTGCGCCGCTAAGCGGCTTTACGCCGGATACCCAGTAATCTTGCGAATGGTCTGATACAGCGGCTTCAGCTGCTTGTACATGCGCTGATAAACCTGGGTGTACAACTGCTGATAGGTGCGCTGCGCCTCTGGATTGGGTGTGAACACATCACCGACCCGGGTCATGGCTTTGATCGCTGCTGGGTAATCTGGGTGCAGACCCAGCCCCACCGCGCAATTGATCGCCGCACCCAGGCCGCTGGTTTCATACAGATGCGGACGCTCGGCAGGCAGGCCGAAGATATCGGCCGTCAGCTGCATCGCCGCATCGCTCTGTGAACCACCACCAGAAACGCGTAGGCGGGTGATGCGCGTGCCCGAACGCTTCTCGATCTTCTCCTTGCCCTGGCGCAGGGCATAAGCCAAGCCTTCAAGAATTGCCCGGTAGATGTGCGCGCGGGTGTGCACGTCGCCAAAGCCGATGATCGAGCCTTTGGCCTCCAGCCCCGGTTCGCGGATGCCCGGTGACCAGTAGGGTTGCAGCATCAGGCCCATGGAGCCAGCCGGCACGCTGTTGACCAACTCATCGAACAGCGCCTCAGGCTCTACGCCCAACTCCTTGGCCCGCTGCATCTCACGCAGGCCAAACTCCTGCTTGAACCAACTGACCATCCAGAAACCGCGATAAATCATCACCTCGGTGTTGAAGTGATCGGGAATCGCCGACGGGTATGGCGGGATCAGCGGAATGGTTTCCAGGTAATTACTGCGCGTGGTGTTGATGGTCGCCGTAGTGCCATAGGACAGGCACGCCGTGCTCGGCTCCACGCCACCGGCGCCGAGCACCTCACAGGCCTTGTCGGCACCCGCTGCAATCAGCGGCAGGCCTTCAGGAATCCCGGTATGCCGGCTGGCCGCCGCCGTGATATGGCCAAGCAACTCGCCCGGCTTGCGTAATTCCGACAACTGCTCACGGCGCACCGGCATGGCCTGCCATTTCCAGTCGCCGGGTTTGGCCCACTGCAGGCGTTTGTAGTCGAATGGCAGATAAGCCACGCAACTGGTCAGCGAGTCGACAAACTGGCCGCACAGCCGGTGAGTAAGAAACCCTGAAAGCAGCAGCACCTTGTACGTCTTGGCCCAGATGTCCGGCTGGTTCTGGACGATCCAGTTAACCTCGGCCTGGGCGCGGAAGTAATCCACCGTGGCTTGCACCCCAGCGATCTTGAACAGCCACCCCCAAGGCCCGGTGATCCGCCCTTCGACCTTGGCCTGACGCTGATCGAGCCATAGCATCGCGGGTCTCAGCGGTTGGCCTTGCGAGTCAACATTGATCAGGGTGCCACGCTGGGTGGTGAGTGACACACCCTTGATCAGGCTACGGTCGATATCCACTTGCTGCCACAGCTGTGCGCAGGCTTCACCGAGACTGGCCCAGTAGTATTCCGGATCCTGCTCGGCCCAGCCGGGTTGCTTGGAGTAATAAGCCTCAAGCTCCACCTTGCCCTTGGCGAGCAGATTGCCCTGAAGATCAAACAACAGCGCCCGAATGCTCTGGGTGCCATTGTCGATGGCCAGCAGATAACTTTTCTCGCTCAAGACGCCGTCCTTCCTCGTGATCCATCTTCCGCCGGCAGGCTGTAGCAGCGCTGCCAGAGTTGCCGATACGCCTGTTCTTCCTCTTGCCAGCGCGCGTCGTCCCACCCCAGGCGGGCCTGACACAGCACACGGATTCGCGGCAGTTCGGCCGCCGCGCCGCACGCCAACAACAGGCCCAAACGGGTGCGGCGCAGCAGCAGATCATCCAGGTGCAGCACCAGCTCCTGTTCGGCCGCCCAGGCCAGTTCGGCCCACAGCGTATCCGTGCCGGCCACCTGCTCGACACCCAGTTCATCGAGCAACGCCAGTACTCGCGGCAGCGCCCGACCATAACGACCAACCAGGCGCTTCTGCTGAGCCGGGCTTAACTGCGGCATCGGCTGCTGCGGTACGACAGCAAAGGTCGCAGCGCCCTGATCATCCAGCGTACGGCCAACCATCGGCGCGCAAGCCTGCAGCACTTCCAGCGCCAACAGGCGGAAAGTGGTCAGCTTGCCGCCGGCCAGGGTCACGCAACCGGGCTCAACCCACAGCGCATGTTCGCGTTTTTCATCCGAAGGTTTGCGCCCTTCACTGCCATCCGTGACCACCGGGCGCACCCCGGCCCAGGTCGACAGCACATCCGCCGCGTTGATCGCGGCAGCAGGAAACTGCTGGCCACAGGCGGCCAGCAGGTAGTCCACTTCATCCGGGCTGATTCGCGCTTCTTCGGCCAATGGTGCCAGGTGATCCAGGTCGGTGGTGCCAATCACCGTCGCGCCTTCCCAGGGGAAGACAAACACCGGGCGCTTGTCCGCCGCATGCATAAAGCTAAACGCATGTGCCACGGGAAGGCGCCAGGCCGGCACCAGCAGGTGGCTGCCGCGCAGCGGACGGATATGCTCCAGCCCGGTTTTCTGCCGCAGCTGATCGGCCCAAGCACCTGTGGCCTGCGCCACCGCGCGGGTCTTGAAGCGATACTGCTGGCCGCTTTCGCTGTCTTCGGCGAGCAGGCCAGTGACACGCCCATCTTCGCGCCGTAACTCGACCACGCGCATGCCATTGAGCGCTTCGCCGCCGTCGGCACGGGCCTCACCCAGCACGCGCTGTACCAGGCGCGCATCATCGGTGACCGCATCAAAGAAGCGCGTACCACCGAGCAGGCCGTCTTCTTTCAGACCTGGGGCCAGATAACGCAGTTGCTGCAACGGGTAGTACAGGTGATTGCGCTTGCCGGCCAGGGCGTCGTACACCGCCAGCAGCCCGCCGAACACTCGCGGGCCGGGAAAGCCGCCCTGGTAATGCGCCATGATAAAACTCAAGGGGTCGACCAACCCCGGCGCTTCCTGCAGCAAGCGCTCGCGCTCGCGCACCGAATCGCGGGTCAGGCCGAACTGGCCCTTGGCGATATAGCGCAATCCCCCATGCACCATCTTCGAGGAGCGGCTGGAGGTGCCCCAGGCAAAGTCGCGCTGCTCCAGCAGCAGGCATTTCCAACCGCGCCGCGCCGCTTCACGCAGAATCCCGGCACCGCTGATGCCGCCGCCGACGACGATCAGGTCCCAGTCGCGTGCAGCCAGCTCAGGCAGTGCCTGTTCACGCCAGACGGCGTTCCACTGGCTCATCATCAATCCTGCAGCAACACGCCAGGTGCCAGGCGCTGTTCAGGGTCAAAATGCCCAGCCAGCGCCTTGAGCGTGGCCATACCCAGCTCGCCCTTCTCCACCGGCAGGTAAGGCGCATGATCGCGGCCGACACCGTGCTGATGACTGATGGTGCCGCGGTTCTCAGCGATGGTCAGGCTGGCGGCATGCTTGAGCTTCTGCCAGCGCGCCATGGCCTCGGCGTAGTTCGCACCTGGGCGGAATACATAAGTGGTGTAGATGCTCGAGCCTTCGTTGTAGACGTGGGAAAGGTGGGTAAACACATGCACCTGCTCGCCCTCTTCACTCAGGCCAGTGCGCAGGCTGGTTTCGACCTTGTTCAGCAGGTTGTCGACATTGCTCCAGTCGGTGGCGGTTTCCAGGGTGTCCACCGCATAGCCAGCGGCCCACAGGCCGTGGCGCAAGTAGGGGAAACGGAAGCGGTTTTCTGCCCATTTCTTGCCCAGCAAGGTGCCGGTAAATACGCCACCAAAGCTCTTCAGCAACTTCTTCGCCTGCTTCAGCGAGGCGGCATTCTGCGTACGGCTGCCGGTAACGCCGAAGGTCAGCATGCACTTGCCCTCGCGGGCGCCGCGCAGGGCCAGGTATTTCTCCAACCAGCCGATTTGCTGCGGATGGCCGGCCAGGGCCAGCTGGGTTTTGGTTTCAATGGCGTTGGACAGACGCAGCATCGACAGCGGCACACGCGCCTGGGCCAGGCTGCGAATGGCGCTCAGCGCTTGCTGCCAGTTAGGCAAAAATACCGCGTAGAAATTTTCCTGCTCGGCCAGGCGGGTGATGCGTACCTTGACCTCGGAGATGATGCCGAAGCGCCCTTCCGAACCCATGAGGATTTCGCGCAGATCAGGCCCCGCGGCAGAGGCCGGGAAAGTCGGAATCTCCAGGGTGCCGGCGAAGGTCTCGACCTTACCGCCGGCAAACAATTGCTCAATGCGCCCGTAGCGCAGCGATTGCTGCCCGCTGGAACGGCTGGCGACCCAGCCACCCAAAGTCGACAGCTCCCACGACTGCGGAAAATGACCCAAGGTGTAGCCCTGCGCACGCAGCTGGCTTTCCACTTGCGGACCATTGGCGCCAGGGCCGAAGGTGGCAATCAGGCTGTCGTGGTCGATCTCGATCAGCTTACTCATGCGCGCCAGCGACAGGGTCAGCACCGGTTTGTTGCTGGCCTGTGGGTTGATATGACCGGCCACCGAGGTGCCACCGCCGTAAGGAATGACGATCAGGTCGTGCTGGCTGGCCCAGGCCAGCAACTCGCGGACCTGCGCAGCGCTTTCCGGGTAGGCCACGCCATCGGGAAACACGCCAAAATCGCCGGAACGCATCGCCAGCCAGTCCGGCAGGCTCTGGCCGCGGGCGTGACGCACGCGGTCTTCGGCATTCAGGCAAATCAGCGGATGGGCCTGCAGACGCGAGGCCGGCACCTGCGCCAGAACCTGCTCCAGGCTGGCATCGGCCAGCAACTGACCCGAGCCGACCAGTTCGGCAAGAAAAGCCTCGCCATGGGCCGGCAGTTCCACCACTGTTGCGTCATCACCCCAGCCGTTCCAACGTCGCATCTGTATCTCCCGGATATTTCAGTCACCCTCGATGGCTGCCTATACTAGCTGGCCTTTTCAAGGCGTCACTGTCGTATCGAGCCAGGCGATATCGCCAATCAAGACATTCAGAATAAGAACAGTTCATGGAAAACCTCGGTTATACCTCTGTCCCTTCCCTGCTCAAGTACCTGCGCCACGCCGAGCAATTGGGCCTGGATATCGACCAAGCGTTGGCGGCCGCCGGCATCAAAACCGAGGACCTGGCCGACAACAGCAAACGCATCCCCAGTGAAACCCATGAGCGCCTGCTCGATCACTTGCTCAAGGTGTCGGCTGACCCGCTGTTTGGCCTGCACTGCGCGCGCTTTGTGCAGCCGGGTTCGTGGAGCGTGCTGGGCTATATCACCATGAACTGTGCAACCCTCGGTGAGGCCATGAGCCGCATCGTGCCTTACGAGAAACTGGTGGGGGACATGGGTGTCAGCCGGGTCGAGGCCGGCGCAGATCACGTTCGCCTGATCTGGACATGTCGCCATCAGGCTGAGCCGATCCGCCGGCACATGGTGGAAAACGTACTGGCTTCGTGGTTGCTGTATGCGCGCTGGATCTCCGACTCAGATAGCTCGCCACGGGAGGTGTGGTTTGAGCACGCCCTGCCCGAGGGCGCCGATAGTGCCGAGTACCAGACGATTTTCGGCTGCCCTATCCGCTTCGAGCAAAGCTGCAATGCGCTGATCGTGCCGCTGGAATATCTCGCCGTGCCGCTGCGCCAAGCCGACGCCAACCTGCTGCGCACCCTGGAAGAACACGCCCTGACCTTGATGGCCGGGCTGGACGACAATGAGCCACTGCCGCAGCGGGTAAAAAACGCCCTGCGCCTGCTGCTCAAGGATGGCCTGCCACGTAAGGAACGCGTGGCGGAGAAATTCAACATGACGGTGCGCACCCTGCAGCGTCATCTGCAACTGGCCGGCACCAGCTATCAGCAGATTCTCGATGAACTGCGCCAGGAACTGGCCGAGCATTACCTGCTGCGCAGCGACCTAGCGATTCAGGATATCGCCAGCTATCTGGGGTTTACCGAGTCGCGCTCGTTCCACCGCAGCTTCAAGACCTGGACCGGGCAGACCCCAGGCGAATTTCGCGAGAGCCGGCGCAATAGCTGACTACCTTGGTGGATAGGTGAAGCGCCATCCACCACAAGGAGGCAGCAACTACGCGGGCCTAACCGAGGATCTCGCTGAGCGGAATAAACCTCAGGCTGTCGCCCTCGGCTAGCGTGGTGCCCTCCAGCACTTCTGCAAAACCCTCAGCCCAGGCAGCGCTGCGTAACACCCCGGAGCTTTGATTTGGATAAGGCACCACGCGTCCGTTTTCCAGACGCGCGCGCAGGTATTCGCGGCGATTGCCCGGCTTGCTCCAGGTGAAACCCGCCGGCATCGGAAAGCCCAGCGGTTCGACCCGCTGCACACCTAATCGGCGCAGCAGATAAGGCCGCGCGAGCAGGCCGAAAGTCACCAGGGTCGAGGCCGGATTTCCCGGCAGGCCGATCACCGGTACGCCGCGAAACTGCCCGCAGGTCAGCGGTTTTCCCGGTTTAATTGCCAACTTCCACAGCGCCAGCTCGCCATCTTCGCGCAGGGCCATGCCAAGGAAATCCGCCTCGCCCACCGACACACCGCCGGTGGAAAGAATCAGGTCAACATCACTCAACGCAGCTAGCGCTGCGCGGGTCTGCTCCAGGTCATCGAGCAGAATGCCACCATCCACAACTTCGCAGCCCAGTCGCTGCAGCCAAGCGATCAGCACGCGGCGATTGCTGTTGTAGATTTGCCCGGGCCCAAGCGGCTGACCCGGTTCGACCAGCTCATCCCCCGTGGACAGCACCGCCACCCGAGGTCGGCGGCGCACATTCAATTCAGCGCAACCCAAGGACGCCGCCAAACCCAGCTCAATCGGACCTAGACGCGTGCCGGCGGGTAGAACGCTATCGCCAACACGGGTTTCCTGGCCCTGGGCCCGCACGTTCTGCCCGAGCTTGAGCGGCTCGCTAAAGGCGACGCGGCCATCCTCGCCGAGCACGGCGTTTTCCTGCATTTCCACAGTATCAGCGCCGGCTGGCAGCGGCGCGCCGGTAAAAATCCGCGCACAGGTGCCGGGCAGCAACGGCTGCGGTGCACTGCCGGCCTGAATGCGTTGGCTGACGACCAGCGGCTCGCCATTCCAATCGGCCAAGCGCAGGGCGTACCCGTCCATGGCGCTGTTGTCCCAGGGCGGCAGATCTAACTCGGCCAGCAATGGCTCGGCCAATACCCGGCCTGCGGCATCGCTCAGCTTGACCCGCTCGCATTCAACAATCGCGCTGGCCTCGGCCTGCCCCAGCAACCGCGCCAGCGCCGCCTCAACGGGCATCAATCCCGGCTTGTCACAGCAGCTCATCCACGGCTCTCGCAGGCGGCCACCGATTTGAGGTGCGGAACGAAATTGCATGGGCGGTGGCGGTTATCCAGCTGCTCACCCAGGATGCCATCCCAGGCAGTACGGCAGGCATTGGTCGAGCCCGGCAGGCAGCACACCAGGGTGCCATTGGCCAGGCCTGCCAGAGCGCGGGACTGAATGGTGGAGGTGCCGATATCCGGCACAGAAATCTGCCGGAACAGCTCACCAAAACCATCGACCTGTTTATCCAGCAAACAGCTCACCGCTTCCGGGGTGCTGTCGCGGCCGGTGAAGCCGGTACCGCCGGTAATCAGCACCACCTGCACCTGATCCTCGGCAATCCAGGTGGCGACCTGGGCGCGAATCTTGTACAGATCGTCTTTGAGCAAAACCCGGGCGGCGAGCTGATGGCCGGCGGCCTGCAGGCGGTCGACAAACAGTTGGCCGGAGGTGTCAGTTTCCAGGCTGCGGGTGTCGCTGACGGTCAACACCGCGATATTCAAGGGCACGAAATGTGCCTCGGCCTTGTGGTTCATGGCAGGCTTCCAGTTATGGGCGATAATGCCCGCCGTTATATCACAGGCCCGCTTTCGGAGACTGCGCATGCCCGCTCCCATGACCCTGCCCCGCTGTTCTGTTTTGCTGCTTGCGGGCGGCCGTGGGCAACGCATGGGCGGTGCCGACAAGGGCCTGCTCGACTGGCAAGGCCGTCCGCTCATTGCTTGGCTGAACGAGCTGGTGCGGCCACTAACCGATGACCTGCTTATCTCCTGCAACCGCAACGCCGAGCGCTATGCACCCTTCGCGGATCGCTTGGTAAGTGATGACGAGGCGGACTTCCAAGGCCCTCTCGCAGGCATTCGCGCCGGCCTGCGCGCCGCACGCCAGGCGAATGTATTGATCCTGCCGTGTGATGCCCCGCAACTCGACAGACCGCTGCTTGAGGCGCTACTGAACCTGGCCGGTGAGCGCGCAGTGGTAGTGCGTCAGGGCGAGCTTCTCGAACCGCTGTTCAGCGTCATTCCCCGTGCACTGCATGCTGACCTGGAGCAGGCCTGGCAAGCCGGCGAACGCAGCCCGCAACGCTGGTTGCGCAGCCTTGATCCATTTACAGTGGAGTGCCCACTCGGTGACCCTCGCTTGGCCAACTTCAACACGCCCGACTTGCTGACGACACGCGGATAAACACCGGTAAGGGAACTTGACCGGCAAAGTTTCGTCACAAGCAGGGTAAAAACATCTATCCAATCAAGGAGAAACCCATGTCTCAGCGGATTATTCCAGCATTGCTGCTTACCTTGGGCCTGGTCGCGCTGACTGGTTGCGCGTCGCCAACGGTAATCACCCTCAATGATGGCCGCGAAATTCAGACCATCGACGAGCCGAATTTTGATGAGGATTCGGGCTTCTACGAGTTCGAACAACTCGATGGCAAACGCGCCAAGGTCAACAAGGATCAAGTGCGTACCGTCAAAGAGCTGTAAGCCGATAACCCAGGCGTTGCCACGTACTACTTGCCCAGCGCCTGGGCTCTGATCGATATATTCAAAACGCTTGGCCAATAGAAAAAATTAAAACCTAAGCCCTTGTGCGGTAAAACTTTCTCAGTAAAATTTCGACCCATTCGGAGTGTAGCGCAGCTTGGTAGCGCGTCTCGTTCGGGACGAGAAGGTCGCAGGTTCGAATCCTGTCTCTCCGACCAGATCACATAAAAAAGCCCGCTTAATTGCGGGCTTTTTTATGTCTGGAGAAAAGCTATTGCAAGCTTTCGAACGCATGCACCAGGGCCTTGCTCAGGTCCACTGTGGAGAACTTGGTCAACACCGCATTGGCGCCCACTGCCTCGGCTTTTTCAGTGTTCATGGTGCTGTCGAGCGAGGTGTGCAGCAGCACATAGAGCTGGCCGATATCCGGCTTTTTACGCAGCGTGCGCACCAAGTCATAGCCATCCATTTCCGGCATTTCGATATCCGACACCAACACCTCGATAGGCTCGCCGGCATCGAATTGACGCTGCAGTAACTCCAGCGCTTCGGCGGCGCTGCGCACCATTTGGCAATCCAGCTCCAGCTTGCGCAGGGTAATCATGGTCTGCTGTAACGCGACGTGGGAGTCATCCACCACCAGTACACGACGCCCCTTAAGCAGCTCGCGCTCACGCTCGGATAACAGCTGATCATCCAACTCCTCAATACTCATCGGCGCGAGTTCGTGCAGGACTTTTTCAATATCGAGGATCTGCACAATCTTGCCGTCGATCTGCGTCACGCCGGTGATAAAGGCTTTGCTGCCGGACGCGGCCGGCGGCGGACGAACGTCACGGGTGTAGCACTGCACGATGCGCTCGACGCTCTGCACGTGCAGGCCCTGCCGAGAGCGACTGAGCTCCGTCACGATCAGACAGCCGTCATCATTGCCCTGCACGCCTTGCTCGCCGATCGCCTTGCCCAGATCAATCACCGTTAGCGCCGAGCCACGCAAGGTGGCAACGCCACGGACATGAGGATGACGACTGGGCAGTTTGGTCAGCGCCGGGCAAGGAATGATTTCCTGCACTTTCAGGAGATTAATACCCAATAGACGGCCGCTGTGCAGGCGGAATAATAGCAGTGACAGTGCGTCACCCAGCACGATGCTCATGCGTATGTGTCCTGTAAAAATGCCATCCGTGCCAACGCACTAATCATGACTATTACGCAAGAATTCAACGATCTGTTCAGCCTCGAACGGCCAGTTCAACTCAGCACCGGTATCAATACGGCGCAGCACTGGAATGCGCAGACCATAGTCCTCAACCCAATGCTCCTGCTCAGCGATATCGACCAGCTCGACCAACAGGCCATGCTCGACAAAAGGCATCAGCAACGCCTCGGCCACCTCACACAGGTGGCAGCCGAGCGTACCGAATAATTGGCATTCCGGGAGCATCTGCGCGCCTCCACTGGCTAATGGAGGTGCAGTTTAGCACTGCCCCCGGCTCAGGCGTCCGTGGACTTGCTGCTGTCTAGGGCGGGGGTGAGCAGGTTCTGCAGGCCGTCGAGCAAGCGGCTGTTGAGCTGCTCGGCCTTGTCCAGGCGACCGCTGTCAAAACGCTCATCCAGCGAGAAGCCGCCTTTGAGCATATCCAGCAAGCTGGTTTTAGCGGTGCCTTCTTCAGCCACCTGATTGGCGCTGCGCAATGCGTCGAGCAGGCCCTGGGCGTAGTCAATCAGCGAACTGTTCACTGCGCTGGCTGCCTGGCCGCCGTCTTGCGCCACGGCGCTGTAGGCATCGGTTGCCTGACGCACAGTGGTTTGGGTCAGGCGCAGGGACATCGACGCTAACTGTTCGCCATCCATGTCCAGCGCCATGGCGCGGTCGAAGGCACCGGACAGATCGCCGGCATAGAACTTGTTGGAGAGGTCCTGGACCTGGCCGAAGAGTTTTTCCAGTGCGGCGCGTTCTTCATCATCCAGCTCGCCTTCGACGCTGACTTGCCAGGCACCGATCTGTAGGCTGCCGGATTGGCTACTGGCAACTACTGAGCTGCCGTTACCATTGCTGCTGGCAACAACGCCACTCTGCGACCAGTTGGCCGAAGCCTGGGCGATGGAAATCCGCAGGCGATCACCATCACGGGTGGTCACTTCCATATCGAAGGTTTCCGCTTGCGCGGCAAACCGCTCGCTGTAAGCGGCGATATTGGTTGAGCCCTCAACCAGGGCCGCATCCGGATTAAAGCGTTTATCCAGGTCGCTGAAACCGTCCTGGATTTTCTGGTAAGTGTCGTCGATATCGCTCGCCACCTTGCCTTGCAGCACGCCCATGCCGTCGAGAATCTTGCGCGCTTCGGCAAAGCCCTTTTCCACGCCACTGCGGGCCTGCTCAAGCAATCCCTTGAGCTTGCTGGGGTCGGCACCAGCCGCCTGCTCGCTTTGCAGGCGCTGCTCGATAAAACCGAGAATACGCCCGGCGACTTTCTCCGGGGTGTAATCATTGGCCTTGCCGGCCAATGCACCCGGCTCAAGCCCAAGGCGTTCAGCCAAACGGTTGGCCAGTGTCGCCTGCGCGTCAGCAGCATTGCGCACAACCGGCTGAGCAGTGGCGGAGGTAGGACGTGAAGCAGAGGATAAATTTGCGGCCAGAGGGTTCATGGCAAAGTACCTGGGCGGTGTATCTGACTGGTTGGCGGCCGTGCGGGATGAAACTTTAGCCTGATTGCGGATAAACCGATCAACGGCGCATTCAGCCGGCTAGAGCGATTGCAGCGGAGACAGTTGGACGCTGCACCCACACAGAGCGCGCCCGAGCAGACCAAAGTCTAAAAGCCAAGCCTAAGCCCCCATGCTTTATTGCGCCTCGCTGTATCAGATCGGCCACAAGCCGACCCGCACACACGAGGAGCTAACAATAATGACTCAATCCCCCCTCGCTCGCGCTGTGGCATTCGCCACACTGGGCACCTGCCTCACCCTGCCATCGCTGGCCCAGGCAGAGTTTATCAAGGACAGCAAAGCGACCCTTGAAGCTCGTAATTTCTACTTCAATCGTGATTTCCGTCAGTCATCAAACCCGACACCTAGTCAGGCCAAGAGCGAAGAGTGGGCACAAGGTTTTATTCTGCGCGCCGAGTCGGGCTACACCGAAGGCACTGTGGGTTTTGGCCTCGACGCTATCGGCATGCTCGGCTTCAAACTCGACTCAGGTGACGGCACCGCCGGCAGCAATCTGCTGACACCAGACAAATCCTCCAATGGCTCACAGGACTATTCGTCCGATCTGGCTGTGGCTGGCAAGGTGAAAGTTTCCAAAACCACCCTGCGGGTTGGCGATATGCAATATAAAAACATGGCGATTGCGTCCAGCGACAGCCGCCTGACACCGCAAGTTTTTAAAGGTGGTCAGCTGATTTCCCAGGAAATTGATGGCCTTATTCTGGACGGCGGCTATGTGCGTGAAGTTAACAACCGCAACTCAGGTGATTTCGAAGACCTGTCCATCACCAGTGGCGGCAGGCGTGGGATTAACGTAACAGGCGGCAACAGCACTGACTCGTTCACGTTTCTCGGTGGCACTTATAAGCTCACTCAGAATCTGACTGGCGCCTATTACTATTCCAACCTGGAGGATTTGTATAAGCAGAATTCCTTCAACCTGGTCCATGTCCTGCCCTTGGCAGACAAGCAAACCCTGAAAACCGACTTGCGTTACGCCCGCTCCACCGATGACGGTCGTAGCAACGTCGACAATAAGGCGTTGGGCGCCATGATTACGTACGGCATCGATGGTCACAGCTTTGGCTTGGGCTACCAGAAGATGAGTGGTGACACTGGCTTTGCCTACCTGGCTACCAGTACCGATCCGTTCTTGGTCAACTATGTACAAATCAGTGACTTTGCCAACAAGGACGAGCAGTCCTGGCAGGCGCGGTATGACTTCAACTTTGCCAGCATCGGCATTCCGGGCCTGACGTTCATGACCCGTTACCTGACCGGTGACAACGTTGAGCTGGCCGCCAACCGTTCCGAGGGTAAGGAATGGGAACGCAACACCGAGCTGATGTATGTGTTCCAGGAAGGGGCTTTGAAGAACCTCGGCGTTCGTTGGCGCAATGCGACTGTGCGTTCGAACTTTGCCAACGATCTCGACGAAAACCGCCTGATCGTCAGCTACACACTGCCACTGCTCTAAGCCTCAACACCTAAGCGGTTGTAATAAAAAAGGCCCGGACATTGTCCGGGCCTTTTGCATTAACGCTCAGCGATCAATCCTGGCTGACAGCGCCAATCTTATGCACCGAGAGGTCTGCACCGTAATACTCCTCCTCCTGGCTCAGGCGAATACCCACGGTAGCCTTCAGCACACCATAAACCAGTACGCCGCCAATCAAGGCCACCACCACGCCCAGCGCGGTGCCGACAAACTGGCTGGCCAGGCTGACGCCGCCCAGGCCGCCCAACATCTCTTGGCCGAAGATGCCGCAGGCAATACCGCCCCACACGCCGCACAGACCGTGCAGCGGCCAAACGCCGAGCACGTCGTCGATCTTCCATTTCACCTGGATCGCGGTAAACGCCCAGACGAACAACGCACCGGCAATCGCGCCTGTAACCAGAGCGCCAACCGGGTGCATGAGGTCGGAACCGGCACACACCGCCACCAGTCCAGCCAGCGGACCGTTGTGCAAAAAGCCTGGGTCATTACGGCCAACCAGCAAAGCCGCCACGGTGCCGCCGACCATCGCCATCAGGGTGTTGACCGCCACCAGACCACTGACGCTTCCCAGGGTCTGTGCGCTCATCACGTTGAAGCCGAACCAGCCGATGATCAGAATCCACGAACCCAGCGCCAGGAACGGAATATTTGACGGGGCAAAAGCAACCAAGCGGCCATCGCGGTAACGCCCGTTACGGCGCCCCAGCAGGATCACCGCGCCAAAGGCCAACCAGCCACCCATCGCATGCACCACCACCGAGCCGGCAAAGTCATGGAAGGTTGCGCCAAACTGCGCCTCCAGCCAGGCCTGTACACCGTAGTTGCCATTCCAGATCATCCCCTCGAAGAAGGGGTAGATAAAGGCCACGATCAGCACCGTGGCGCACAACTGCGGGCCGAACTTGGCGCGCTCGGCGATGCCACCGGAAATAATCGCCGGGATGGCCGCCGCAAAAGTCAGCAGAAAGAAGAACTTCACCAGCGCATAGCCGTTGCCTTCCGTCAGCACACTGGCGGGCTCTAGGAAGGTCACGCCGTAGGCAATCCAGTAGCCAACAAAGAAATAGGCCAGGGCCGACACGGCAAAGTCGGAGATGATCTTCGACAAGGCGTTGACCTGGTTCTTCTGCCTGACCGTCCCCACTTCAAGAAAGGCAAAACCGGCATGCATAGCCAGCACCATCACGGCGCCGAGCAGGATAAACAAGGTATTGGAGCCGTGAATCAGGGTTTCCACAGCACTGTTGATGTTTTCCATCTGCGAAGAAAACTCCGTCGCGGGGAAAAAGCACCAAAGCGGATCACAAACCAATAAATACGCACCATATGGCGGCACTCATCATGATCCAGCTTGCCGAGGCCCAGGCTGTACAGCACCAAGCCGGTGCCGACTGAACCTTGCCTCGAAGTACTTATTCCATAGTTATTAATAAGTTATTGATGCACCACGGCGTCCTGGCCAGAACCCTCACAGCCCCATAAAGGAGCGCATCTGCAAGGGCGCGCACCAGCGCAATGCAAGCGCTGTACCAGCCGATCAGTCGGCTGCATCCGTCCCGCACCGAAGAAAAAAGGAACCACTGCCCCGCAGAGGACTCGAACCCCCTACACTGCCCCGTCATAAGGAGAGACACCATGGCTCGTAAGACCCCCGTATCGTCCAGCTCGGATCAGTTACTCGACGAATTCCAGGCGCTGGTACGCGACACCGAAAGCTTGTTGCAGCATTCCGCCAGCCTCGCCGGCGAGCAGGCCGAAGAGCTGCGCGAGCAGATCCGCAGCAGCCTGGGCCGTGCGCGCAGCACCCTGCACAACGCCGAAGACGCACTGCATGCCCGCGGCAAGGCGGCTATTGAAGCCACCGAAGGCTATGTGCAGACTCATCCATGGCAGACCCTCGGTATTGCTGCCGCCATTGGCCTGCTGTTGGGCATGCTGATTACCCGGCGCTAAAGAGAAACCTTAATGGATGCAACACCGCCCACCCCGCCAAGTCGCGGCAGTTCGCCACGGCGATTTGCCAGCGCTTTGCTGGGGTTATTGCAGGGCCATATCGCGCTGTTTGGCGAAGAGCTTAAAGAGCAGCAAAGCCACACCCTCAACCTGCTGGTGCTGACCAGCCTGAGTTTGCTGTTCGGCCTGCTGCTGATCATCGGCCTGTCGGCTGCATTGCTGATTGCCTTCTGGGAGACGCACCGTCTGCTGGTTATCAGTGCCCTGTGTGGCTTCTATGCACTGGGCATGCTGGGCACCCTGTTCACGCTGTTGCAGCGTGTACGCAATGCTCCCGCCCCCTTCAGCGCCAGCCTTGAAGAGCTGGCCCGTGACCGTGAGCAACTGCTGCCATGACTATGCCCGAGCTACCCGCCAAGGCCTCGCGCCGCGAGCTGCGCAAAACCCTGCTGCGCATGCGTCTGCAAATGCACCGCCAGGAACTGCGCCACGAAACCCTGGTGATGCTGCAACCACTGCGGCAGGCACAGTACTGGCGCAACCACTGGCGTGAAGAACTGGGCAATAGCAACGCACCGCTTTGGGTCGCTGGCGGCGCACTGCTGCTGGCTACCGTCGGCATTCGCCGTGGCCACTGGCGCCGCTGGCTGCGTATCGCCCTGATCGCCTTCCCACTGCTGCGGCGCAATCCGCCGAGACGCCCAGACACATCTGCCGACACGACTAAAGATACCCGCGCAGGGGATTAAACTGGCCACGATCTTGCTTAGTCACCTGGCTACGCCGCCCACCGGGGCGTCTGCCTGGCTAAGGAACTGCGCAGTGTTCAACGGTCAACCGCTTGCTGTTTTTCAACCTTTTATCGATACCGCCACCGGACGTATTGCCGGTGTCGAAGCATTGGCGCGCCTGCGCAGCGCTGATGGCCAGCTGCACTCGGCAGGCCCATTGTTCAGTGACCCGAAGACCCCGCCCACCGCCCTGCGCCGCCTTGACCGCGAAGTCCGCGAACAAGCTCTGAAGCGCTTTCATGAAGCCCCGCAAGACTGGTTTCTCAGCCTGAATATCTCGCCACGCTGGATCAGCCGGCTGCGCCCTGAACAAGCCTTGCCCAGCCTCAAACAGCTGCAACGCAGCGGCATCGACCCTGCACGTATCGTCTTTGAAATCACCGAACTGGGCGGCGCCAGCGCGCGCCTGCCGGGCGTGGTGGAGCGCTACCGAGAAGCCGGTGCACGCATCGCCATCGACGACTTCGGTGCCGGCTACTCGCAGCTCGACCGCGTGCTAGCCCTGCAGCCGGACATCCTCAAGCTGGACATGCGCCTGTTTCAGCAAGCCGCCCGTGGCGGGCCGAGCAGCGAGATCGTCAAGGCGCTGGCGCAAATGGCAGAAAAAACCGGCTGCTGGATCATTGCCGAAGGCGTTGAAACCGAGGCCGAGCTGGATTTTGCCCTGGAGTGCGGCGCGCGTTATGTGCAGGGCTATCTGTTTGCCAAACCCGAAGAAGCCTTTTTCAGCAGCAGCGCATTCGTCAAACGCTTTGCCCAACTGCGCGACCACTATGTGCAGCAAAAACTCGCCGAACGTGCGCGACTGATGACCCTGCGCCAGCAGCTCGGTGAGCTGATGAACAGCTTCAAGACCTGGATCGAAAGCGGCTCACAGCCCGATCAGCTACCGCAACCGCACGCCTACCCATGGCTGCTGCGCATCTACCAGTGCGACCGCCACGGCACCCAGCTGACCGCCAACCTGGAGTGGCGCGAGCACAGCTGGCACAGCGATGCGCGTTACGTCGGGCATAACTGGTCATGGCGCCCCTACTTCTATCAACTGCTGGCCGAAGGCTGGGAGGAACGCCGGCTGATTCTCTCCAGCACCTACCGTGACGCCACCACCAACCAGTACTGCCTGACCGCCGGGCAATTCATCGACAACGGCAAACGGCTGCTGCTGATCGATATCGACGCTGCGGGGTTTTGACTGCATAGGGCCGAACGCCTTGCATCATCGGCTTAGAACCCCGAAGCTAGCTGCCACAGCCAGGTAACGGCGAGGACAACCCTTGGATTGGCAAACCCTGCTCAACCGTGAACGACTCGGCAAGCCGACGCACAGCGTCGCCGAACTGGGCCGCACCCCGTTTCACAAAGACCATGACCGCATCATCTTCTCCGGCGCCTTCCGCCGCCTGGGCCGCAAGACCCAGGTGCACCCGGTCTCCAGCAACGACCATATCCACACCCGCCTGACCCACTCGCTGGAAGTCAGCTGCGTGGGCCGCTCGCTGGGTATGCGCGTTGGCGAGATGATCCGCGATGCCCTGCCGGACTGGTGCGAGCCAAGCGACCTGGGCATGGTCGTGCAGTCCGCCTGCCTGGCCCACGACATCGGCAATCCACCTTTCGGCCACTCTGGCGAAGACGCCATCCGCCACTGGTTCCAGCAGGCCGCCGGACGCGGCTGGCTGGACTCGATGAGTGCGGCCGAGCGCGGTGACTTTCTCAGTTTCGAGGGTAATGCCCAGGGCTTTCGCGTACTCACCCAGCTGGAATACCACCAGTTCGACGGTGGCACCCGGCTGACTTACGCAACGCTCGGCACCTACCTGAAATACCCCTGGACCGCACGTCACGCCGAAGCGCTGGGCTACAAGAAACACAAGTTCGGCTGCTACCAGAGCGAGTTGCCGCTGCTTGAGCAGATCGCTGGCAAACTCGGCCTGCCGCAACTGGAAGAACAGCGCTGGGCGCGTCATCCACTGGTCTATCTGATGGAGGCGGCAGATGACATCTGTTACGGCCTGATTGACCTGGAAGACGGTCTGGAGATGGAGCTGCTCGATTACAGCGAAGTCGAGGCGCTTCTGCTCGACCTGGTTGGCGATGACCTGCCGGAAACCTATCGCCAGCTCGGCCCCGACGATTCTCGGCGGCGTAAGCTGGCGATCCTGCGCGGCAAAGCCATCGAACACCTAACCAATGCCGCCGCCGAAGCCTTTGTCGAACAGCAGGATGCCCTGCTCGCCGGCACCTTGCAGGGTGATCTGGTCGAGCACATGCACGGCACCGCCAAGCGCTGTGTGCAAAGCGCCAAGGACATGGCTCGACGGAAAATCTTTCAGGACAAGCGCAAAACGCTGCATGAGATCGGCGCCTACACCACCCTGGAAATCCTGCTAAATGCCTTCTGCGGCGCAGCGTTGGAGCAGCATGGCGGGCGTACGCCGTCCTTCAAGAACCGACGCATCCTTGACTTGCTCGGTAAAAACGCACCCGACCCAAGCTGGCCGCTGTACCGCTCATTCCTGCGGATGATCGACTTTATTGCCGGCATGACTGACAGCTACGCTACTGAAATGGCCCGCGAGATGACGGGCCGCTCAAGCCCGGTATAAGCCATGACGAGCCTACTGCGACAAACCTTCAGCTGGCATGCCGGGCCGCCCGCCTGGGGCCCCGCGATGGTTGCCGGCTTCGGCTGTGCACTGCCGCTGCTGCTCGGTCTGTTCAGCGCTCACCCGGGCTTTCTCTGGGCGTCGGCGGGCGCCTTCCAGGCCGCCCAGGCCAACCCGCTGCACCGCCTGGGCATGCTGCGCATGTTGATGCTCTGCGGCCTGGGCGCCTGCAGCGCCGGGTTGGGCTTCTGGTCAGCCAGCCATCCCTATGCCAGCTTGCTGGTGTTCGCGGTGTTTGGTTTCTTGCTCGCCTGGCTGCAGCGCTTTGGCAGCGAAGCCGGCAAGCTGGGCATCGGCCTGGCAATCTGCCTGTGCCTCGGCCACGGTCAGCAGGGCCTGGGCTCGCTAAACAACCCGTATGCCATTGCCATGCTGTTCATCCTCGGTGGACTCTGGGTGATGCTGCTTGCCTTCGGCCTGCGCGGCATGCATGGCTTGCGCATGTGGCCGTATATGCCGCGTTTTATCAGCATCTTCAAGGTACTCAAACGCCACGCCAAGCGCCTGCCACAGCAAAAGTGGCGCCTGCATGCACTGGGTTGCACCTTAGCGTTTGCCCTCTCCGGGCTGATCGTCAACCTGGCTGAGTTGCACCGTGGCTACTGGCTGACACTGACTGTAGTGACCACCCTGCAGCTGGACTTCCAGGGCAGTCTGGTAAGGGCCGTGCAATCGATCCTCGCCAGCCTGGGCGCCGCAGCACTGCTGATCCTGCTCGGTCACAGCATACAAAACCCGGCTCTGATGGTCGCCACACTGCTACCGCTGATCGCCCTTAGCCGTGCCCTGCAGGCCAACCATTACGGCCTGTTTGTGCTGCAAACGACGGTGTGCTTCGTGTTGCTGGCCGAAAGCCTGGCGCATGACTGGCAGCTGCCTCAGGTGCGTTTGTTCAACAGCCTGCTTGGCGTGGCCCTGGCCTTGCTGGTGGCGCTGCTGGTGTATGGCCTGGAGCGCTGGCTAGATCATCGAAACAATCTGCAAAAAATCAAGCACAGCACAGGTCCAATTTAGAGCTGTTGCAGCGTAAGAAACCGGCATCCGCGCCACGGCAAAACGCACAACGCTCCACTATGCTTTGCGCTTGGCCAAGGCATAAAAGGACATGCGCGGATGCAGCAGACAGTAAGGTCTAAGGAACGACGTTTTCCGCTCCATATCCATATCAGCGTGCTGTTTACCCTGCTGTTGCTGGGCTCCGGGGTGGTGCTGGGGTACTTCAACTACCAGCAGACCAGCAAGATTATCCTCAGCAGCAGCGACCAGCTGTTCACCCAGATGCGCAAAGAAGTGCAGGCGAGTCTGCGCAATACCTACCAACCGATTCGTAACATGATCAACCTGCTCGCGCGCAACGAGCAGCTCAGTGGTCGCGACCGCCACGAACGGATGGTCATGCTGCCGATTTTCAGCCAGGCACTGCGCGACAACCCCAAGCTGGCTTCAATCTATGTCGGCTATGGCGATGGCAGTTTCTTTATGGTGCGCCCACTGCGCAGCGAGAAGCTGCGGCAGATCTTCTTCGCACCCGACAATGCGGCCTATCAAGTGTGGAGCATCGACCGCATCAGTGAACAACGCCTGGACTCCGAATACCTGTTCTTCGACAAACAACTGCAACCGATTAGCCGGCGACAGAACCTTAAAGAGACCTATGACCCGCGTACTCGCCCCTGGTACAACGGCGCCCTGCAGAGCCCTGAGCACTTCACCACTGCGCCCTATGCCTTCTTCTCCACGGGAGAAATCGGCACCACCCTGGCTCGCAAAAGCACTGAAACCACAGTGGTGGGGGCCGACCTGACCCTTGATGACCTGTCCGCCACCCTGGCCGAACACCGCCTGACCCCCTCTACCGAAGTGGTGCTGTACAGCCCCGATGGCAGCGCGGTTGCATACCCGGACAGCGCGCGCCTGGTAATCCCAGGAGAAACGCTGCAACTGGCGCAAGTCAAAGACCTCAGCCCAGTGCTGGCCAACTTTCTCAGCCTCGGGCTCGACGCGGATCGTCAGGGCGCCGTGCGCCTGAATAAACAGCGCTGGCAGATTTCTTACAGCCAGTTCAGCGAAGGTGGCCCGCAGGGATTGCGACTGGCCCTGCTGGCCCCGGAAAGCGAGCTGCTGGCGGATGCCTACCGCATCCGCTGGCAGGGCGCGGTACTGACCCTGTGCATTCTGCTTTTATGCATACCGCTGGGCTGGCTGCTTTCCAATATTCTGGTCAAACCGCTGCGTTTGCTGGTGGGTGAGGCCGAAGCCATTCGCAGTTTCAATTTCGATTACCCGGCCAGCGGCCGTTCCTTCGTCAAGGAAGTCGACCAGTTGGCCGTGTCGATGGGAAAGATGAAGGACACCATCTCCAGCTTCCTCGACATCACCGCCACGCTTTCAGCGGAAACCCGTTTCGATGCCTTGCTACGCCGGGTGCTGCGTGAAACCGTCGACCTCAGCGAAGCCAGCGGAGGCCTGCTGTATTTGCGCGACAGCAGCAGCGGCCGCTTGGAGCCGTACGGCCTATTTATCAACGAGCAGCAACACAACCTGGAAGAACACCGCATCCCGAGTTTCGACCCCAATGACCCCGCCCTGCCTAGCTGGCTAGCGCAAACGGCCACCGGCGGCACCAGCGTCACCGTGGCGCTTGGGTTCGAGCATGCGCAGGGTTTCCAGAGCCTGCTGCATACCCTCGACAGCCCGCGAGCGCACCTGGTCTGCACCGGCCTGCACAACCGCCAGGGTCAGACATTGGGTGTGCTGGTACTGCTGCACCGCGACAGCGGTGACGAAACCGACCTGGCCATGCTACGCCCCGAGCGCATTGCCTTTGTCGAGGCTGTTTCCGGCGTCGCGGCGCTGTGCATTGAGAGCCAGCGCCTGCTCGATCAACAAAAGAAACTGCTCGACGCCTTTATCCAATTGATCGCTGGCGCCATCGACGCCAAAAGCCCCTACACCGGCGGTCACTGTCAGCGTGTACCAGAACTTACCCTGATGCTCGCCCGCGCGGCTGAAGCCAGCGAGGAAGCTGCATTCCGCGATTACCAACCCAGCGAAGAAGAATGGGAAGCCCTGCATATCGCCGCCTGGCTGCATGACTGTGGCAAGGTCACTGTGCCCGAATACGTGGTGGATAAAGCCACCAAGCTGGAAACCATCTGTGATCGTATCCACGAGGTGCGCATGCGCTTCGAAGTGCTCAAGCGCGATGCCTGGATCAGCTACTGGGAGAACCTCAGCCAGGGTGGCGATGCTGCTAACCTCGGCCAGGCGCGCGATGAACTGCTCACCACTCTGGATGACGAATTTGCCTTTATCGCCCGCTGCAACCTGGGCGGTGAAGCCATGGCCGAAGCCGATCTTGAACGCCTGCGCCGCATCGGCGCGCGCACCTGGGCGCGCACTTTGGATGATCGCCTGGGAGTGTCCTGGGAAGAAAACCTGCGCCAGTCGCGTACACCGGCACAGCCCTTACCGGTGCAGGAAACGCTGCTCAGCGACAAACCCGAACACCTGATCGAGCGCCCTGAGAGTGAACTGATCGCCGAGGACAACCCCTGGGGTTTCAAGCTGGACATACCGCACTACAAACACAATCGCGGCGAGCTGTATAACCTCGGCATTGGACGCGGCACCTTGACCAATGAGGAGCACTTCATCATCAACGGCCATATGGTGCAGACCATCCGCATGCTCAGCCACCTGCCCTTCCCTGCGCACCTGGCCAACGTCGCTGAAATTGCCGGTGGTCACCACGAAAAAATGGACGGCACGGGCTACCCCAAACGCCTTAAGCGTGAAGACATGAGCCTGCCAGCACGGATGATGGCGGTTGCGGACATCTTCGAAGCGCTGACAGCGGTGGATCGGCCTTACAAGAAAGGCAAACTGCTGTCTGAATCACTCAACATCATGGCGGGCATGTGCAAGGGCGCACACATCGACCCCGAGCTGTTCGGGCTGTTCGTGCGGGAGAAAATCTACCTGCAATACGCCGAACGCTTTTTGCGCCGTGAGCAAATTGACCAGGTTGATATCACTGCGCTGCTGGCCAAGGCTGGACTGAGCGACTGACGGGAATTGCAGGAGGGCAAAGCAACAGGGCATGCGCGATGCATGCCCTGCTCACAGGTCTTAGGCCTGATTGATCGAGTTGTCTGGGTACCAGACGTCGATCAGCGGGCTGGCAGTGAAATCCACCAGCTCGTCACGGCCTTTCAGCCAGGCTTCAACAGCAGCACGCTGCTCTTCATTGACCGAGCCACGCTTGGACAGGCATACCAGACCGAAGTCATCGCCGCCGACATAGCCCAGGCCGTTAGCGACCATCGCGTCACGCAGAAAATCTTCCAAGAAGCTGTCGATGGCTGCATCGCTCAGGTCTTGTTTGAAGTTCAGGTTCAGCTCAAAGCCCAGCTCCTGGAATTCATCCACGCAGAGTTTTTTGCGCAGACGGCGGGAACGGTTAGTAGCCATGGAACAATCCTCAAAAGTGATAACGCGCGGCACTCTAGCAGTTTCGCGGCCTACGCGCCCGTCTGGAAGACGACAGGTCAACCGATAGCCCGCAGAAAAGCCCGGCCAATCGCATTTACTGCCACTCAGCCGGAACTGTCTTGGGGCATAATTGCCAACATTATCCCAACCCGCGACGGAACCTCGTTAGATGCCTCGCGTCACCTTTGTCCCTCAGTTAGAGGGGAGTCGCCCATGATCAAAAGCCTACGTCACCTGGCCATCGCCGGCCTGCTGTTACCCGTTTGCCTGCCGCTGGCGGCTGCCACTCCGGGCTTGTCAAACAAAGTTCAACAGTCATTGAAAGCCAACAAGATCAGCAGCCAGTCACTGTCTGTGGTCACCGTGCCGCTCAACGGCCCGGGTAATAGCACTTATTTCAATGCCGACATCTCCGTCAACCCGGCTTCGACCATGAAGCTGGTCACTACCTACGCAGCGCTTGAACTGCTCGGCCCGACCCACCAATGGAAAACCGAATTCTTCACCGATGGCCAACTGAAGAACGGCGTGCTTAACGGCAACCTGTACCTCAAGGGCGGCGGCGACCCCAAGCTGAACATGGAAAAGCTCTGGCTGATGATGCGCGACCTGCGTGCGAACGGCGTGCTGCAGGTGACGGGCGACCTGGTACTCGACCGCAGCCACTTCGTACAGCCACAGCTGCCCAGCTTCAATGACGACGGCGGCGACGCCAACAAGCCGTTCCTGGTGGCCCCCGACTCACTGCTGGTCAACCTTAAGGCGCTGCGTTTTATCGCCCGCACCGAGGGTGGCAAGGTGCATATCGCCGCCGAGCCGCCAATTGCCTCTATCCGCATCGACAACCGCGTCAAAGCCCTGCCGGCAGCCAAATGCCCGGGCTGGCCGGATGTGCGCTACAACCCGGTCACCGAATTTGACGGCACCACGGTCATCGTGACCGGCAAACTGGCCGAAGGCTGCAGCTCGCAGACCTACCTGTCGCTGCTGGATCACCCGGGCTACGCCGCCGGCGCCATCCGCGCCATCTGGCAAGAACTGGGCGGCAGCATCATGGGCAAGGACCGTCTTGCGCCAGTGCCGGAGAAAGCCCGCCTGCTGGCCCGCGCCTACTCCCCGGACCTGACCGAGATCATCCGCGACATCAACAAATACAGTAACAACACCATGGCCCGACAGCTGTTCTTGAGCCTCGGCGCGCAGTTTCGCAACTCCGCCGACCAGGACGACAGCAAGGCGGCGCAGCGGGTGATTCGCAGCTGGCTGGCACGTAAAGGCATTACTGCACCGCACCTGGTGATGGAGAACGGCTCCGGGCTGTCACGTGCCGAGCGGGTCAGTGCGCGTGAAATGGCGACCCTGCTGCAGGCGGCCTGGAAGAGTCCTTACGCCGCCGAGTTCATGGCTTCACTGCCGCTGGTAGCAATGGACGGCACCATGCGCAAACGCCTACACCGCACCCCGCTGGTGGGCGAGGCGCGGATCAAGACCGGTACGCTGAACAACGTGCGTGCCATCGCCGGTTTCAGCCGCGACAGCAACGGCAACAGCTGGGCCGTGGTAGCGATTCTCAACGATCCACGCCCCTGGGGCGCCTCGTCGATTCTCGATCAGGTGCTGATCGATCTGTACAAGCAGCCCAAGCTCAGCGCCCAGCGCTAGTCCTCGCTAACCCCGCGCCGTCCCAGGCGCGACGTTTTACTCCATTTCCCCACACAGCTGCGCCGCGCGTAACAACGCGGCGGTCAGGCTGTGGCGCTCCCACTCATCCAACCCGGCAAAGCGCGCGACAAACTCCGGCGGCAGCAAGCTCGGCGCCTGTTGCAGCAGGGTGCGGCCCTGTTCGCTGAGCAGCAGCCACTGCCGGCGGCGATCCTGATCATCACGCTGGCGTTGCAACAGGCCCTTTTCCTCCAGTCTGTCGAGCATGCCGGACAGGGTCGCAGCCGTCAGGCTGACACGACCACTGAGGTCGCTGGCCGTCAGGCGCGTCTCTCCCGCCAACACCTGCAGAATCATCAACTGCATCGGCGTCAGCCCACCAAAGCGACCGAGCCGTTTGGCATGCACTTCCCCGGCCTGCTGCAAACGCCGCAAGGCCTTAAACAGCGGCAGTTCGAAGGCCGAAATAGATGACAAATCTATTTCAGTAGAAACCTTTTTGTCGACCATATACGCCTTTTAATCCGATATAAAACTTTGACATGAAAGCATTATTTTGTTTTGGTGTAAAAGGTTCGGCAGCCCCGAACCACTCCCCAACGGCAATACCGGTAAGGAATTATGTGCGCAATCGCTGGAGAATTACGTTTTGATCAACGACCGGCCGACCTGGCTGCAGTCGAGCGAATCACCCACCACATGGCCGCCCGCGGCCCCGATGCCCACGGCTTTCACAGCCAGGGCCCACTCGCCCTCGGCCATCGCCGCCTGAAGATCATGGACCTGGCCGAAGCCTCCGGCCAGCCGATGATCGACAGCGAACTGGGGCTGACGATGGTGTTCAACGGCGCCATCTACAACTACCCGGAACTGCGCGAAGAGCTGAAAGCCCTCGGCTACCGCTTCTTCTCCGCTGGCGACAGCGAGGTGCTGCTCAAGGGCTACCACGCCTGGGGCAGCGACCTGCTGCCAAAGCTCAATGGCATGTTCGCTTTTGCCATCTGGGAGCGCGACAGCCAGCAGCTGTTCATCGCCCGCGACCGCCTCGGGGTCAAGCCCCTGTACTTGTCACGCACTGGCGAGCGCCTGCGCTTTGCCTCCAGCTTGCCGGCGCTGATGGCCGGCGGTGACATCGGCAAAACCCTCGATCCCGTCGCCCTCAACCACTACCTGAACTTCCACGCCGTGGTGCCGGCACCGCGCACCCTGCTGGCTGGGGTGGAGAAACTGGCACCGGCCAGCTGGATGCGTATCGACGCCCAAGGCAACTGTGAACAGCAGACCTGGTGGAACCTGACATTCGGCCCGCAGCGCGAAGAAATCGCCTTCGGCCTGGAAGAATGGCAAGAGCGCGTATTGGATGGCATGCGCGAAGCCGTGTCGATCCGCCAACGCGCCGCCGTGGATGTCGGCGTGCTGCTGTCCGGCGGTGTGGACTCGAGCATGCTGGTCGGCCTGCTGCGTGAAGCCGGGATGGACAACCTGTCGACCTTCTCCATCGGCTTTCAGGATGCCGGCGGCGAACGCGGTGACGAGTTCCAGTATTCCGACCTGATCGCCGAGCACTTCGCTACCCGCCACCATCAACTGCGTATCGGTGAGCACGAGATTCTCGAACAGCTGCCAGCGGCCTTTCGCGCCATGAGCGAGCCGATGGTCAGCCACGATTGCATCGCTTTCTACCTGCTGTCACGCGAGGTGGCCAAGCACTGCAAGGTGGTGCAGAGCGGCCAGGGCGCCGATGAGCTGTTCGCCGGCTACCACTGGTATCCGCAGGTGGACGCTGCCGAGGATGCCTTCGGCGCTTACCGCGCGGCGTTCTTCGACCGTGATTACGACGAATACGCCGCCTGCGTGCAGCCCGCCTGGCTAACCGGCGACATGGCTGGCGACTTTGTTCGTGAGCATTTCGCCCAGCCTGGCGCCGTGGCCGCTGTGGATAAGGCGCTGCGCCTGGACAGCACGGTGATGCTGGTCGATGACCCGGTCAAACGGGTCGACAACATGACCATGGCCTGGGGTCTGGAGGCGCGCACACCCTTCCTCGACTATCGCCTGGCCGAGCTTTCGGCACATATCCCTGGGCGTTTCAAGCTGCCGGATGGCGGCAAGCATGTGCTCAAGGAAGCGGCACGTAAGGTGATCCCCAGCGCCGTCATCGACCGGCCCAAAGGGTATTTCCCGGTGCCTGGCCTCAAGCACCTGGAAGGCGCCACCCTCAGCTGGGTGCGTGACCTGCTGCTCGACCCCAGCCAGGATCGCGGCCTGTTCAACCCGGCCATGCTGGATCATTTGTTGAGTGACCCACACGGTCAACTGACGCCTTTGCGCGGATCCAAGCTGTGGCAACTGGCCGCGCTGAATCTCTGGTTGAACGAACACGGCCTGTAGAGCGCTGCAGTGGCTGGGTACACACCCGCCACCGCAGCATCCGCCACCTGTTAACGGCAAAGGAACCCCTCCAATGCGTGCCACTGCCTTTAATCAACGCCTGCTACGCGGCCAAGCGCCCTCCTACGAGCGCCTGCAGGCGCGCCTGGCCGAGGACCACAACGCCCCGCCCAGCCAACCGCAAGCGGTGCACTGCGGCTGGGGCCGCCTGCTGCTCGGCCACACCTACCCGGATGCTGCCGCCCTGGCCAGTGATCTGCTGACCGAGCAGCCCGGCGAGCGCGATATCGCGCTGTATGTCGCCGCGCCGCACCAGGTGCTCGCGCAAGCGCCGCAGCAGCTGTTTCTCGATCCGTCCGACACGCTGCGTCTGTGGTTTACCGACTACCGCCCGGCGCGCCGCGGTTTTCGCGGTTACCGAGTGCGCCGCGCACAGAATGCCGAGGACTGGCAGGCGATCAATGAGCTGTATCAACTGCGCGGCATGCTGCCGATCGACCCTGGCAAACTCACTCCGCGCCACCTTGGTGGACCGGTGTACTGGCTGGCCGAGGATGAAGACAGCGGCGCGGTGATCGGCAGCGTGATGGGCCTTAACCACCACAAGGCTTATCAGGACCCGGACCACGGCAGCAGCCTGTGGTGCCTGGCGGTCGACCCACGCTGCAGCAGGCCAGGGGTTGGCGAAGTGCTGGTACGTCACCTGATCGAACACTTTATGAGCCGCGGCCTGAGCTACCTGGACCTGTCCGTGCTGCATGACAACGAACAGGCCAAGGGCCTGTATGCCAAGCTGGGCTTTCGCGAGCTGCAGACCTTCAGCATCAAGCGCAAAAACGGCATCAACGAAGCCCTCTTCCTCGGCCCTGGCCCGCATACACCGATGAACCCTTACGCGCGAATCATCGTTGATGAAGCGCTGCGACGCGGCATCGAAGTGCAGGTCGACGACGCCGACGCCGGGCTGTTCACCTTGAGCCACGGCGGCCGGCGAATCCGCTGCCGGGAATCCCTGAGCGACCTGACCAGCGCGGTAAGCATGACCCTGTGTCAGGACAAGCGCCTGACACATCGCACTCTGGCTCGCGCTGGCTTGCACCTGCCCGCCCAGCGCCTGGCCGGCAGCGCCGAGGACAACGCCGCGTTTCTCGCCGAGCATGGCAGCCTGGTGGTCAAGCCGGTGGATGGCGAACAGGGCCAGGGCGTGGCGGTGGATCTGCGCACGCCGCTGGATGTGCAGGATGCTATCGAACGCGCCAGTAACTTCAACAGCCGCGTGCTGCTGGAAAGCTTTCACCCAGGCTTTGATCTGCGCATTCTGGTGATCGGCTTTGCCGTCGTGGCCGCCGCCATTCGCCGCCCGGCGGAAGTGATCGGTGATGGCCAGCACAGCATCGGCGAGCTGATCGACGCACAAAGCCGTCGTCGGCAAGCCGCCACCGAAGGCGAAAGCCGCATTCCCAAGGACGCTGAAACCCTGCGCACCCTGCATGCCGCCGGGGTGGACTACGACAGCGTGCTAACCGCTGGCCAACGCCTGCCCGTGCGTAAAACCGCCAATCTGCACACCGGCGGCAGCCTGGAAGACGTCACCGACATCCTCCACCCGGTGCTGGCCGATGCTGCAGTAAAAGCCGCCCGCGCCCTGGATATTCCGGTGGTCGGCCTCGATTTGCTGGTGCCTGCGGCCGATCAACCCGAGTACGTGTTTATCGAAGCCAACGAGCGCGCCGGCCTGGCCAACCACCAGCCGCAACCCACGGCAGAGCGTTTTATCGACCTGCTGTTTCCATTGAGCCAAACGCCTAGCTAACCCCTTCCCCAGCCTCTCTCCGGCAACGGCTGAGGGGCGCAATCGCCGTAGAGGAGACTCCATGCAGCAACTCCCCGAACCCGACCTCGCTTATCTGCAGAAAGTACTGTTGGAAATGCTCGCCATTCCCAGCCCCACCGGCTTTACCGACACCATCGTGCGCTACGTCGCCGAGCGTCTGGAGGAGATCGGCATCCCCTTCGAGATGACCCGACGCGGCACCATTCGCGGCACTCTAAAAGGCAAGCAGAGCAGCCCAGACCGCGCGGTTTCAGCGCACCTGGACACCATTGGCGCGATCGTCCGCGAACTGCAGGACAACGGCCGCCTGGGCCTGGCCGCCGTCGGTTGCTGGTCGAGCCGCTTCGCCGAAGGCAGCCGTGTCAGCGTGTTTACCGACCAGGGTGTGATTCGTGGCAGCGTGCTGCCGCTGATGGCCTCGGGGCACGCGTTCAATACCGCCGTGGACCAATTGCCAATCAGCTGGGACCACGTCGAACTGCGCCTGGACGCCTACTGCAGCACACGCGCCGACTGCGAATCACTGGGCATTTCGGTGGGCGATTTTGTCGCCTTCGATCCGCTGCCGGAATTTACCGAGAGTGGGCATATCAGCGCGCGTCACCTGGATGACAAAGCCGGCGTCGCGGCGCTGCTTACCGCACTCAAGGCCATCAAAGAAAGCAGCCTGGAACCGGAGATCGACTGCCACCCGCTGTTTACCATCACCGAGGAAGTCGGTTCTGGTGCGGCAGCAGCCCTGCCCTGGGATGTCAGCGAATTTGTCGGCATCGACATCGCCCCGGTTGCGCCGGGCCAGCAGTCCAGCGAACACACCGTCAGCGTGGCCATGCAGGACTCAGGCGGGCCTTACGACTATCACCTGTCACGCCAACTGCTGCGCCTGGCCAGCGAGAATGAAATCCCGGTACGTCGCGACTTGTTTCGCTACTACCACAGCGACGCACAGTCGGCGGTCACCGCTGGCCACGACATCCGCACCGCCCTGCTGGCCTTCGGCTGCGACGCCACACACGGCTATGAACGTACGCATATCGACAGCCTCAAATCCCTCAGCCGTTTGCTTGCCGCTTACGTGCTCAGCCCACCGGTATTCTCCAGCGATGCCCAGCCGGCGCAGGGCTCGCTAGATCGCTTCAGCCACCAACTGGAGCACGATGCCCAGATGGAAAGTGATACCCGTGTACCGACGGTTGACAGCTTATTGCGCCCCCGCGATCAGGACGCTTGAAGGGCCGCACGCATCCGGGCAAAGTGACAGCATGACGCGAGGCCGGATCTGGCCTCAGATAATAATATTGAGGTCGGTGAATGCCTCGGATATGGCTGGCGATGGTGCTGTTCTGGCTGTGTGGGCCGGCGTGGGCGTTGCTGCCTGCCACACTGGACAGCGCCGATTTGCGTCTGTCACTAGGCCCGTCCATGGCTTACCTGGAAGATTCAAAAGGCATGCTGAGCGCCGAACAAGTCGGCGCGCTCAGCGATGAGCGCTTTACCCCTGTCAACGGCGAACACGCCAACCTCGGCAAAAATGATTCGGTCTGGTGGTTCAAGGTACGTCTGAACAACCGCCTGGCACAGGACCTGGCCGGCTACCTGGAAGTCAATTACCCCCTACTGGACCACCTGCAGGTGTACCTGCGCCACGCTGATGGTCAGTGGCAGATGCAGGAAAGCGGCGACCGCTTTGCCTTCTCCCAGCGCCCTGTGCAGGTGCGCAACTTCTGGTTTCCACTGGAGCTGACGCCCGGTGACAGCACCTTGCTGGTACGGGTCGAGACCACCAGCACGATCTTTATGCCGCTGTTCTTCAGCACCTATCAAGCCAGCGCGGCCGCCCAGGAAAACCTCATGGGGTTCAATGGCGCGTTCTATGGCGTGCTGTTTGCGATGTTCTGCTACAACCTGTTCCTGTTTATCTCGCTACGTGAATCGGCCTACCTCTGGTACCTGGCCTACAACCTCAACGTCGGCCTGCTGGCCGCCTGCTTCGACGGCATGCTGTTCAAGCTACTGCCCGAGCATGTGGTGTTCCAATCGGTGAGCATCTACATCCTGATGTACCTGCATTGCCTCACCGCCATTCAATTCAGCCGCCACTTCCTGCATGCGCCGCAGTACTTTCCACGCCTGGACACGGGCCTGCGCTTATTGATGCTGGCTTGCGCCGGCTGCCTGTTGTCGGTACCACTGATAGGCTTCAACGCGTGGAATATTCTGGCCAGCGTCACGGTCTCGCTGGTGTCGCTGATTTTGCTGCTCACCGGGGTCTATGTCTGGCGGCGCGGTGTACGTTACGGCTCTTATTACACGCTGGCCTGGGCCATCCTGCTGTTCGCCTTTATTCAAGCCACCACTGGCTCGCTGGGCCTGGAAGTGCTGGGTGTATTCGGCGCAACGGTGGTGAAAATCGGCGTAACCATCGAGCTGATTACCCTGTCCATCGGCCTGGCCGACCGCATCAACCTGCTAAAGGAAGAAGGCTTCCAGTCGCGCCGCGCCGCTGAGCAAGCAGAAATCGAGAACCTGGCCAAGAGCCGCTTTCTGGCCAAGATGAGCCATGAAATCCGCACCCCACTCAACGGCGTACTGGGCATGTTGCAGCTGCTCAAAGAGACCCCGCTGGACCGCAGCCAGCGTTTCTATGTCGACACCATTTCCAGCTCCGGCAGCTCGCTGATGGCGGTGATCAACGACATCCTCGATTACGCACGCATCGAATCCGGCAAGCTCAGCCTGGAACACATCGAATTCGACTTGGAAGAGCTGATTTCCGACACCCTCAGCCTGTTCACGGGGCAGGCGCTGGATAAGCGTCTGCGCCTCTATGTCAGCCTGGAAAGTGGCGTGCCACGCCGTGCCCAGGGTGACCCGACACGGCTTAAGCAGGTGCTGATGAACCTGCTCAGCAATGCCCTGAAATTCACCGCCGAAGGCCACGTCGCACTGAATGTCTGCCGGCGCAATGATTCCCAGGGCAAACCGCATCTGGTGTTCGCCATCAGCGACAGCGGCATTGGCATCAGTGACACGGCTCTGACCCAATTGTTTGAATCCTTCGCCCAGGGCGATTCCAGCACCACCCGCCGTTATGGTGGCAGCGGCCTGGGTCTGGCGATCAGCAAGGAGCTGGTGGAAATGATGGGCGGCCGTATCGAGGTGCAGAGCACCCTCGGCCAGGGCACGCGCTTTGCCTTCGATGTTCCGCAAAGCGCTGACGAACTCCCAACTGACCCACTGCACGAGCTACTCAAGGGCCGCACCGCTCTGCTGACGTCACTAGACGGTCTCGGCCTCGATGCCTTGAGCCGCTTGCTGGGGCGTTGGGGCATGCGCACCGAGCGCTGCCAGAACCCGGAAACCCTGCAAGGCTACCTGGAAGACTTCTCCGCCCCGCCACTGCTGGTGCTGATGGCACCGTGGCCGGGCAGCATTCAGCACTGGCTGGATTCGCTGCGTCCACTGCTGCAACCTGGGCAACGCGTGCTGCTGCTCTGCGCGCCCGAACACTGTCAGCAACTGCCCAGCTCCGCCGGCCTGCGCCTGCTCGGCCTACCTCAGCCGCTGGCCATCAACGCCCTGCGCAGCGCCCTACTCGAACTGTACGAAGAGCCGCGTATCGTGGAAATCCAACCGCAACCCAAAACCCACACAGATACAGGCACCGCGCCTTGCATCCTGGTGGCCGAAGATAACCCCGTGAACCAGCTGGTGGTGCAGGGCTTTCTGAAAAAGCGTGGCTATAACGTGCGCCTGGTGACCAATGGCCTGGCTGCACTGAATGAGTACCAACGCGACCCCAATGCCACGCAACTGATTCTGATGGACTGCGAAATGCCAGAGATGGACGGTTTCGAAGCCACGCGGCAAATCCGTCGCCTGGAGCGTCAGTACAACCTGCCAGCCGTACCGATCATCGCCCTGACCGCCCATATCCTGGATGAGCACCGCCAGCATGGCGCTGATGCAGGCATGAATGACTTCCTCGGCAAGCCCCTGGACAGTGCCAAGCTGTACAGCACCCTGGAAGCGTATCTGCAGCCTGCAGAGCCGTCCGTTCAGTAGCGGCGCGGCAGACATGCACACGCAGAGCCCTGTGAATCGCCCCTGAGATCGTGCTCAAGGGTGTTAGTCACAAGCGGCTTTTCAAGGCAGTTTTTAACGCAGCACTCCCAACGTAGGTAATTTCCCAACGGCCTGCTAGCATCCGCGCTGCGCTCTGGAGGCCTTACCGTGCTGATCCCTTATCACCTGCTCGAAGCTGACACCCTGACCCGCCTGATCGAAGACTTCGTTACCCGCGACGGCACCGACAATGGCGACGAGACTCCACTGGATACGCGTATCGAACGGGTACGCCACGCGCTGAGCAAGGGCCAGGCAGTGATTGTGTTTGATGCGGAGAGCCAGCAATGCCAGCTGGCGCTGAAGCGCGATGTACCGAAAGAGTGGCTGGATGCGCTTGAGGGTCTTGAAGACTAAGTAGCATGTGGCCGGCTACCCTCGCAGGCCACCCTCGCGCTCCCAGGCGCAACGCACGCGCAACTCACCTTCCTGCGGGCTGTGGAAACCACTGTCGGACTCCCAGCGAAAGGTGTGCGTGCCGTTCAGCTCGGTTTCCAGGTGCACCACCGCACTGGCCCAGTACAGACGCTTGAGCAGCGCCTCGAACTGCTTGATCCATAGGCTCCACTCATACTCCACCGTACGGTAGCTGGCACCAAAGTGGATCACCTGGGTCTGATACAAGCCATCGCCCGGTTGTTCACAGCAGGCGAACATCTCACGCCCGAGAAAGCTCCAGGCATCGCCGGCCGGTAGCTCATCGAGCACTTGCCGATTGATTTCACGGCGCAGTCGACTCTCCGCCGGACTGTCCGATGGCCAGTCTCGGATGCAACCATAAACGATGGATTCGGACTCCACGCAGGCACTCCAGCAAATCAAGGCTGCCTTCTATCACAGCCGTCCAGAGCAAGGAAGGAACTACTGCCAAATAAGCGTCATTGCCGTGGCATAGCGACGCCTAGGCGGCGTCAGCTACAGGCGCGCTTCGGCCCGCGCCGCATCATCCAGGCCAGCACCGTCATCAGCACCGCAAGCCCGGTAAGCACCATAAACGGCAACTGGTAGTTACCCGCCAGATCGCGCGCCAACCCGGTCAATACCGGTGTCAAACAAGCAATGCTGTATCCCATGCACAGCATCATCGCCGTCCAGCGGCTGACCGCCAGTGGCGATCCCGCCTCGTACAACGGCAGCACCAGCGACAAGGCAAACGAGCCGCCTAAACCAAAGCCGATGGTCACCGCCCAAAGTTCAGGCAGCACGGTCGGTTGGAAGGTAATCATCGCCAAGCTGATCGACGACAGCAGCCCACAGCCGACCAGCAGCAGGTAACGGTTCTTGAACCGCTGCGCCAACCAGGGCAGCAGAAATGAGCTGGGCAGTCCCATCAGCATCGACACACTGAACAGACTGTTGCTGTGCATCAAGCTCAACCCGGCTTCGTTGTAACGCGCTACGGCCCAGGTGGCGAGGGCATAAAACAAGCCGGCTTGGATGGCAAAAAATGCACTGATCAACCAGGCCCGTGGCTGCCGCCAAGGTAAGCCGGTGCCACCCTCTTCGCTTTCGGCTTCGACGCGGTTAGGCAGGAACAGCCACAGCAGCAAACCGACGACCGCCGGTAGCGCCCAGATGGCCAGGCCATAGGTCCAGTCATTTGCCAACCACTGGGTAGCCGGGATCGTCAGTACTGCACCACCCGCACCACCAATAGCCATGCTCAGCGAATACCAGCCCACCACGCTGCCCATCCGCCCAGCGAAGTGGCGCTTGATGAACCCCGATAACAAAGGCCCCGCAACCGCGATAGCTGCGCCCAGCAGCACCGCACTGCCAATCAGAATTGAGCTGGCATGCCCTACCGCACGCAGCAACAGCGCCACAGCAATAACCGCCAGACACAGGGCAATAGTACGTTCGAGCCCCAGGCGCACCGCCAGACGCGGCGCAAAAGGCGCGAGCAAACCCATGCATAACACGGGAAGCGCAGTAGTAAGGCTGATCAGGCTGCGGCTCAAGGCCAGTTCTTCAGCAATCTGCGTATTTCGGCCCACCGTGACCGGCTGTTTCGGTAGATCGTGACCGGACATTTCGCTAACGCGTGACCGCTCATTTCGCTATCAACGTGACCGATTTCCAGCCTGCTCCGAAACAGGCGGTCA
>NZ_JAAQXA010000060.1:0-2626 GCF_012985775.1 Pseudomonas sp. WS 5011
GTGAAGCCTTGAGCTTGACTGAGCTGAATGATCGCGCGCTCTTCAACGCTGAGTTCGGAATAGGACATAGGGGCAGCACCGTACCGGAAAGGTCAGGTGTTGCACTCAGTTTTCGCGGCCGCCCAGTTAGTCGTAAGGTCTAAACCCACCGATCTGCATAGCTTCTAGCGCAGGCCAGATGGAATGAGTTCTTATACGTTTAGTCTGCTTCATAGTCATGATGAACAACAGCGTCCAAGATTTCGATAACTCGTACGCCGTCTTTGAAGTGCTTCAATGTGGAATCGATAGCTAAGTCCGGATCGCCTCCATGAGCAAAGTCGTTTCGAGCATCAACCAAAGCTGTAAGTGCGCCCTTAAGCCTAGGCTTATCATCAAGTGCCATTTGCTCGTCAAACCTAGCACGCCACCGTTCGTCAAATTCGGTAAGCATGTTTTCGATCATGCCGAGTTTAGGATTGCATGAGGAGTCGCGGACTTTTCTTTTGATGAAATTTTTTACCTGAATGTGGCTATCCTTGTCTATCTTGTCAGCGATTGTTTGCTTGAAGGCAGATTCAATGCTCCCGGTTGCGCGAATAACAGCGTACTTCTTGATGTAGGGCGTTGGTTTCGCACCATCTCCTAGCCCAGTCAACAGTGCAGCTATCCCGTCAAGTTCCGTAAGACAATCATCGAGAATTTTCTTAACTTCCATGTTGTTCATTGCATCTCTACCCCAAAGAGCGCGCCAAACATTTTTCCCACCCTAGTTCTAATGTTTGTAACCCTCATTGTTTCTTCGGATAGCAATTTCTGGTACTCCCGACTCCTCAGAATAGCAACCCGTTTGGCTTCAAGCTCACCTTTATCAAAGTTATTTATTCCGCTCTTGATTGCAGCGTCGACTGAAATCATGACAGAGTCAAACAAGGTAGGACTAAAATTCGGTACCAGCTTCCCTTCTTCTGTTGAAGATAAATTATGGAATGCTCCAGAGCCAAAATTCTCATGAGCAAAACTGATACTTTCTTCAAATCTTGATTTAAGGTCAGCGATAAAATCAGAATGATTAACCGAATCCATATATTGGTTCAGATATTTCTTCAGAGAAATTCTAGTCGGCGCTTTATCCGAGGTAAGTATTCTTTCATCAGAGAGCGCAAAGAATCGAAGGATATGCTCAAGATCACGCATCCGTTCGTCGGGGCTTTCACCCCCCCAAAGAGCTCGCCAGCTTTTGTTGAGATTTAACTCGATCAGAAGTGAGTTGATCGGCCCCTGATAGATACAGTTTCTAATCTCTTGCGGCAGCAATGTCCTGCCGCTTGAGTTAATTCTCTCAAATACTTGATATAGACTAGTATCACCATTAGCAGGATGTTGTTGCATGAAGATAATTGCATGAATTGTTGTATTCCTAATCTTGCGCTGCTCATCTTCGGACAATTCAAGAAAGGCCTTACCTCTCCAGCGCTCATGAATCTTATCGCTTCGCGACAGTCGAAATACAGACTGGTCTTTCGAGAAAATTCCCTTTACGTAATCTCTGACGGTCATAAATCTTTGGTAGCCGTCAATAATTAGAAGCTTTTCGTCTTTTGTCTTAGCTAGAAAAATGCTCGGAACGGGTAGTCCGAGAAGAACTGAGTCTATAAATCTCGATGCTTCAGTTTTGTCCCAAACGTAGTTTCGCTGGAGTTCTGGCTTGACCAGTTCATCCTCGTCATATCGAGAAATCAGCTCACGAAAACTCAGATCAGCTCCCCAGGAGGATATCTTGAAAAGATCATCATCACTGTAGAAGTCATCCTGTTCATCCGATGGCGCATCGATAAGAGTTATCAGATCTGCACTCATAAAGTAAGCGTCCGCCGAACTCACCTTGCGTGATTCAGGCAGGCGCCCACTGATGCGGCAGCAGTTGGCCGACCTCACTCGCCCGCTGCGTCGGCAGGCGTGTCAGCACGTCCTTGAGATAGGCATACGGATCATGCCCGTTCATGCGGGCCGACTGGATAAGGCTCATGATCGCCGCCGCGCGTTTGCCGCTGCGTAGCGACCCGGCAAACAACCAGTTCGAGCGCCCCAGTGCCCAGGGCCGGATCTGGTTTTCGACCTGGTTGTTGTCTATGGGCACAGTTCCATCTTCCAGGTAGCGCGTCAGCGCTACCCAGCGTTTAAGGCTGTAATCCAAGGCTTTCGCCGTGGCCGATCCGTTGGGCACAAGATCACGCTGGGCCAGCATCCAGTCATGCAGTGTATCGAGGATCGGTGAGGCCTTTTCCTGTCGTATTCGCCAGCGTTCTTCATCGCTCATGTCCCGTGCTTGCCGTTCGATTTCGTACAGGCTGCCCATCGCGTGCAGTGCTTGTTCGGCCAACTGGCTTTTGTTTGCAGCGTGCAGATCGAAGAACTTGCGGCGGGCGTGGGCCATGCAGCCGATTTCGGTAATGCCTTGCTCGAAGCTGGCCTTGTAGCCAGCGAAGTCGTCGCAGACCAGCTTGCCATTCCACTGACTGCGTATTTCGGCCCACCGTGACCGGTCGTTTCGGTAGATCGTGACCGGCCATTTCGCTAACGCGTGACCGCTCATTTCGCTATCAACGTGACCGATTTCCAGCCTGTTCCGAAACAGGCGGTCACG
>NZ_JAAQXA010000061.1:0-2620 GCF_012985775.1 Pseudomonas sp. WS 5011
TGCGGATTCCACGCCATCCGGCCACCCAGTCCGCTCTCATCTGGCCAGGCATTCCAGGGCCATCTGGCCACCTGTTCCACGGCCATCCGGCCGGGCAGTCGGAGCGCAGCGACGCAGGGGTGGCATTGTTAGTCCGGGTTGGCTGGCGTCGTCAATTTCTGCGTCCGTTTGCGCATTGATTCACCCTTCAGATTGATCCGGTAAGCGTTGTGCACCAGGCGGTCGAGGATAGCGTCGGCCAGGGTCGGATCGCCGATCAGTTCGTGCCAGTTGTCCACCGGCATCTGGCTGGTAACGATGGTCGAGCGCTGGCCGTAGCGGTCGTCCAGTAGCTCCAGCATGTCGCGCCGCTGTTCGGCGGTGAACGGGGCCAAGCCCCAGTCATCGAGGATCAGCAGGTCGGTCTTGGCGTAGCTGCTCATCAGCTTGGCGAAGCGCCCGTCGCCATGGGCCAGACCCAGTTCTTCCAGCAAACGCGGCAAGCGCAGGTAACGCACGCTGTAGCCTTCTCGGCAGGCCTGGTGGGCCAGGGCGCAGGCCAGCCAGGTTTTACCGACACCGGTGGGGCCGCCGATGATCAGGTTGAGGCCGTCGCGTAGCCACTGGCCGCCGCTCAGTTGCAGGATCAGCGCCTTATCCAGCCCGCGCGGGCTGCGGTAGTCGATGTCTTCGAGGCAGGCGTTGTGCTTGAGCCGGGCCTGGCGCAGGCGGCTGCTCAGGCGCTTGTCGTCGCGTTCAGTCAGCTCGCGGTCGACCAGCAGACCGAGGCGTTCCTCGAAGCTCAGGCTGTCGATGTCCGGGGTTTTCAGTTGTTCATTCAGCGCCTTGAGCATGCCGTGCAGGCGCAGGGTTTGCAGCTTGTCCAGGGTCGGATGGGGCAGCATGGTGAGTTTCCTTGTGTTCAGTGGTAGTAGCCGGGGCCGCGCAGGTTGGCGTGGTCGTCCGGCAGCAGGGGCAGGTGCTGCTGGGCCAGCGGCAGGTTTTCCAGCCCCTGGCGCAGGATCGATTCGAGGCTCTTGTAACTGCACGCACCGAGGCTGATGGCGCGACGGCAGGCCAACTCCAAGCGCACTTCGCCATGGGTCTTGCCCAGGCGCAGGATGCCCAGGCAGGCCCGGTAGCCCTGCTGCGGATGGATGCGCCGTTCGAGGATGTGCCGGATCACGCCGGCGGTGCTCGGCCCGGTCTGCTCGGCCCAGCGGATCAGCCGTTGTGGCGTCCACTCGGCATGCTCGCGATGGCTCTTGGGCATGTGCTCGGCCTGCGTGCTGTGCCGGCCCTTGTGCATTGAGCGCAGGTGGCTGGCCACTCGCTGGTTGGCGTGGAAACACTCGACGGTGCGCGCCGTCAGGCGCACCTCCAGCTGCTTCTTCACCAGTTGATACGGCACCGAGTAGTAATGCCCATCGACCTCGACGTGGTAGTCGATGTGCACCCGCGCTTTCTTCCACTCGGCGTAGACGTAGGGTTGCTCCGGCAGGGGGCGCAGCGCCGGACGATCCAGGCTGTCGAAGGCCGTCTGGCGCGAGCCCGGCAGCTTCTTGAACGGGCGTTGGTTGAGCCGCTCCAGCAACACGGAGATGGCGCTGTTGAGTTCGTCCAAGGAGAAGAACTGACGGTTGCGCAGGGCCGCGAGGATCCAACGCTCGACCACCTGCACGCCGACTTCGGCCTTGGCCTTGTCGCGCGGTTTGCGTGCCCGCGCCGGCACCACCGCCACTCCGTAGTGCTCGGCAAGGTCGCGGTAGCTGGGGTTGATGTCCGGCTCGTAACGATGGGCCTTGCTCACCGCGCTGCGCAGGTTGTCCGGCACCACGATCTCCGGCACGCCGCCGAGGAAGGCGAAGCAACGGGTATGCGAGCCTAGCCAGTCCGGCAGCTGCTGCGACCAGGTGGCTTCGGCGAAGGTGTAGCTGGACGCGCCGAGCACCGCGACGAACACCTGCGCCTGGCGGATCTCGCCGCTGTGGCGGTCGATAACCGGCACCGTCTGGCCGGCATAGTCGACGAACAGCTTCTCGCCGACGCGGTGCTCCTGACGCATCACCACGTCCAGCTTGCCCTGCCAGGCCCGGTAGTGCTCACAGAACCAGCTGTACTGAAAGCCCTGCGGCTGGCTCAGGCGGTACTCCTGCCAGAGCAGCGCCAGGGTCACCCCGGGGCGGCGCAGTTCGGCATGCACCCATGCCCAATCGGGTAAAGGCCGCTTCTCGCTGGCAACCGCCGGGGCCGGCGGGAACAGTTGCTGCTCCAACTCGGCATCGGACAACGAACAGGGCCAACTGAGACCACTGGCGGCAAAACGATTGAGGTAGTCGCCGACGGTGACACGACCGACCTGCACGCTGACCGCAATCTGGCGAGCTGATAGTCCGACCTCGAACTTGAGACGTAGTACTTCGCGAATTTTACGCATGGATAAACGCTCCACGACGACCTCTCTGCTTCGAAAAAGAGGTCGATGGTAGTGAAGAAATCCTGCGTAGCTGCCTGCCCGGTTGAGTGGCCGGATGGCCGTGGAATCAGTGGCCGGATGCGCGTGGAATGGGTGGCCGGATCAGCGTGGAATCGGTGGTCAGATGCTCATGGAATGGGTGGCCAGATGACCGTGGAATCCGCA